>NZ_CP032869.1:3108306-3419137 GCF_003576455.2 Mucilaginibacter celer
GGCCGAGAACTACGCCCTGGGTGTGAATATCCTTAATAAGGCTTTCGTATAAATATTCCTTATCGTTTAGCACCTGCTTCATGCCTACAGCAAAGTCATCCAGCTTCATGCGGTAAAAATTGCCAAAGAACAATAAGTTGGCCTTTTTATTCTCTAAATCTTTTACGCTGAACTTGCCCCGCGGTATTGATGGCCGGGTTGATAAAATAGCGAGGATCATAGTTGCTAAACTCACAGTAAGCAGCAGGTACGAGGGTACTATCAAAAACGAGTTATCCTTAAGCTTACGGAGCACCAAACTGATAATGGCCGATATAATGATCGAGTTTACCGTGATCAGGATCTGGGCCTTATTATCAGCCATATCGCTAAGGCGCTGATCGGTACTGGATGTAACTTTTAAAAGTGTTTCAATACCTAAATCAACCTCGGCGGGTTGTTGTGCGCATTGCGATGATGACTCCTGATCTGCCATGAGATTTTGTTTATAAGCTGATAAAAATAATTCATTTTACCACATTTTCACCGTAGGAATTGTCTGAATCAGAATTTACAGAATTTTAGAATTAGCAGAATGAAATGGTCTACCCCCCATTCGGCGAAAGCAAAAATCAATTGACCTATTGCCAATTCATGGAAAAATCAACGCAATCAGCGTAATCAAACATTATCAACGGTCAAAATCGGTGTAAGCAAAAATCAATCGGTTTAATCCCCGCAAAAAAATCCGAAATCGAACATTCGCAATCCAAAATCAAAAAAATCACTCCACATATAAACAATTAGCTATCAACCCCGTCCAGCCGGTTTGGTGGGCTGCACCCAGACCTTTGCCTGTATCGCCGTCAAAAAACTCGTAAAACAGGATATGATCTTTAAAATGGGGATCGGTTTGTTGCTTTTTATTTTTTCCGTACACCGGTCGCTCACCGTTTTCATTTATCATAAACAGTTTAGAAACACGACCGTAAAGTTCATTGGCCACCTCTTTCAGGTTCATAAAATTGCCCGATCCGGTGGGGCATTCAATTTTAAACTCGTCGCCATAATATTGGTGAAAGCGGTGAAGGCTATCGATGATGAGGTAGTTGATGGGCATCCATATCGGGCCGCGCCAGTTGCTGTTACCGCCAAACAGGCCGCTGTCGCTATCGCCGGGTACATAGCTTATGCCAAATTCAACACCGTTTACCGAAACATGGAAAGGATGTTTGAGGTGATATTTTGATAAGGAGCGAATACCGTATTCGCTCAAAAACTCATTTTCATCAAGCATGTATTTCAGCAGCGATTTCATGCGGTACCCCCTTAATAAACTGATGAGGTGTTTGCCGTTATGCCCCTTTTCGTTCCAGCGCGATACCAGCGAGGCCAGGTCCGGGCGTTTTTCGGCAAACCATTTCAGCCTGTCCTGAAAAATCGGGTTATCAGCAATATCTTTTTCATCAAGCACTTCGGTGGCAAACAAGGGTATCAAACCCACAATACTCCTCACCCGCATTTTCACCGAGCCATTATCCGGAAAGCGGATCTGATCGTAAAAGAAACCGTCTTCATCATCCCAAAGCCCTTCATCGCTATCGCCGAAGTTAGACATGGCACCTACGATATAGATAAAATGCTCAAAAAACTTGGAGGCAATATCGGAGTAAGCTTTATCGGTTTCGGCCAGTTCGGTGGCAATCCGCAGCAGGTTGAGCGAATACATGGCCATCCAACTGGTACCATCGGCCTGTTCCAGGTGTTGGCCCGAAGGCAAATGGGTGTTGCGATCAAAAACGCCGACGTTATCCATTCCCAAAAAACCACCTTCAAAAATATTGTTCCCGGCTTCGTCCTTACGGTTAACCCACCAGGTAAAGTTGAGCATTAGTTTATGAAAAACCCGCTCCAGGAAATAAGTATCCCCTTTGCCGCCGTTGGCTTCCTTATCGGCTTTGTAAATATTCCATACGGCCATAGCATGCACGGGGGGATTGGCATCTCCAAAATCCCATTCATAGGCAGGTAACTGTCCATTGGGATGCATATACCAATCGCGGGTTAGCAATACCAGCTGATTTTTGGCAAAAGCCATATCTATGGTAGCCAGCGGCATGCAATGAAAAGCCAGGTCCCAGGCGGCAAACCAGGGGTATTCCCATTTATCGGGCATGGATACAATATCGCGGGTGTTTAAATGCTTCCATTTGCTGTTGCGGGCATTTTCCCTTTGCGCGGGCGGACGGGGCATTCCTTTATCGCCGCTTAACCAATGGCGGATATCTGAGTAATAAAACTGTTTGTTCCACATCATGCCGGCAAAAGCCTGGCGTTGAATGAGTCGCCTGTCAGGGTTCATGGTTTGGCCGTGGATGTCGTTATAAAACTGGTCGGCTTCGGTTAGGCGGGTAGCGAAAATCTCATCAAAATCTTCAAAACCGTAATTGGCATCTTCCGAAAGGCGCAGGCGCAGGGTAACGCTTTGGCCGGCAGGGACAACCAGATCGTAATTTACAGCGGCTTTGGTACCTATTCTGGCCGGATTAACAGTATCGGCGCCATGAATAAGGTAATCATTTATACCATCTTTATAATATTTACGCCCGTCATCATAATTATATAACCTGCGCGAGTTGGTTTCATTATCACAAAACAACAGCTCTGCCTCGCCATCAATATGCAACCACATCTGGCCAAGCTCTTTTTGAAAAACGCTTATTACCTTATTTGAGTGAGCGGTAAAATCAGGCTTGCGCGAATCATATCCCCAGCCCCAGGTGTTGCGGAACCATAAAGTAGGCATCACATTCAACGGCGCATCCTGATAGCTTCTGTTATGGATGGTTATCTTAATCAGGATATCTTCCTGCGCGTTTTTGGCGTATTCGGTAAAAACGTCAAAGTATTCGTTTTTATCAAAAATACCGGTATCCATCAGCTCAAACTCCGGGTCGTGGCGGCCGCGGCGTTTGTTTTCGTCAACCAGCAACTTGTACGGAAACTCATTTTGGGGGTATTTATACAAAGTTTTCATGTACGAGTGTGTAGGCGTGCTATCCAGGTAGTAGTACATTTCCTTTACGTCTTCGCCATGGTTTCCTTCGGGGTTACTTAATCCGAAATAACGTTCCTTAATAATAGGATCTTTTTTATTCCACAAAGCAATCGCGAAGCAAAGCAGCTGCTGCCTGTCGCAAATACCGGCAATGCCTTCCTCGCCCCAGCGGTAGGCTTTACTGCGGGCCATATCATGGGTAATGTAATTCCAGGCATCGCCATTGGCGCTGTAATCTTCACGCACGGTTCCCCATTGGCGGTCGCTCACGTAAGGCCCCCATTTTTTCCAGCCGGTATCTTTTAACCTCGATTGTTCTGCATTCATAGTATAGATAGCAATTTACACAATACCCCAGTTTAAGGTAAGTGTTTTGCAAAGTAGATTTTATTGAGGAAAGTTAAAGATATTAAAGGCAGGTTTTACTATTGCGTGAAGAAAGGGATGGGTTTTGTATATCTTTTGTCTGAATCAGAATTTACAGAATTATAGGATTTTCAGAATTCTTGTATTGTAATTAAATTTTGTTAATTCTCAAATTCTGTAAATTCTGATTCAGACGACTGCAAACCAAACTACGCCCAGGCTTTCCTCAAAAACCTCAGCCAGTTACCGTGCATCATATTTTGAATATCCTCATCTGTATACCCACGTTTTTTAAGCAGATGGGGCACGTTTTGTAAATCGGCAATGGATTCCAGATCATAAGGACATTGCTCGCGGCCAAAAGCGCCGTCCAGATCAGTACCCATACCTACGTGCAGCGCGTTGCCGGCAATCTGGCAAATATGATCAATATGATCAACCATCACCTCCATATTGCAGTTCATGCCTTTTGGTGTGGATACTCCTCTAACCCAGTCAGGTACCATCATCCAGGCATCCAATGCGGCACCTATCACCGCGCCACGTTCAATAAGCGCCTTAATCATTTCATCACTGTACTGGCGGTTGTGATTTACAAGAGCCCGGCAGTTATTGTGGCTTGCCCAAACATGTCCGTTAAAATGATCCAGCGCTTCCCAAAAGCTGTCGTCGCACAAATGGGTGGCATCTAAAATAATATTGAGGCGTTCCATTTCTTTTAACAGTTCGTGTCCCTTTGGCCCCATATACCCGGTAGCATCAGTACCTTGCGCATACCTGCCCGGCCCATAATGAGCCGGGCCAACTGCCCTGAGGCCATAATTGTAAGCCCGTTCAAGATGACGCACCGTCACTATCGAATCGGCACCTTCCAAGCTTAATATATACCCTACCGGCTTTTTATCTTTTGGCGTACCATCGTTCCAAAGCTTTAAATGATTTTCGAGGGAGGCAAGATCATTTATCTGTACCATTTCGCCGGCATCTTCCATAGCTTTGTACCAGGCTACCTGGCCTTGTGTTTGTGCCCAGGCCTGTTCGGGCGAGTGCCAGCCGGGTAACGGGTTTCCGGGTGCAACATAGCGGGCTATCTGCGTAGCCACAACCAGGCCGATATTGCCTTTGCGTAATTCGGGCAGCGATACGGTAGCTTTGGCGCGGTCTGGTTTGTCGGTTAAACCTTGTTCACGCTCATTTATTTCGGCGAGGGAGCGCGTAAGATCGCGGTTCCACTCGAGGGCGTTCATACTTAAATCAAGATGGGCATCAACAACAAACATTTTTTTCAGAGGGATTTAAATGGTGATCTTACGGTCACGGGCCCGGTTAAGCCACTCGCCGCTGATATTTTCTTCTTCGATTGTATAAGCGCGTTCGTACAGCGCTACGGTAGGGCAAACATGATGCGGAATACCGTACAGCACATCGCCAACCTGGTATTGATGATTTTTACCGGCCTCAACCACCAAATGCTCTTCGCTTTGGCTTACCGGGTAAAGTTGGGGCGCATTTAAAAAGTAGATACGCTTACTCAGCTCATTTTCGGCCGAGATTGATTTATGGCCAACATCCAAACAAAGCTTGGTAGGGCCAGGCAGGGAGATAACCCGTGTAATAACCAAAGCTGCGGGTAAAAACTCCTGCTCGGGCATACCTGTTTGATATCCTTTATCCCAATAAACAAATGTACCGGGACTGCATTCAACATACGGCCGTTTGGCATGAATAGGAAAAGTTGGGGAGCCGCCCGCAACAATAACCGGCTCCGGGTAGCCTTTTTGCTTTAAATTTTGCTGAAGCTTTAAAACCGGATCGAATGCAAAATTGCAGCGTTCGGCACGTTTCTGTAAATCAACATCATGGATGTGCCCGTCATAAGCATGCAAGCCCACGGGGTTAATGCCGGGCAGCACACCGCAATCCATATAAAGTTGCAAAGCCTCAAAACCAGGGGCAATGCCTGTACGGTTCATGCCCACGTTCATATCCAGATACACGTCAATCTTTAACTTGTACCTTTCGGCAGCATCAGATATTTCTTTGGCCGAAGCATCGTTATCAACCAAACAGGCAAAATGCGTTTTGGGGTAAGCATGAATCAGCCTTATAAAACGGTGCAGCTTAGGGCCATCGGGCTGATAAGCCAGCAACACATCGGGCGCTTTGCTCATGGCCAGCAATTCGGCCTCGGCAATGGTGGCGCATTTAAACTTATTAATCCCGGCTTCAAGCAGTAAGCCGGTTACCTCGGCATTTTTATAGGTTTTAACATGCGGGCGAAGCCGGGCTACGTTATCAATCATACCGGTAATGGTGGCAATGTTGGTTTTTACCCTATCGGGATAAATTACCAGCGCCGGGGTATCCAGCCTATCAAGATCCTGTATGTTGTACCAGTTTGCTGACATGAGTTAAAATTGGTCTAATTTGAGGTAGAGACGCATCAAATCCGTCTCTTTTAGGTTCGTTGTGAGCAACAATCTACGCTAATTTGCATACGGGAGATGCAATTATGCGTCTCTACAAAAATTAATCTTCTAATTCAAAAAGCGCCTCAATCTCTACCGGGATGTTATCAGGCAGCGAGCCCATACCCACGGCACTGCGTACGCCAATGCCGTTTTCTTCGCCCCAAACTTTGGCAAAAAGTTCGCTGGCCCCGTTAATGATGAATGGATGTTTTTCAAAATCGGGCGTGCAGTTTACCATTCCCAATACTTTGATAACCCGTTTGATTTTATTAAAACTGCCGATGTTGGCTTTAATGGTAGCCAGCATGGTTAGGCCAACCTGGCGGGCGGCAAGCTTGCCATCCTCCTGGCTAATGGTATCGCCTACGCGACCGATAATCAGGCTGGCATCATCCTGCACAGGGCCATGGCCCGACAGGTATAAATATTTACCATCAGCTAAGCAAGGCTTGTAAACGCCAAGTGGTTTTGGTGCAGGCGGCAGGTTTAAACCCAGCGCCGCAAAGTTTTCTTCGGGAGTGTTCATGAGCGTAAAACTATTGTTTTTAAAGAAAAAAGTATTACAAAAAATATATTTTACATACCTAATGCCACTACCGAAAAACGATTCGATTAATATAAAAGGAAATTCCAAACAGATTTCCGGTAAACAAAAAAAGCCGGGGATCTCACTCCCGGCTTCACCAATTCAACTAAGTATATATAAAATCTCAAAATTTAAAAGACACACCAAAATTGACGGCATAATCGGCAAAAGCCGCATCGCCAATTACGTATTTGCCCTGTATGGCCGAGTTTTCTTTGTCGGTAACACTTTGGGTACGATCTCGCCTTACAGCAATTGGTACGCTGGCAAATACATTAAAGCGTTTAAAGGCATAGTTAACCGATGGCTCGACAGAAATGATATAGCCCGGGCGACGGAAAGCATCGCTTTTGCCAAACACATCATGCACCGGGATGCCCTCAATACGGCCGCCGGCAGATAGTGTTAATGCACGTAAAGCACCACCAAAAGTGTAATTTACACCCAACCTTGCAAGGTATTGATCGGGCACGCTCGAAATTGCTTCGTTAGCCAGTGTTGCGCTCAGGGTTTCGCGGTAAGTACGGGTATTGTTTGTATTACGCGGATTGCTGAGGTAGTATAAATTGGTATAACCGCTAAAATGGCTGTTAAAGTTAAGGAAGCCGTTAAACTGGGCAATGATACCAACCCCACCGTCACCAAGCTGGATAGATTGATCAACCGGGCGTTTTGATGGGATCACATTGTAAAAGTTCGACATGTAGTCGGCATCACCCGTAGGCAGTTTAATACCCAAACCAACCTGGATATTGCCCTTGGTTGTTTTGTGGCTGTCAAACAACCAACGGCTGGCCATGATCCGGGTATCGCCAAAACCGTTTGAGTACGATTTATGTCGTTCCTTGCCGCCATGCTCATATAATGACGAACGGGTATTGATAAGATAAGGCACACCTATCGAAACCGACCAGAAACGATCAAAATTACGGGTAAGGAACAAATCGTAGGTGCTTTGATGGTTAATTACCTCATTGCCGATAATCAGACGCTGTTTTTGTTCTTCACTTCCTTTAAAGTGGCGAAATGATTTAAAATACCTGAAAGAGGCGGTAATCTCCCAGCTTTGTTCAGATCCGGTTGAATCCTCCATCGGATGCTCGATAGTCATTAAACCTCCGGTGCCTTTAATGGCCACACAGCCCTGGGCATTTGCCTTTAAATTGGCAGTGAATATAAGGATGGCAGCAGCACCAATAGTTTTCAAAGTAAAGTTCTTCATAGTTTTGTAGTAGGGCGTTTTGGTTAGCATTTATAATTGTTTAGATAATAGTATAGCAAGGCAGGGTATTTTACCCCTGCTAAAAAGCATTTTCAGTAATTTTTAAAACGGATTAGTAAGCTTCCAAATCAGATGTTTGTTTAAAGGGCCATAGCATAGCACGGGCGGGTGCTTTCTTTACCGCAAACCACAGGGCCAGCAGTACACCATAACTTCCGCCGCGTTCTATCCACTCAAACATTTCATATTTGGGATAAAAAAGCTCACTGGTTATTTTCCATACAATAAATACAAACAGTATATTTTTAAAAGGACGAATAAGTACCATCAGTGCAGCCAGCACTTCCAAAAAGCCAACAAACTGAGCTGTTTGAGCCGGATTGCCAAAGCCAAGCGCGTTATATTGGTTTAATAAACCTTGTTTTTGAATCAGGTTTAACCAACCGTGGCCTATCAGCAGCAAAAAACCAAATACTCTAAGCCAGATTGTCACTTTTGAAAGTGTTGCAGCGTCAACCTTAATCTCATCGTTCATGCGGCTAAACCATTGTTTAAAGCCTGTGTTAAAACCACCCTGCAAAAGCAGCAGTGCAAATGGTGCTCCATAGTTACCTGCGCGTTCAATAAACTCGGCAAAAGGCTCGCCCGAGAGCGGTCGCATCGAAGCGGTAACCAGTCCCCAGATCACCAACCAGCCGGCTACTGCCCGGGTTGGGTACACCAGCATGGAGATACCCATCAGGATATCAACAGTACCTACAATTGGCATCAGCGTATAAGCCGTATCATGCCCTATGCCTGCTACAGCAAAATAATTGCACCATATTGCTTTGGTGATGATGCCAAAAGCACCATGCCCGATAAAGCACATAGCCACCGCAAGGCGAAGCGTGAAATATATTTTTTGGTTGATAGTTAAGCCGCGCATTTGTTATTTATTCGTCGTCAAATTCAACATCCTGTTATTTGGCATCCGCGCCATCGGCTTTACCCCTGTTAACGGCATAAGTGCCTACCTTATTTCCGGTTATTAAACCAACTTCGCAATCGCTGCGGTAGTGAATAGCTCCGTACAACCTTGACATGGCCGCCTGGTGTGCCATATCATTAAACTTGCTGCCTCTATCCGGCAGTAAATAGGTTAACACCGTAGCCGCTGCACCACTAAAGTTAGAGTGACCTGATGTGTAAGCCGGAAAGTTAGGCACACCTGTAAGCGTTTTGATATTAGGGTTGGCCTGCGACGGGCGCTGGTTAAAATAAAAATACTTGGTATCCCAGCAAACTATCGCCGCATCCATTTCGGCCATGTTTAAGAGGGCGAAGTTACGGGCGCAGCGTACCTCGCTGTATTTTTGTTTTACAAATTCGTCGGCGGCAATTGCGTTCCAGTGGCCCGGAGGCGTGTAGGTACCAACACCATCAGCCCAAAATGCAACCAGCTCTTCATGATCGCGGCTGCGGTTTTTACTGAATGACAGCACCTCTTCGGTTTCTTTTTTAAACTCGGCCGAATTGGTGGCATAAGGTGCCGGAGGCCTGATGGCTGCAACGGTAAGCGTATCAAACAAAAACGGGATCACTTTTGAAAACAGCGGTAACATCGGCGGCCTTTTCGGTGTTTCTAAACTCACCCAAAACTGCTCGCCTTTGGCAGCGGTCGTTATTTCAAAGTTTTTCCAAATGTCGGGTGTGCCAATGGCTTTACCGGCACGGTCGGCACGGGCACGGGCAGCAAACAACAATGCTACCTGGCGACCTAATGATTCGCCGGCTGTGAATTCGGCACGTGTGTTAGCGCCCGATGCTATGCGGTAAAACTTTTCTTCATCAACCTTTTGCTGAATGTAGGCTACCTCGGTAGGGAAAAGCAGTTTCATGATCTCGGAAGTGGCACCCGATACTACAGCATCCTCGCTTGGATACGACGGCAACTCGGAAGCGGGAATTAAAGCTTTTACGCCCGAATCATTTTTATAAGGCGCGGTACGCTTATATTGGTTTTTAAAATGCCAGGCCGCAATCAAAGCATCATATTGCGATGCACTTACATAGGCATAAGCACGCGCTGCGTAAGGAGGGTTAGAAAACGGGAACTCAGGATAATTAAACGGGTTGGCCGAATTTGGTGCCGGGTAAGAGCCATCGGCATTTTGATAAGGCGGTACATTGTGCTTAGCCACCAACTCGCGCAAAATCTCATTCCACCTTAAAACCGAACCCGCGCTCCAGTACTGGATCACTTTCTGCTGGGCATCGGTAAGGTTACGTTGGTAGGCTTTAATCTCGTTCAAATCGGCTATATAAGCCGGCGAGGTAACAGCATCCGGCGCAGCTACAGTAAAGGCATTAAAATCGGAAATCAAAACAGGCTTCCAGGTATCGGCTGTTAAATCAAGGTTTGATGGCGCCAGCGCCGGATACAGGGCAGTGCGATCTAAAATATCCTTTTTACACGAACTGAAAACAGTGGCGGTTAAAAGGGTACCTGTAATTATGTTAAGTAATGTTTTTTTCATTTTGTTATTCTTTAAAAATTCCCCTTCTTACTTTTTCTCACCCTTGGTATTAAACACATAGTACACGCTGATATAACCCGAACGTGTTTGGCCAACGTTACGGCCGCTTAAAACATAGTTGCCGCCCGCGGTAACCTCAATACCCATTGGCGTGCTGTACTTAAACAAGGCCCCCACAACATTGGCGTTCATTTTGTTGCTTGGGAAAGGCATATCGTTTTTACGGATGTCGAACCCGCCCAAAGTTGTCATTTTGGTAAAGGTGGCTTCGGCGTTAAATCTCAAACTGCGGTAGCCGGCGCTTGCCAAAAAGTTGGTAACGTTAGGCATTTCAACCTCGTTAGTATAATGCATTTCGGTGGTGTAGTATGAATTTCTGTCGATAGTGATATTGCTGCGGCGCACGTACTGGCCGGCACCGGCAACAAACAACCTGCCTATCTGGTAGTTAAGCAAACCGCGGATAGCTACGTTTTTGCTGTGTAAACCAACCGAAAGCGGCAGAAAATCGGCTTCGTAATTGCTTAGCGGTACCGAGCCTGAGGCTATGGCATGGAAACTGAACAAGCCCCTGCCTATCTCTTCCTTCACGGCCATCCACTTAAAGGCAAACATCAAATCCTGGAATTTTTTCTCGCCCCTCAGGGTGCCTGCCGATGCGTTGGTTGTAACAAAAGGCACCATCATTAACAGGTTGATACGGTTTGACAAACCGTAGTTGCCACCCAGCGTATACGTATTGGTGCTTACGGTACCTAAGTTTGGATTATCCCTTTTAAATGTCCCCTCCCAGTAGTGATCCCAACTTCCGTGGGAATATACTGCGGCGGCACAAAAATAGTTTTTAGGGATCATCAAAGCATCGGTTTCGGTTTGAGCTTTGGCAAATTGCGCTAAGGCAACAAAAAAGCAAATAACTATACTACATCTGTAATAATACAGCGACATAAATTTCATTTTAAAAAATTAGGGAACGGTTAGTAATAACACACTGTTGCAGAACGGGCTGTAATTTTGTGAATGGTTGATTGACTTGATTGGGTAGTGGTTTATCCAGTTAGCAATCGTACAAAAAACATCCACAATTAACTTACCTGGTTTTAGCCGATATAACACCGGAAGCATTTACGCAATTAGCGGGATTGAAAGGGATATGGCTTTCCCAAAAATCCAGATCGACATAAAACTACCTCAGGCGGCCATATAAGCTGCTACTTACTGCAAAACTAAAAACTTACAATTTACAGGTAATGATTAACAGGCGGCATTAGGTGGTTTGCCGGGCGACTCGATGAAGGGTGAAGTATGTAGGTAGAGTAGAGTATTGGGTTTTACCTTAAGCATGGCACCATAAGTAAGAAACTGGTAGTGCATAAACTGAAGGCTGTAGTCATTGGCAGCTCCTGTTTTTTTAAGGGGAGCTTCATGCCCGCCCTTTTTGCCAAGCGGTACATCACTTATTTCTTTGGCCACAATAAGGTTGGCACTAACCAACCGCGTTTTTACTGCGTTGGCTATACATATAAATGACATGGTATCGCGCGTTATTTTATAACGCAGGTAATTATAATACACGCCTTTTAATTGTAATTGCCCCTGATCCTGTACATAGCCATTCCAACTGCTTATGTTTGGCAACCGCACCGGGATCTTAATTTCAACAAGCCTGGTTTTATCTATCTTGTTTTCGTAAATCTCTTTAACAATCTGCACTTCCGATCGGTGGATAAAATACTGAAATGCCAGGTTATATCCGCCCAGATTGAACAGATGCACATTTAACAGCAGTATGGCAATAAGCCTTTTCACCAGATGGGTTTATTAATTGGGTGTATAATTAAGGGTAAATATATTGTAACATTGTTGTTAAAGCAAATAAAATTAAAAATTGGAGCCATAAAACTTTTAATCGGCTAAGGCGGGCTGGCAAAGTTTTTCAATAAGCTATATTTACACGCTAAAGTTTATTTTAATATGGACCTTATAAAACAACCCTGGCCCTGGTATGTGGCCGGTCCGCTAATTGGCCTTGTTGTACCTGTTTTACTTATTATCGGGAACAGAACCTTTGGCGTCTCATCATCATTAAGGCATATTTGTGCGGCTTGCCTGCCGGCCGGAATCCCGTTTTTTAAGTACGATTGGAAAAAAGAAAGCTGGAACCTGCTTTTTGTAGCAGGCATTGTTGTGGGCGGATTTATTGCAGTTTATTTTTTAGATGGTAACCACGCTGTTAATATCAATCCGCATACCCATAACTTATTACAACAACAGGGCATCAAAAGCTTTGCCGGTTTGTTGCCTGCCGATATTTTCAGTTTTAAACAGCTACTTACCCTTCGTGGATTTGTTTTTGTGGTGATTGGCGGCTTCATGGTGGGCTTTGGTACCCGCTATGCCGGCGGATGCACCTCCGGGCATGCTATTATGGGCATCTCCAACCTGCAATGGCCATCATTAATAGCTACCTGCTGCTTTATGGCAGGCGGCTTTATCATGACCTGGTTTATTTTACCTTACCTTTTACAACTATAATATGCGCAACCTTAAATATATGTTTGCAGGCCTGTTGTTTGGCATTGTACTGGTAAAATCGGAGGTGATTTCCTGGTTCCGGATCCAGGAGATGTTCAGGTTACAGTCGTTCCATATGTACGGTATTATTGGCAGCGCCATTGTGGTAGGAATGATCTCGGTTTTAATTATTAAGCGTTTTAATATTAAAACCGCAAGTGGCGAGCCGGTCATCATCCCCGATAAAAAGTTTAATTGGGGAAACGTTTACGGCGGACTGGTCTTCGGGCTCGGCTGGGTCATTACTGGTGCCTGCCCCGGTCCGTTGTTTGCGCAGATAGGCAGCGGCTTTTTGGTTACTTCGGTTACGCTTTTAAGCGCTATCCTGGGAACATGGGTTTATGGCCTGTTAAGGGATAAGTTACCGCATTAGGCTGATTTTTACGCAAGGCGCGAAGCAGGCTATTTTAATACAAGTTAAAATTAATTATGATCCAGCGGAAAAAAATATCGATATCAAACATCATCAGCATGCTGACCATCGCATTGTTGCTGCTTGTTATTTTTAAACCCGAAGCCAGAAGCTATCTTATCCGTGGGTTGATGGCTATAGGTATTTTCAACCCCAATCCTGCCGGCTTTGCATCCGAAGAAAAAAACTTCAGCAATATCCCCGATCTGCAGTTTAAAAACACAGAGGGCAATCTGTCATCTATTCAAACTCTTCATAACAAAGTTGTATTTGTAAACTATTGGGCTACCTGGTGCCCGCCTTGTATTGCCGAAATGCCAACCATAAACCAATTGTATAATAAGTACAGAAATGATGAGCACGTAAAATTCATTATGGTTGATGTTGACGGCGATCTGCGTAAAGCCAAAGCTTTTATGGATAAAAACGGCTATTCCCTCCCCCTTTACACCCAAACCAACGCTGTGCCCGATAGCCTGATGAACGGTACCATCCCCACTACCCTCGTTTTTGATAAGCAGGGAAAGCTGATTTTTAAGCATGCCGGCGTGGCTGATTACAGCAGCAAGGGTTTTGATGAGTTTATTCGTCTGAACCGTTGATTGTTCTTGATTACGTTGATTTCGCTGATTTTTTTTGCTGGGATTACACCGATTTTTTTTGATTACACCGATTTTGACCGTTGATGATGTTTGATTACGCTGATTGCGCTGATTGTTTTTATGAATTGGCAACGGGGCAATTGATTTTTGATTTTGCCAATTGGATAATAAACCGTCCCATTCTGTTAATTCTAAAATCCTGTAAATTCTGATTCAGACAAACAATCAGCGAAATCAACGTAATCACCCCAAAAATCAACGGTCAACTCCCCACCATACAAGCAATCAGCGAAATCAACGTAATCACCCCAAAAATCAACGGTTATTTTTTATTGTTATTTTAACACTTATTAATATTTTTTTCTTTTCTTTACTGCTCATTCTGTTAAACCTAAGTTTCAATGAAAAAGAACCCGCTTTTACACCTTGGCGTTATCGCTTTGTCGTTATTAGGCTCGTCGGCATTCGGGCAAACCGGTACACTTAATATCAGTACCGATTCAAAAACAACCATCAGCAAGCACATTTACGGCCAGTTTGCCGAACATTTGGGCCATGGCATATATGGTGGTTTTTGGGTTGATAAAAATCTGCCTGTAAAAAAACAGGACAGGATTCGCCTGGATATTGTTGATGCGCTGAAAAAAATCAAGATCCCCAACCTGCGCTGGCCCGGCGGCTGCTTTGCCGACGAGTATCATTGGCGCGACGGTATTGGCCCTGCGGCGCAACGCCCGCGCATGGTAAATACCAACTGGGGCGGCATTACCGAGGATAACAGCTTCGGCACGCACGAGTTTTTGCAGCTTTGCGATTTACTGGGTTGTGAGCCCTATGTAGCCGGTAATGTAGGCAGCGGCACGGTTGACGAAATGTCGAAATGGATTGAATACCTTAACTCTAACAGCAGCAGCACCGTGGTACAGCTGCGGGCTAAAAATGGTCATCCTGCGCCTTATAAAGTAACCTTTTGGGGTGTTGGTAACGAAAGCTGGGGCTGTGGCGGTAATATGACGCCCGAATATTATACCGATTTGTTTAAACGCTATGCGGCTTTTGCCAAAGATTACCCTGGCGCCAAGCTGAAAAAAATAGCCAGCGGGCCAAACTCTGATGATTACCGGTGGACTGAAGTTTGTATGAAAAACATCCCTAACTGGCTGATGTCAGGTCTTTCTTTACATTATTATACCATCCCAACCGGTAACTGGGGCAAAAAAGGTTCGGCAACGGCATTTGACGAAAAGGAATATTTCGGCACTATGGTTAACTGCCTTAAAATGGAAGAACTGGTTACCAAGCACTCGGCCATTATGGATAAGTATGATCCTGATAAAAAAGTGGCATTAGTGGTTGACGAATGGGGCGTATGGACAGATCCCGAACCGGGCACCAACCCAGGCTTCCTATATCAACAAAACAGCCTTCGCGATGCCCTGATTGCCGGCACCACCCTCAACATATTCAATAACCACAGCGACCGCGTGCGTATGGCAGCCCTCGCACAAACCATCAACGTATTGCAGGCATTGATACTAACTGATAAGGAGAAAATGATCCTCACCCCTACTTATCATATATTTGACATGTACAAGGTGCACCAGGACGCTAAATATCTACCAATTAAATTAAACGTTCCTGATTATGAAGTTGACGGCAAAAAGATTGAGGCGGTAAACGCATCTGCCTCGCAGGATGCTGCCGGCAAAGTGCACATCTCGCTGGTTAACCTCGATCCGCATAACACCATTACCATCACAACCAGTTTGAGCGATATTAAATGGCAAACCGTTAGCGGCCAGGTATTAACCTCGGCTAATCTTACCGATGTTAATACTTTTAAAGACACCAATAAAATTCATTTGAGTGCATTTAACGGTGCCAAAAAAGATGGCGAAAAATTGGTTGTTGCCCTCCCTGCAAAATCGGTGGTAACCCTCGAATTAAAATAAAACGCTCTTCCCCCAACACAATAAAAAGGCCGGACAATGTGCTAAACATTAGTCCGGCTTTTGTTTTAATGTATGCTGCTTTATATACGGTCAAATCATTAATCAGCTTAAGGCTTTGTGCCTTCTGCTTTTAGCCTAAAATTTATGCTGATTTCTTACTGTTTGCAATCAAAGCCGATTCGTAAACCGCACTGATGATATCGCCTGCAGAAAAGGTGTCTAAAAAATCCCAGTCGATATGATTATACACTACCTGTTTGGATGGCTCGATAACGTATGTAGCCAACAGCGGCGCATTTTCATCGATGCCCGAAAATCTGTCCCATACCGGGTAATCGTCCGAATAAACTCTGAATTGCTGTGCTATCTGCTTATCGGCGTCATGGTAAAAATTCAATGACAAGCTGTGCTCCCAGGCCAGCTTTTCCAATTCGTCGGTACGCTCATCGGTGATAATGAGCAAGCTTCCGCCACTTGCCTTAACCTCATGCTGCAGGGCGTTGAGCTGTTTAAGCTGTTCTAAACCGTAAGCCCCCCAGTGGCCCGAGTAAAATGATACTACCAGCGGCTTGCTCAGTAAACTATTGACCAGTAAACGCCCATGTGTTTCGGCACCGTTATAAAATTGCTGCCAGCGGCTGTAATCGCTGCTTAATTTAAAATCAGGTACAAAGTTTCCTGCTTTTACCGGGTTAAGCGACTTTACTTTACGAAAAGAAAGATCGGGTTCGGCAACAACTTCAAGAAGATCAAAAAACGGGTATTTATTTTTATTTGTGGTTTGCATGTTAAAATAGATTATGTGTTATCAGATAAATGTTGTTTTTCCAGGTGATTAGGATTTGGTATCAGATAGCCTGGCAACAACAACGGCATAATCCATAAATAACCCTGTAACGCATTAGCCAGCCCTGCGTATGGGCTTTTATAGCTTGTGTGTTATAGGATGCATTCATAAATATATTGATTAAAGAGGTCAGTGAAATTTTAATGAAAACCGGCGGGGGAGCGAAATAAACTAATAACAGCAACACATACACAGCGGGCTACTAACCTTGTAAAAGGTTGGAGACAGGCCTGATTTTATTTCGATATTAATAATCATGTGTACTTAATTGCTGTGCCAACAAATATACTATAATATCTATAAACTTAGTAGAATTAATTAAAAAAATTTATTCATCTATTTTCACCACATTCATTTACCTGGTAACAGCCTCGTTACCTATACCCAACTTTACCTTTCGCTGACTTTTTGTGGTTGACATTGCCTGGATGTCATCCTAACTTCACGCCACACAAATCCATCTACTTATGAAATACAATTTTTTAGGCGGTACCGGCTTGCTGGTATCCGAAATTTGCTTTGGCACCATGACCTTTGGCGGTGGGCAGGGCATTTGGTCGGCAATAGGTAAACTGCAACAAGACGGCGTTAACCAATTGATGAAAACCGTTGTTGATGCAGGCATTAACTTCATTGATACTGCCAACGTGTATTCGCAGGGCGAATCAGAAACATTACTGGGCCAGTCTATTATCGATTTAGGCTTTGATCGCAGCGAACTGGTGATTGCCACCAAAGTACGCGGCAAAATGGGCGAAGGTATTAACAGCATAGGCCTGTCGCGCTTTCACATCTTTAATTCGGTTGATGCCAGTTTAAAGCGTTTACAATTAGATCATATCGACATATTGTATGTCCACGGTGTTGACCAGCGCACCCCGGTTGAAGAAACCATGCGCGCCCTTAACGATATTGTGCTAACCGGTAAAGTACGCTACATAGCCTGCTGCAACTGGCCAGCCTGGATGATTATGAAAGCCGCAGGCATTGCTGAAAAGCACGGCTGGAATAAATTTATTGGCTTGCAGCACTACTATTCGCTGGCCGGCCGCGATATCGAGCGCGAAGTGCTGCCCGTAGCCGAAGATCTGAACCTGGGCGTAATGCCATGGAGCCCGCTGGCCGGTGGCTTTTTATCAGGTAAATACACCCGCAATAACGAAAAGGCAGGCGATTCGCGCAGGGATATTTTCGATTTCCCGCCGGTGAATAAAGAAAAAGCGTATGATATTATTGATGTGATAGCCGAAATTGGCGCACAGCACAACGTATCTGCGGCGCAGGTGGCGCTGGCTTGGGTGCGTTTGCAGAAAGGCGTAACCAGCACCATCATAGGTGCCAAAACTATCGATCAGCTAAATGATAACCTTAAATCTATCGATCTGGAGTTATCTGCCGATGAACTGATGCGTATTGACGAAGTAAGCGCCCTTACTAAAGAATATCCGCAATGGATGGTTGAAAGGCAGGCGGCTGATAGGGGGTAATTAGCCTCGGCGCCTGAATAGACAAACGTTGCGATTTCTGAATAACATATCACCCACCGTCATGCCGAACTTGTTTCGGCATCCCACAGGACAGGTAGCCAGCTTTGCTTAACTGGCTGCTTTGCAAGTGGGATGCCGAAACAAGTTCGGCATTACTTTTTAATGAGATTTTACAGCGATTTTAAAACCTTAACCGTATACTCCACCTGCTCCGGATGCACATCTAAATGCGTTACAAAACGGATGCGGTGTTTGCCGGTATCAACAGCCTTTATACCTTTTTCAGCAAGCTTAGCCAGCACAACGGCGGCAGGCTCAACAGTATCAAAAAGCACAATATTGGTTTGTACAGGAATCACGTTGCTTACCCAGGCGAGGCGGCGTAACTCTTCTCCCAAAACCTGCGCATGGGCATGGTCAATCTTTAACCGCTCTATATGATGATCTAAAGCGTAAATAGCCGCGGCTGCTAAAAAGCCGCCCTGGCGGATACCTCCGCCCAATACTTTGCGGATGCGACGTGCATATTTAATAGTTTCTTTATCGGCCAGTAAAACCGAGCCAACCGGAGCTCCCAAACCTTTAGAAAGGCAAACAGAAATACCATTAAAATATTTACCATAATCCAAAGCAGCATCACCGGTGTGAGTAAGCGCGTTAAAAATGCGTGCTCCATCAAGGTGAAGTTTTAAACCCTTATCGCGGCATAAATCTGCAATAGGTTTAATATCGTTAAGCGTATAGCAACTGCCGCCCCCCTTGTTAACCGTATTTTCAAGCACCACCAGGCTGGTATGCGGATAATGAATATTCTCGGCGTTAATCTCCGGCGCTATCATTTCGGCAGTTATAATGCCCCGGTAACCCTCAAGCAAACGGGTTGATACGCCCGAGTTAAAGGCAATGCCCCCACCTTCGTAACGGTAAACATGTGCCGTTTGATCGGCAATCAATTCATCAAGCGGTTGGGTAAAACATTTAATGGCTATCTGGTTGGTCATGGTGCCTGATGGGCAAAATATCCCAGCCTCCATGCCAAACATGGCGGCGGCTTTGGCCTCGAGGGCGTTTATGGTTTCATCTTCGCCAAACACATCATCACCCACTTTGGCGCTCCACATGGCTTCGAGCATGCCGGGGGTTGGTTTGGTTACGGTATCGCTTCGTAAATCAACAGTTAAATGCATTTAATAATTGTTTATTTTCGCCTCAAATATCTAAATCTTATGCGTACTATTTTTCTGTTGTTGTGTATTTTAAGTGTTACTGTTACCGCTCATTCGCAAAGCAAACGTTTTGATAAATTTGTCCCCGGCTCGTTTGTTGATACGACCAACAAAGTTTACACGGGATACGTAAGCTGGACCCTGGCCGATCAAAACATTTTCGGCAAAGGCAAGGGCGGCTGCATCAGCTATAAGGAAAACAAGGATGCCGATTTTGTTTATGTATCAACCAATTTCATGAAAAGCTTCACCATGGAGGCCGACACCTTTATGGTGATCAAAAACAAAGATTTTAAATTGAACCCGATCATTAAAATCGTGCTAAGCAAAAATCCCGAAAAATTGTACAGCTATTTACCTTATACCCCCGGCGGCAATTATGGCAACCCCACCGCAGCGATGAACGGCTTACCCGGATATAGCTTTGCCGGTGGTATTGATTTAAATTATTCTGTATTCTATACCGGGCCCGACGCTGAACATCTTACCCGCGTTACCAAAGAAAACTTTGCCGAACTGTTATCAAAAGTAATGGCTGATAAACCGGAAGTACTTGCACGGATCAGCAACCAAACATTCGATCATAAACACATCGGCGACCTGGTTAAATACTATAAAACCGGCGAGCTGCCAAAAAATGTAAAATAGACCGGATTGATATTAAAAGCTTAAAATTTGCGTTCATTTGTATCAGTATTTTAACTTATTATGCGTTCAATTCTCTTCATTTTATTTTTTGTTTTTTGTGGGATATCCGCCTATTCGCAAAAATGGCAGCCGGGCAGTTTTACCGATATTAAAGGCAATCGCGAAACGGGGCTGATCCGCACTAATCCGCCTGGCAAAAGCCCTATTAAAGATGAAGGCTTTATTGAATTTAAAGAAAACGAGAAAACAAATCCTTATAAACTGAGCGCCAGCGACCTGCAATCGTACGTAGCCGGGAAAGACAGCTTTGTGGTAGCTCACGCCCCTGCCAACGAAACCTGGGCTAAAGAAGAAACCGACTTTGTACAGGTAGTGCTTGATGAACCGGTAAAACTATATATGACCAAAGGCGGCAGAGGCGGCGGCGGAAGTGGTTTCGGTATCTCACCGGGTATTTCGGCTGGTTACGGAAGCGGTGGCTACGGCGGCGGACTTGGCGGCGGCATTGGCATTAACCTTGGCGGCGGTGGCGGTCGTGGCGGCAGCTCGAAAACTATTTACTATTACGGAGAAAATACCGCCGGCATGAAGCGCCTTACCGACGAAAATTTTGAGGATATTATGAGCGATGTAATGGGCGATGAGCCAGAGGCCGTTGACAAAATTCACGAGCATAAATACACTTTACGAAATATAGATAAACTGCTTGCTTATTTTGCCGAATTGCAAAAGGCGAGAAAATAACATCTCATTTGATTTTTATAAAAAAGCCCGTTTAAAACAAGTTTAAACGGGCTTTTTTCTTCCTCTCCCTCACCGGGTTACCCACAAATGTCAATTAATTAAAAACCATTTGGTGTAATTACCAGTTATTAAACTATTGTAATTAACCAATTAAATAACTTTTAATTAATTATATCGACACAAACGGCTACTCATTTACATTTTATTACTAACAAAAACAGAAAGAAAGATGAACATGAAAAAGTCAGTTTTAATAGCCGTTGCTTCGGTAGCCATCGGATTTTTCTCTACCAGGGCCATGGCTCAAACACAGGATACAACCAAAAAAGATACTGCTAAAACAACTGCCGCTCCTGCTGCAACAGCAACAGCAGCCGCATCGGGCGATGTGGTTGGCGTTATGGCCACCTCAACCAATTACGCGCCAATGGCCCTTGCTATAAAATCGGCGCAGTTAGAGCCTACTTTGCAGGCTGTTGGCCCGTTCACCATATTTGCACCAAATGATGTAGCTTTTAGCAAATTGCCGAAAGCACAGTTTGATGATTTAATGAAAAACCCGGCCAAATTTGCTCCCATCCTGAAATATCACGTGGTTGCGGGTAAATACACCAAGGCCGATATTATCAAAGCCTTAAGTGCCGGCAAAGGCAAGGCCGATCTGAAAACCATAGATGGGCAAACCCTTCATTTATCTGTGAATGATAAAAGCAACCTGCAAATTGTAGATGCCAAAGGCAATGCCGTACTGGTTACTGCTTTCGATACCGAAGCCAGCAATGGTGTGGTACATGGCATTAATGGCATCATGATGCCTTAATAGTGATCAATAAATGTTTTTTAAATTTTAAATCCAGGAAGGCCCGGTTATTTTAACCGGGTCTTTTCTTTTTATGGTTTTGCAGATAACCAGCGGGATTTGCTTAGCCTATAATCGAGGTATCTGCTTCCAGTATCCTGATCCGTAAAATCTCCGGAAAATAAAAAGCCGCTTCGCTCCAGTAACTTTACCGAATTTGAATTGCCGTTGAGCGGGCATGCGGTTATTAATTCAAAATTGAGGGAGTTAAATCCAAAGGATATAACGGCATCAATAGCTTCAGTCATATATCCCCTGCCCTGGTAATCCGGGTGAAGCTCGTAGCCTATTTCGGCCTTGGCTTGGGCCGGTTCAAGATTCCAGTAACATATCGTTCCTATCAATTCATTGGTTTGTTTTAAGGTTATCGCCCAATAATAACCATCACCTCCGGCTACAATGCTTGCTATTTTACTGATAAAGTTGCGGGCATCATCCGGCGTGCAGGTTTTAGGGCGTTCAAGGTATTGGTTTACCTGCTCGTTAGCCCGGATGGCCATAATGTCCGGCGCATCGGCTTCGGTAAGCTGCCTTAAACTCAAGCGTTGGGTATCAATCTCTTTTTGCAGCATGGTTGTCGGGCTTATTTTTATTTTGCCTGTCGGCTATCAACACAATGGGCAGGCCAATACAAATAATGAGGGTTGCCATACCGGTTAATATGGTGGTAACCGGGATATGATAGCCATTTTTCATGGCTATTTTACTATGCGGTACAACACCGAGGTTCATCACTATCCAGGCAGCTATGCCGTAAATAAAGGCCACGGCATATTTATTTTTCAATCCGTTTAAAAAGAAAGGATAAGCAAGATAGAAAGCTGCACTAAAAGCAAAAGCGATAATATAATGAAAAAACACCCCGGCAACAATCATTTCGGCACCACCGCCAAAAGCCGCAGGCCCGAACGCGCCGCTGGCAATAAATTTAAAAATAACGGCAGGGTTAAGCTTATAATTTAACAGCATGGCTGCAAGGCCATCCAGCGTACCGGCAATAAAACCCGCAAACAGGATATTTTTTACTTTACTTTTTTGATTTTGACCTGTAATT
The DNA here is from genome assembly GCF_003576455.2 of Mucilaginibacter celer. NCBI lineage: Bacteria > Pseudomonadati > Bacteroidota > Sphingobacteriia > Sphingobacteriales > Sphingobacteriaceae > Mucilaginibacter > Mucilaginibacter celer. Next base: position 3,130,913 of record NZ_CP032869.1, read on the forward strand.
ACTGCCATACCCGATATTTTGCTCAAACATAAAATTAATTTAAATTATCTTAGGCGATGTCTAAAAACGGGTAAAGATTTTCTTTGATGTAGAGACGTATCACATGCGTTTCCCGCGTTCAAATCTCACCGCTTGTTCTATGGGAGACGCGTGTGATGCGTCTCTACAAAAAAAATCAGATTTAAATAGCAACATGAAACCGCCTGTCACCATCGAAATACCAAAACTTTTAAGCAAAGAACCTTATAAAAAAGTCACCATCAGCGAAGATGGCATCACTATCGATATGGCACCAAACGGCATTCCTGTTATTATACCCGTAGATGATCTGGTAGCTTTCAGGTACGGTTTCAAATGGATCAGCGGTCGTGCTTTTACCATCGGCAGGCATTTTATGATCGAGTTTAAAACAACGCATCAAAAAAATATCATTATAAAATTCAGCAGTTATTATGGCTTACGCAAAAAAGCGTATGGTAAAAACTGGGCCGACCTCGTAAACAGCGTTTGGAGCCATCATTTTCTAAAGCGATATACCGAATACTATAACAGGTTTAAAGAAGGCCAAAGCTTTGAGCTTTGCGGAATGATTTTTAACGAAGATAGCATTGCATGGGACAAAACTTCCCTAAATATCAGGGACGTTGGCATCAGCAATTACCGCCACTACTTTATGGTATACAACAAGCTGAACAAAACCCAGCAAAAAGGCTATACTTTTATGCAGGATTGGAACGCACTGGTATTAAAATACCTGCTAAAAACCATAACAGAAGAACACCTGATTGACACCCCGGACACTACTTCAGATACTCATCCATAAAATAAAACACCCTCTTCCTGATCTCTTCCGCATCAAACATTACCCCGTAGTGCGGCGCATTGGGAACAATGATCAACTCATTTTTAACACCGGCAAGTTTTAAATAAGAGTTCAGCAAAACCGATTGGGTATAATTGACAGATTCGTCCTTTTCGCCCTGGACAATTAAAAATGGCGGATCATTTTTATCAACATAAGTAACCGGGCTGGCAAAATTAGCCAGATCGGGCCTTTCAACAGCATAAGCGCCGAGCAATGAACTCACAGGGCTTTTAGGATCATTAACATCCGCACCTTTTAACGATAGGAAATTTGACGGCCCATAAAAATCGAGCGCGAGCTTTATTTTAAAATGAGGTTTATTTCCTTCGGGATAAAACTGTTTGATGTTGTTATTATTGGATAAAGCCAGCAAGGAAGCGAGGTGTCCTCCTGCCGAAAAACCTATCAGTCCAAACTTATCTTTATTAAGTTTATACTTCGAAGCGTTTTGATACAGAAACTCGATAGCCTGGTTACAATCCTGAATTTGTGCAGGGAATGGTGCAGTAGTGCTCCAGCGGTAATCGATAGAAGCAACAGCATAACCGTTATCAATAAAACCCTGAACCGTTTTTTGCATATAGCCCATATCGGCATACTTATCATTCAGCATCCATGCCCCGCCATGGATCCAGATGATTACCGGGTAACTATCCTTTACAACCGGTGGCAGATAAATATCCAATAGGTGTTTTTTGAGGGTATCGCCGGCGTAATTAATATCGCCATACAATATTGTACCCTTAGGGAAAAATGGTTGTTTTGGGGTTGATGTTTGCGCTAAAGCGGATATGGATAAAAAGCTGAACAGGGCGATCAGCACGCTGTGGGTTATCTTTTTCATAATTGGTTGGTTGCCTAAAGATAAGATATATCCCTAATCAAATACCAATAGAAAAATATAATACCCAGGCTATAAATAGTACTTGCAGCGGGATGCGAAACCACAGATAGCCTCTGCCGCTGCCATTGTAGGTGGCCTTTTCAAAATCGACATGTTTAATGGCGGCGTTGATATTAGCGGGTAGCATAATCACAAACATCAGCAGCAAAATAATACCGGCCACATGCCTTGTGGCATTAATTACGAGTAAAGGCCCAAGCACTATCTCCATTATGCCGGTTAAGTAAACCAGCGGGCCTTTAAACGGAATAAACGAGGGCATCATCATCACCATGCCTTTGGTAAACATAAAATGCCCTAATGATGCGAACCAAAGCATCAGCATCATGGCCACGTTACCGGCGAGGATAAAGTTCCAATCGCCCATAAAAAAGCGGGATAAAACCGATGTGAGGATAAAACTTATGAGGAGAACGAGCAGGACTTTCATAAGGATTTATTTGGTTAAAGGGTTATGCTTTTATCAACTGCTCGGTTTCTATCTTCTTCTGCAACTCCAGAATAGCGCCAATCAATGCTTCGGGCCGCGGCGGGCAGCCCTGCACGTACACATCAACCGGTATCACCCTGTCAACACCTTTTACTACATGGTAACCGTGCTGCCAGTATGGGCCGCCACAGTTGGAGCAAGAGCCCATCGAGATCACATATTTAGGATCGGGCATTTGCTCGTACAAACGTTTAATACGCTCGGCCATTTTAAAGGTAACGGTACCGGCAATAATGATCACATCGGCCTGGCGGGCTGAAGGGCGCGGGAATACGCCAAAACGGTCAAGATCATAAGTAGAAGCCATCGAACCCATCATTTCGATAGCACAGCAGGCTATCCCAAAACTTAAAGGCCAAAGTGATGACAAACGTGCCCAGTTAAGCAGATCGTTCATTTTGGTTATTACTACGCCACCGTTTTCGCTGGTTATATCGTTATTCATTTGCGGGCTTTTTAAAGGCGGGTTTAAACATGGGTTTGCGTTGTTCAGTTGCGGTAGCAGTGGTAGTGGTAGTAGCAGTTGCAGTGGCAGTTACAGTTGTTTCTGTACTGAAGGGCTTTACTGCGTAAGCGCTTTGCTCCTGGTTTAGCTGCTCATATATAGAAACCGGGATGATTACGTCGGTTTGCGGTAATACGGGGTTAGGTTTGATCCAGTCCAGGTCGCCTTTTTTCCAAACGTAGATCAGGCCCAATATCAGGATGCCTAAAAATACAAACATCTCGGTAAGTGAAAGCCATCCCCAGCGGGCATCCTGCGCGGCAATTTCGTGACTGCCAAACACCGTTGCCCAGGGAAAAATGAATACCATCTCTACATCAAACAGTAAAAAAACCAGCGCTATAACATAAAAACGAGGGTTAAAAGGCAGCCAGGCATTGCCGGTTGGCTCTTCGCCGCATTCGTACGAGCTTAGTTTTTCGGGATTAGGATTATTGGGAGCCAAAAGCCTGTTGATAAAAAATATCACGCACACCATTATTATCCCGGTAATAATAAAGATGAGTATCTTTCCAAATTCTGATATTTGCGAAACATCCGTCATGAGTACAAATTTAGTAAAACAAACAGATTTCGACGCTATAATAATTGGCGGAGGCGCATGCGGCCTCATGTGCGCCGTACAGGCGGGCTTTTTAGGCAAACGGGTATTGGTACTTGAAAAAAACGACCGTGTGGGTGCCAAGATCCTCATCAGCGGCGGCGGGCGTTGTAACTACACCAACCTGTACGCAACAGATCAGCAGTTTATATCGCAAAACCCGCATTTCTGTAAATCGGCCTTTTCGCAATGGACGGTTGATGATACCATCAGTTTTTTTGAAACTTACGGCATCAGCGGAAAAGAAAAAACGTTGGGCCAGCTTTTCCCGGAGAGTGACAAAGCCAAAGATGTGGTAGAAGTTTTCACCAACCTTTGCGATGACCTTGGCCAGGAAATTTGGCTCAATGCCGAAGTTAAAGCAGTTGAAAAAACGGACGATGGTTTTACTGTTCGTGCCGAAGTGAATGGCAAACAGGAATATATAAGTGCACCAAGTGTGGTGATGGCCGCCGGTGGTTTACCCATCCCAAAAATGGGCGCTACAGATTTCGGATTGCGCACCGCCCGTAACTTCGGCCTGCAGATTATTGATACCGCCCCTGCCCTGGTACCGCTTACCATTACCGGTAAAGATCAGCCATGGTACGAGCAGTTATCCGGCAACAGTATTTTTTGCCGTGTTTGGAATGATAGAGCCAGTTTTGAAGAAAACATCCTGTTTACCCACTGGGGCCTGAGCGGACCGGCCATTCTTCAGATCTCATCCTACTGGAAACCCGGCGAGTTTATTTATATCGATCTGCTCCCTAACCAAAACATTGCCGAACTGATACAACAGGAACGCGAAGCTAACGGAAAACGAATGCTGCTGGCCTTTATAGCAAGCCTTTACACCCGCAAATTCGCCGAAGCTTTAAGCGATAAGCTGCCGGTTGAAAAAAACATGGCCTCATTAACCAAAACCGATATTGAAGAGATCAGCGCGCTGATCCACGAGTTTAAAGTAAAACCGGCCGGCGATAAGGGTTATGATAAGGCCGAAGTGATGCGCGGTGGGGTTGCTACCGATGAGTTATCGTCAAAAACATTGGAAGCTAAAAAAGTTCCCGGGTTGTTTTTTGGCGGCGAATGCGTGGATGTGACCGGCTGGCTGGGTGGATATAACTTTCAGTGGGCCTGGGCAAGCGGTTTTGTGATAGCGCAGAATCTATGACCGTTGATTTGTTTGATTAGGTTGATTTCGCTGATAGGATTTCACCGATTATTTGATGATTTCACCGATTTTCCTTTGCACTCAGCCACTTAAAGCAGACGCTCGGTTCCTGCCGAGTGTCGACTATCTTCAGGCCTCCGGCCTGCGAGCGTTTAATTACCGCTCCACAATCTTATAATTCTTATACTCGCTTACCCTCCATCCTGTCAAATCTTCAACTTTTTGAAGCAGCTTCCTCCTGAAACTCATGCCATCTTTAAATTTCTTCGGATCAAAATCGATGTTCCAGTTGGTAGCCGCGATGCGTTTTTGCATGGGCTGCGGGTGGGTACCGGTAAAGCGGATCAGCCTGTCGGCATTGCTGTAATCAAATTCGTAGGTTTCGGGCAGATGTTGTTCCATCCAGTCCTGGTCGTGATAAAACTGGTTGAAGTTGCGCACCTTGTTGCTTAGGCCTTTGGGTGGTTTTGCCCAGCCATAGTGGTAAATATAAGCATCGATCAGTTTAACATTAATCTTACGATCATTCAGCCTGAAACCCTGGGCATCGCGGTAGGAATGGATGCCTTTGATATTTTTCAGCAAGCGGATCTCGCGGCGATACCAGCGCCTCGAATGGCCGTAATAATCGTACGAACCATAAAAGTGCAGGTATTTAAACAACAGCCCTTCAATATTGGGTTTGTTCAAAGCCTCCTGCATTTCCTTTTTTATCAGCGGATGGTATTTTTCGTGCACCATCTCATCACCCTGGATATAAAAACACCAGTCGGCATCGGGCGATATGGCCGCGAAAGCTTTATCGGTTTCTACCGCGAAAACACGGCCGCCATCCCGTAATGACTCATCCCAAACCGAATCAATGATTTTGATAATGGGCGAATTGATGCCTTCAATTAATCCGCGGGTACCGTCGTCGGAGTTGCCTACAACCACAATAAACTCGTCGCAAAGCGGCAGTATGGATGTGATGGCCTCAACAATGGGGTAATCGTTACGTACAGCGTTCCTGATAAAGGTAAAACCGGATACTTTCATAGATGGTGTTTGGTGGTATTACTATTGACGAAACGCATTTTAATTCCCTCCCTCGGGAGGGGGTGCGGCAGGCTGTGAAATGGCGGGAAGGGGTTTATACGCTATGCTTAACAAATAAGCCTATCGAAGAAACCCCTCCCTACACCCTCCCAGGGGAGGGAATCGCTCAGGCCGCCGCTTTTAACGGTCTTCATCAACGTCGCAAAGATAGTAAGTTAAACTAAAAAGCCCCCGAATAGTCATCCGGAGGCTTTAGTAATATTAAGGACTTGATTATTGCCCCTGTGCCAGGGTATAACCAATTTTACCATCAAAATTCATCAGGAACTCTACCGAGCAAACTTTTACTTTAGCCGACAGGTCGGCAGCTATATGCAGCAGTTCTTTCTGGCTCACCTCGCGGCCGTCTTTTTTCTCAAAACGTACCCGGTATTCGTTCACCAGTTCGGTATAGATAGATCCGGTTGGCCAAACCTGGGTGCCCCGATTGGAGATCATCACGAGGTTAAAGTTATCGGTAAGGGCGACTTTGGCCAAATCGGCAAGCTCGGCAGGTTGCAGGTCGCTTCGCACAAATACGTCAACGCCTATCATTTCTTCTTTTACGCCGGTGGTTAAAGTAAGCTTGTTTTTGCTTGGTTTAAATACTTCGCCTTTTTCATCAAAGCCCTGGGTTGCAATAGCAGCGCCATTGGCGGGCAGTTTACCCAGGTTGGCAATAATGGCATCTGCAAACTCTTTGGTATTTGACGATGGGATAGCTTTATCACCAAAATCGCCGGTGTGCACGCCTTGCTCTAAAGTATACAATAAAGCGTTCTCAATTTTAGCGGCATTAGCCGAATCGCCAAGGAAACGGAGCATTGAAATACCCGATAACAACAAAGCGGTTGGGTTAGCAATACCTTTACCGGCAATATCAGGAGCGGTACCATGTACAGCCTCGAAAATGGAAATATTATCGCCAATATTAGCCGATGGAGCAAAACCTAAACCACCAACTAAACCGGCACACAAATCAGATACAATATCGCCCTGCAGGTTTGTTAACACGATAGATTGAAAAGTTTCGGGGCGTGATACCAGTTTCATGCACAAATCATCAACAATAATATCAGATGCCTGGATCTCCGGAAAATCTTTCGCTACTTCATAAAACACCTCTAAAAACATACCATCAGTAAGTTTCATGATATTGGCTTTATGGCCGCAAGCCAGTTTGGTATAACCTTTACGGCGCGCCATCTCAAAAGCATAACGGATTACCTGCTCCGAACCGGGGCGGGTAATGATCCTGCGACCAACAGCAACATCATAAGTCAACAGGTGCTCAATGCCGCCATAAGTATCTTCAATATTTTCGCGGATGATGGTTAAATTGATAGGGATACCGGCTTTTGAAAACACGGTATCAACACCGTTCAGTGTACGGAAATCGCGTTGGTTGGCGTAAGTGTTCCATACTTTGCGGGCGGTTACATTTATGCTTTTTACACCCTTGCCTTTTGGCGTTTCCATCGGGCCTTTAAACAGGATACCTAATTTTTCGATGGTATCTTTGGCAAGCACCGTCATACCGGTTGAGTGGCCCGCATCAAAATAAGATTTACCCATTTCAACAAACTCATACTCAAGCTGTACGTTGCAAGCTTCAAAAATATTCAAAACGGCGCTCATTATCTCCGGCCCAATGCCATCGCCGTTTGCTACTGCTATTTTAGTTTTCATAAAAAAGATGTTAAAAATGTAAAAAACGGGGCAAAGGTACGGCTTTTTGAATTTGGTGCGGGCGATGCACCATCAATTTGTGACATTACGATTAGCGCATTTAGCCGATTGATGCGTTAATTTGCATATTTAAAAGCCGGAAAAAGCCGGTTATACTTATCAAACAAAATCACTATATGAAGGCACTCGCCAGGCAACTTTTTAAAACATTCCTTTTTTCGGTAATCATATCCATCGTGGCAAGTTGCGCCTATTACGCCTTACAAAACAAAGGGGTTGATCAGGATTTGAAAAGCATTCTGCCATCACTAAGCGAAAGTGTGGCTTTTTTAAATATTATCATTTTTGTAATGAGCCTGCCTACGCTGTTTTTAGCTAATCCGGCATATTACAATAACTTATCTATCCGATTAGTGCTTTATTATGCAGGATCGATAGTGTTCCTGATCACAGCTTTCAGGCTGGAGAATTTAAGCCCGGATAACAAGGCGCTTTATTTTATTACTGCCGTAACTTTTATTGTTGTGCATAGCGTATTTTATTACCTCATGACAAAAAAGCGGGTGTTGAAACGCTGATGTTTGCGCATTTTATAGGCTTTTTAAAAGATTTAGGCTAAACTTGCATCTTCAAAAAATATGAAAGCATTTTACGGAGACTTAAAACTGGGTATTTTAGGCGGCGGCCAATTGGGCCGCATGCTGATACAGCAAGCAATAAACTACAACGTTACTGTTAAAATACTCGATCCCGACCGCGAAGCCCCATGCCGTAAGCTGTGCGATGAGTTTAACGTAGGTTCATTAGGCGATTACGAAACCGTTTACAACTTCGGCAAAACTGTCGACCTGTTAACCATCGAAATAGAAAAGGTTAACGTAGATGCGCTTGAGCAACTGGAAAAAGAAGGCGTGCTGGTATACCCGCAATCGCGCGTTATCCGCCTGATACAGGATAAAGGCTTGCAGAAACAGTTTTTTAAAGAAAACGACATCCCTACCGCCGATTTCCAGATCATCACATCGCCACAACAATTACAACAAAGCTTAATCCCTTTCCCATACATCCAAAAGCTGCGTAAAGATGGCTATGATGGCAAAGGCGTTTACAAAGTAATTGACGAAAGCTACCTGGCCGGAGCTTTTAAAGAGCCAAGCCTGATAGAACAATGGATTGATTTTGAAAAGGAAATTGCCGTAATAGTAGCCCGTAACGAAAACGGCGAAATCAGCACCTTCCCGATGGTTGAGATGGAGTTTAACCCCAAAGCCAACCTTGTTGAGTTTTTGATAGCACCATCAACCCTACCCTTCGCCGTACAGCAAAAAGCCGAGCAGATAGCCAAGAAAATAGCTGATAGCCTGAAAATAGTTGGCTTATTGGCTGTTGAAATGTTTTTGGATAAACAAGGTAGAATTTTAGTTAATGAATTGGCCCCACGCCCGCATAACAGCGGTCACCAAACCATTGAAGGTAACGTGGTATCGCAATTTGAGCAGCATTTAAGGGCGATATTTAACCAGCCTTTAGGCGATACCGCCAGCCTGAACAATGCCATTATGGTGAATGTTTTGGGAGAGGCCGGTTATGAAGGTCCGGCTGTTTACCAGGGCATAGAGAAAGTACTGAAGGTGCCAGGCGTATATATTCATCTTTACGGTAAAGCTTTGACTAAGCCGTTCAGAAAAATGGGCCATGTAACTATTGTTGATGCTGATCGGGAAAAAGCCATCGAAAAAGCAAAGTTTGTCCAGAAAACACTAAAAGTAATAAGCTAAGAAGTTCATGGTTCATAGATCATAGTTCATAGTAGAAAATGGCTTTTAGATTCGAAGACCTCCAGGTTTGGCAGAAGGCCATGGATTTGGATGAATACATAAATCAGTTGACAAAAACCTTTCCAAAGGAAGAAATTTATATTTTAACGTCGCAAATAAAACGTGCTGCCGATTCTGTTGTTCTTAATATAGCTGAAGGTTCAACAGGCCAAAGTAAAGCAGTTTTTAAAGTCTTTTTAGGATATTCCCTAAGATCTGCAATTGAAGTTGTGAGTTGTCTTTTTATTGCGAAAAGACGAAATTATATCACTGAAGAAAAATTTAAGGAATTATACACCGATTATGAAGTATTGGTAAAAATGATCACCGCGCTAAAAAACTCTATTTAGCCCATTCTACCATGAACCATGAACCATGATCTATGAACCATGAACCAATTATGAGTACAAAAGTCGCCATTATAATGGGCAGCAAATCCGATTTGAATGTAATGCAGGATGCTGCCGATGTTTTAGCCGAATTAGGCGTTGAGTATGAAATAACCGTAGTATCGGCCCACCGCACACCCGATAGAATGTTCAGCTACGCCCGCGCAGCTGCCGATCGTGGTATTAAAGTGATCATTGCCGGTGCCGGCGGTGCAGCGCATTTACCGGGCATGGTGGCATCATTAACTCATTTGCCGGTTATTGGTGTACCTGTAAAATCAAGCAATTCTATCGATGGCTGGGATTCTATCCTGTCTATCTTACAAATGCCAAACGGCATTCCGGTAGCAACAGTAGCATTAAACGCTGCAAAAAACGCAGGCATCCTTGCAGCGCAGATCCTGTCAACCGCCGATGATTACCTGGTAAAAAACCTTATCGACTTTAAAGAAACCCTTAAAAAGAAGGTTGAAGAATCGGCAAGGGAAATGGAAGGTGAATAGAGATTAGAGGTTGGAGGTTGGAGATTAGAGATTAGTTGTCTGATGGAAAAAACCCGTAAACAAATAAGGTCGCGGATAAATGGCGACCTTATTTGTTTAGTAATATGCTGCCTAATCTCTAATCTCCAACCTCTAATCTCTCTAATTAAGCGCCGGATTTTCCGGAAAATTAGCAATGTGGGCATAACGCTGGCCCAGGTTAACCACTACGTGTTTCCAAAGTTCCTGCTCATCGAGGGTAAAAAGGCTTTCTACATCAAATTTATTGGCTACTATCCAGCTGTCTTCTTTTATTTCTTCGTCAAGCTGTTGCGGTGTCCAGCCGGAGTAACCTGCAAAAAACTTGATCTCGTTGGGGCCTAACTGGTAGTTGGATACCAGTTGTTTTACCTGTTCAAAATCGCCTCCCCAGTATAGACCATCGGCTATTTCAATGCCATCGTCAATTTTATCGGGAGCGCAGTGGATAAAGTGCAGGGTGTTTTTGGCTACGGGGCCGCCTTCATAAACCGCTATCTCCGAATAAGAAACATCGGGCAGTACATCGCCTAATAAATATTCGCTTTGGTGGTTCAGGATAAAACCCATGGCACCATCTTCAGAGTATTCTGTTAAAATAATTACCGATCTTTTAAAATTCGGGTCCATCATAAAAGGCTCCGAAATAAGTAAATGGCCTGCCGCGGCCGATATAGGACTAAGCATAAAGTTTAGCTGTTTAAATACACAACAAGCATAGTAAAAATATGTTCAATTACATATAATGATTTACATCATTATATACGGTTTAATTAATTTGTAAGTTTGCAACATAATGAATCAGCAGGAACTACAAAATTTAAGGCAGGATTACAGCGCCTCTACCCTGTCGGAAAAAACCACCAAAGCCGACCCGATGAAACAGTTTGACCAATGGTTTAACGAAGCATTAGAGGCAAAATTGCACGAACCTAATGCCATGACGCTCGCAACAGCCACGGTAACCGGCAAACCATCGGCCCGTATTGTGTTGTTGAAAGGCTTTAATACAGATGGTTTTATGTTTTTCACCAACTACCTAAGCCGCAAGGGTAAGGAGATAGCTAAAAACCCACAAGGGGCTTTAACCTTTTTTTGGTCGGGTTTGGAACGCCAGGTGCGGATTGAAGGGACTATTGAGAAAGTAAGCAAGGAAGAATCTGAAAGATATTTTCATTCGCGCCCAAAAGGCAGCCAGGTTGGAGCCGTAGTATCGCCGCAAAGCCAGGAAATTGATGGCCGCGAAGAGCTTGAGCAAAAATGGAACGAGTTGGAAGCTGAATATGCCGATAAAGAAGTGCCCAAACCATCGTATTGGGGTGGCTACATCTTAAAACCGCAGCTGATAGAGTTTTGGCAGGGCCGCCCCAGCCGCATGCACGATCGTATCCTGTATAAAAAAACTGATAAAAAAAGCTGGAAAAAAGTACGCCTTGCACCATGAGTTTTGAAGATATTAAAAACCTGCTTATTAAAAAATTTGGCGACGGTGTAGTTGTTGGCGAAGAAACCAACGGTTTACAACCGGCTTTACTTATCAATCCGGATGATATTGCTGCTGTTTGCCTTGAATTACGGAACAACCCCAAAACCTATTTCGATTTTTTGTCGAGCCTTACCGGCGTGCATTATAATGATGAAGCTAACCGTTATAGTGTGGTTTATCACCTGGCCTCTATGCCCTACAAAACACAGCTTACTTTAAAAATAAGCAAGCCGCACGATAAGGAAAGCAACACGCTCCCCGAGTTTTTAAGCATAAACGAGGTTTACCGTACTGCCGACTGGCACGAACGTGAAACTTACGACCTGCTTGGAATTTATTTTGTAGGGCACCCCGATTTGCGTAGGATTTTATTACCGGATGATTGGGAAGGTTTCCCGTTGAGGAAGGATTATCAGAATGCGGAGTATTATAAGGGCATCAAGATAGATTAAGGTATTGAGATATTTTAAGTAAAGGCGGAAACATGCGCCTTTTTTATTTGAACAAGCCCGGATCATGGCGTCTTCGCTTCGCACCTACCTATGGCATGTTAAAAAACGTTGTCATGCTGAGGAACGAAGCATCTTCTACAATTTACATAGCGGCTATACAGGGCGAAGAAGATCCTTCGTTCCTCAGGATGACAAGGGGGCGTAATATTTCCTTCAGATGCCGTAGCTCATACCGGTTCACGATGAAAATTCATTCATCCCATCCCAGCATGAAATTTCCATGAATATTAAATTCCGGCCTTAACTATTTGATCTCCATACCGTATAATTCTCCATAGTTTAATTAAATCTTTTTAGTAAGATTGTATAACCCAAACTTATAAACTATGGATATCATCAGGAGAGATAACATCACTTACGAGGAATTTATTGAAGAGCATTATAAACCCGGCATCCCGCTGGTATTTACCAAGGCTGCCAGGGTTTGGAAAGCAAACGGGCTCTTCACTCCCGATTGGTTCCGCGAAAATTATCCCGACCGAAAAACAGATGTTCGTGGTACTACTTACACTATGAAACAGGTTATGGATATGGTTGAGGCCAGCACCGAAGATAAGCCGGCTCCCTATCCTATGATATTCGATATCCCCTCAACCATACCTGAATTGATGCCGCTTTTAGATCCGCTGGATTTAAACTATGCATCTCCCAACTGGCTGCGCAACAAAATGTTTAACATTGGTAAATGGGGTGGCGCTATTGAGATGTTTGTTGGCGGCCCCGGTGGCAGGTTCCCATACATGCATATTGATTATTATCACCTTAATGCCTGGATTACCCAGCTTTACGGCGAAAAACGTTTCACTGTATTCCCCCGCGGACAGGAAGAAATGTTATACCCCCGCCCGGATGACCCCTGGCGCTCTGAATTGAATATTTTTGAACCTGATTACGAAAAGTATCCTAAATATAAAGATGCCACCCCTATCCATTTTGTGGTAGGCCCCGGCGAAACTTTGTTTATTCCGTTCGGTACCTGGCATTCGGCCTATTCATTAACACCAACCATCTCGGTAGCTTTTGATACGCTGAACAACAAAAACCATAAAGAATTTATGAAGGATGTTTGGACCTTTAAAAGCCGCGACAGCAAGGCCAAAGCCATTGCCATGTATAGTTATGCATGGGTAGCAACCCAACTAAGCAAAATGACTGATAAGTCGACCGTTAAATAATTACCCGGCTTTGATCGATTTAGGGCCTCGGAAGCCTGATAATTGAAAAAAAAAACTGATTTTTGATACCCGGCGTATTTATACTATACACCGGGTATTATTTTTTAACCGGAGAGCAAAAATTGGTTATCACGAACGCTAAATACGAAGAAGCCCTAAGCAGGTACAACAAAAAAATAGCCGAAGCCAGTGTTGAGGATATGGTACTTAACATGGGCCCTCAGCACCCCTCAACCCATGGTGTATTACGACTGGAGCTGATTACCGATGGCGAAATAGTTAAAGAAGTTATACCCCACATAGGTTACCTGCACCGTTGTTTCGAAAAACACGCCGAATCATTAACCTATCAGCAAACCATCCCTTTTACCGACAGGCTTGATTACCTGGCCTCCATGAACAACAGCCATGCCTTTGTAATGGGCGTTGAGCGGATGATGGGTATCGATAAAGAAATTCCCAAACGGGTTGAATACATACGGGTGCTGGTTTGCGAACTTAACCGCATCGCATCGCACCTGATTGCTATCGGTACTTACGGCATCGATATTGGTGCCTTTACCCCTTTCCTGTGGTGCTTTCGCGACAGGGAGCATATTATGGGGATGCTGGAATGGGCATCCGGCTCGCGCATGCTATACAACTATATTTGGGTAGGCGGCTTGTTTTACGATTTGCCGGTTGGCTTTGAAGAGCGTTGCCGCGAATTTGTTGATTATTTTAAGCCCAAAATGGTTGAGCTTAATCAACTGCTCACCGATAACCAGGTATTTATATCGCGTACGGCCAATGTTGGCGTATTGCCGCTTGATGTTGCTATAAACTACGGCTGCTCCGGCCCAATGCTAAGGGCATCCGGCTTAAAATGGGATTTGCGCCGTATCGACAACTACTCGGCCTATCCTGAAATTGATTTCGAAGTCCCGGTTGGTAAAGGCCTGATGGGCCGGGTTGGCGACTGCTGGGACCGTTATAAAGTGCGTGTTGACGAAATTGAGCAATCATTACGTATAGTTGAGCAATGCCTTGATCGCCTGCAAAAAGAACTAAAACGCACGCCCGATTTTGATCCCCGGGCCAAAATGCCCCGCAAAACCATCCCTAAAGCACAGGATTACTACGTTCGCTGCGAAGGAGCGAAAGGCGAACTGGGTTTTTATTTTATGGCCGATGGCAAATCAGAAATCCCAACCCGCGTAAAATCCCGCGGACCAAGTTTCAACAATCTCTCCGTACTTCCGGAATTAGCCAAAGGCGTTTTAATTGCCGATTTGATTGCAATTGTGGGCTCGATTGATTTTGTTTTGGGGGAGGTGGATAGGTAGAAACCTGCAGTATCCTCGTCTCGTCATTGCGAGGTACGAAGCAATCCCCAACTGTACAGGGCGGACTTGCTTAGCCCCTCTGCCTCTTGGGGATTGCTTCGTACCTCGCAATGACGTAGCGGAGAAAATCATCATTCAACAAAAAAGGGAAACACTTCTCAGCGTCTCCCCTCTCACTTAATTATTAATTTTTATTGGAACTTGGGCAAATTGATTACTGGTTATACACTTTAACCATAAACACGTAGTTTTTTAGCTTTTTAAGTTGTTGCTTCCTGTTTAAACCTGCAAGCGTATTTTTATTATTCAGATTAAGTGTTTTTGACAATGAATCTGTAGGGATATTCTGAATGGTTTTTAACAGGTATGCCGATTTTTTTGCGAAAGCGGCACCTGCCATTTGTGTTTGCCGCGCGGTAAGGATACCTATAACATTACCTTTTTCATCAAGCAAGGGCCCGCCGCTGTTGCCGGGGTTCACGGGGATAGATACCATGTATTCGGTAGTATCGCCCGAGTAATTGGCCGTTGATGTTAAAGCGCCGTATCCATATACTACATTATCGCCGGGATAACCCGATGTGTAAACATTTTCGCCTAAATCGCTCTCTGCTTTTTTAACGTTGTAAGGCACAGGCCCGAGATTTCTGAATGTCGAATCATTGATCTGCAATATAGCCAGATCGTACTGAGGTTCGGTATAAATTACTTTGGCATGGAAGGACTCGCCCGCCGCATTCTGCACATAAACCGAATCGGCATTTTTAATTACATGGTAATCTGTAACCAGGTAACCGTTTGATGTTAAAGCAAAACCTGTACCCCTGAAATTAGCAGGAGGTGTTTTTAAAACTTTGGGCTTTACAGATTGAGGATGGCCGCCCGCCCCGATATGTCCAACTTCGGTTTTTAGCGAATTGATCTGGCCTTTCAGTTCTTCATACTTCGATTTATCGCTACTCAGCTTGCCGGTAACAATCAACACACTTAACACGGCAAATATCAATACCGAAGCAGCCACCGAAATTTTTGAATGATGGTTGCGCCACATCCTCACTATCCACACCGGGTGGATGATCAGCTCTTCTTTCAGCGCGTGCACATCAATCTCGTCATGAATTGCGTTAAGGCGCTTTTCAAGCTCCAGGCGTTCGCCGTATTGCTTCATTAAAGCTATAAACTGAACGTGCTCAACAAATTTGCTTTCGATAGCCGCGTCGTTTTTGCGAAGCAGCTCAAATTGGGTACGCTCATCGGCAGTCATGCTGCCGTCAAGGTACCGCTCAATAAACTGGGTAATCTGGTTGTCACTCATCTCTTGATCCTTTACTTTTGCTGAAAAAATAATTTCTTCAGCCTTTGCAGGCATTTATACTTCTGGGTTTTGGCATTATCCGCATTGGTATAGCCAAAACGTTCACAAATCTCCTGCATCGATCTGTTTTTGATATAAAAATCTTCCATAATGGTTTTACAGGGTTCGCCTAATAACTGGAGTGCACTCTCCATTTTGCCAAACTGTATATCCCTGTCACTATGGTCATCAACTGCTTCTTCAACGGGCAGATGCTCTTCAAAATCCCTGATATCGCCTCCGTACCTGTTCATCTGGCTTAAGCGTTTAAGCCAAAGCCTGCGGCAAACGGAGTATATATAGGTTTTAAGCTTACTGTTAAGCTCAAAATCGCCCGATTTAATTTTATTGTAAAGAACTATAATGGCTTCCTGGTAAATATCCTTGGCATCGTCTTCATCGCCATTATTATTAATGATCAACTGCAATATCATAGGGAAGTAAGTTGTGTACAACCTTTTTAATACAACTTCCGAGTTATTCAGTATCCCAAGTACTATCTCGCTATCTGTTGGTGCCGAAGCTTTTAAGTCTTTATTCACTCTTAATACTATTTAGGCGAAATTGTAACCCATCAATCTCAAAAAAAATCAAATAAATGCCATCTGATAACATACAGATGACATTTACGGTTCAGGTTTAAAGCCACATTCCGTTGCGGCAAATTTACACTTAATACCGCCCAATTGGATAAGGTAACCCTTCATTTAAACGAAAAACCGTGATATTTAACTATATTTTTTTTGCGGGTTACCTTTTTTTAAAAGCAGGTATTAAGCTACAAAAACCAAAAAAAATTAACTTTTTAAATTTAGCAAAATGAAAAACTCACTCAAATTAAGCCTTTTGGCTTTAACAATCGCCGCCTCTTTCACCGCCTGCGATCCCCCAAAAGGAACAGATTCATCTAAAGCTCCGATTGACACTGCAAAAAACGCTGTTGATACAGCCAAAGGTTCAGACACAACCAAAGCGCCTGCCGACACTGTAAAAAAAGATTCAGTAAAATAATAATTGCTGAGGTTAAAGGAAATGACTTTTGTAGAGCCAAATGAGTAGCTAAGAAATTCCCGCACGAATGTTTGCGAATTAT
Source organism: Mucilaginibacter celer (assembly GCF_003576455.2). Taxonomy (NCBI): domain Bacteria; kingdom Pseudomonadati; phylum Bacteroidota; class Sphingobacteriia; order Sphingobacteriales; family Sphingobacteriaceae; genus Mucilaginibacter; species Mucilaginibacter celer. The sequence continues at coordinate 3,147,872 of NZ_CP032869.1, forward strand.
CTAATTACACGGATTTTATTTGATCAGAAATTTAAAATTCGTGTAATTCGAATAATTGCGGACTGGTTGAAAATCAATTCGTGTAAAAATTTCTAAGTACCTTTTTTCCGGATTGCTACATTATTTTAGAAGCTATTTCCTTGCTGTTTTAAAAAAACTGGTGGTTTAATAAAGTTTTTATTTCTTTTGCATCATTTTTTTGCCTGATTATCAACAAAAAAGACGGTCTGTAATTTTTTTTGAAATTAATTTAAAAATTATGGGTTACCTTTTTCTGTTTACGGTATTAAGGTGTAAACTATTAAATCACTTATTAAAAAATTTAAAAAATGAAAAACTTCAAATTAGGCTTTTTAGCTTTAGCTATCGCTGCTTCTTTCGCTGCTTGTAAAGGTTCATCTTCAGCTTCTTCTGCTGATTCAACTAAAGCTGATTCAGCTAAAATGACTGCCGATTCAGCTAAAATGACTGCTGATTCGTCTAAAATGACTGCTGATTCAGCTAAAATGACTGCTGATTCAACTAAAAAAGACTCAACTAAAAAATAATTTCCGTTTAACGGATAAACTTTTAGAAAAAAACTCCTGGCCTTGCCGGGAGTTTTTTTTTTGCGCAGTGCCTTGCAAACAATTTGCTTCACTATTGCTTAATGCAAAAAAGCAATTCACAATGAAATATTCCGAATGGAAAACGCTCGACGCCGATGAGCAAAAAAACACCAATTGGCATCGCCGCCCTCCTGTACGCATAGCCAGCATTTTTACAACCTTGTTTATCACAGCCTTAATTGTTGTAACGCTTGGTATCAGTAAAAACAGCACGGTTCATATTAACCGTAAGCCTACTAAAACTGAGGCTTATGCTATGGCCAAAGTATTTATTAAAGACAAACTTAAACAACCCGAAAAAGCCGTATTTGCCAGTAGTGCTACAGCATTGTTTATTGATACGGCAACAAGTATTTATTACATATCCTCATCGGTTAAAATTGAAAACAACGGTGGCAGGATGGAACGCTCGGTGTGGGAAGTTAAAATGAAGTATACCGATGGCGACTGGGCCGAGAGAAACAGTTGGCAACCTGTTGCAGTTACCATTACATCCCGGCCATAAAAAAAGAGGGATAATCTGCAGATCATCCCTCTTAGCTAATTTGTTTTGAATCACTATTTAGTGAACACTATCGCGTAACGCTTTAATTTCGTCATGAGCATCGAGCAATTCACTCTCCTGTCGGCTGATGGTTTCACGAAGGTAAGCCGGCAGATGTTCGTCTTCCAGGGCTGTGCGGTAGGCTTTCAGTATGGCATCTTCACCAAATTCGCACTCTTCCAATACATTATGGGTATCATGCCCGGTAAAGGCCGCTTTCAAATCAAGCCATAACCTGTGCAGCTTGCCGCCGGTAGTGGTATCTGTTTCAATATCCTTTCCAAAAGCGCTAACCTCGGTACCCAGCGCCAGTTTATAACCCTGGCTTTGTCCAATTAGTCTTGTAAAAAGCGATTTCAGATCAGCATCACCATCACCCAAATCCTTCGAAGCGCGTTGATAGCCTTCAATCCTGTCGTTGTTGATCTGTATCAGATCATTTAAAATTTGCACTGTTGCTTGTGTATTTTCCATGGTTAGATGTTTTATATAATTACCAACCCGTCTTAACCCAAATTGTTTAATTAATTATATAAAAATTATCAAACAAAGAAATTAGCTTTTGCCGCGAAACAAGGAGATCAGCCAAATGATAATGGCAATAACCACAACTACCGCTATAACACCGGTTATGGCTCCTGCTTTAAAAATACCTGTAATAACCGAGCAACTGCTTAAGGTGAACAACACCAGGGCGAATAATAAAAATTGTAAATTTTTCATGGTTGATTTTTTTGATAAAGTTTAATGATGGTTTTATTTCCGGTTCATTAAGTTGGTATTGAATTTCAATAATCGGGCCTGTATGTCAGGCAATGGCAATAGGAACATTTTGAGGCATCGGGGCTTCAGGTCGAAGCTGAAACTGTATGGATAAGTATACAGTATTTTAAAAATCAATTGCTGTTTAATACAGTCCTACAGCGTTTTTTTGACAACGGCAAACCAAGTGCTTTTAAAAAATTAATCTTTAAATAATAAAAAACAAATCTGAAAGTTAAATGTTTACATTGTAACATTATAAACCAGACACCATAGTTAATTTTTTATAAAACTAATACCTTAATCCCCCGCTTTTTTTACTAACGGGCATGTGTTTTGCTATTCTTATTTTTTTTACTTTATTCTATTTTAACATGATACTACAAATACAACCTAATTTTCCTTGTGAGAATTGTATAAAATGCGGAAAGCGTCCGCATGTTGAGCAACATAAACGCTATTGGAATATTGCCTGCCCTGATAAAAACTGCAAAAATTTTGTAAAAAGTTCTATTGCCGATTTTGCAACGTGGAACAGACTTAATAAAAAAGCCGCAGGGTTTGCTACCGAACAAGGACACGAAACACTTAAGCAAACGGCCTAAACCAGCAAAAGCATTACAGTACTAAACTTTAAAAATTTTTATCGTGTTGAAGCAGATCGTTACATTTACGGGCTACTCTGCTTGTAAATTATGCTTCATACACTATTATCAATAAATAAAGCCACTGTACGATATTTAAATACCACACTTTTTACAGGTTTAACCTTTAAAATTAACAAAGGCGAAAACTGGGCCCTGATAGGCGAAAGCGGATCAGGCAAGAGCGCCTTGCTACAAACCATAGCAGGGCGTTTTAATATTACCGGCGGCGAGATCATCTATCATTTTTGGGACAAGTTTTCAAGCCTCATTCCCGCCGATAAAGTAACCAACCCGCATAAACTGATAGCACTGGTTGAACCGCGGCACCATTTCCGCAACCTCTCAAACACTACCGATTTTTATTATCAGCAACGCTATAACTCATCCGACTCGGAAGATGCTTTAACGGTTACCGACTATCTCAACGCCATAAAACAGATTCCGGGCAATAAAAATTCATGGACGCTTGAAAGGGTTACCAAACTTTTAAGGCTTGATGAATTGTTGGATAAACAGATCATCAAACTCTCAAACGGCGAAACCAAACGCCTCATGATTGCCGCCGCCCTGCTTAAAAACCCGGTACTGCTGATGCTGGATAACCCGTTAACCGGGCTTGATGTAAAAACACGCGAAGAGTTTAATGGCATTATCCAACAAATTGCAGCATCGGGCATCAATATCATCATGGCTACCTCCATTCACGAAATTCCGACAGTTATTACGAATGTGGCGGTGTTAAGCAAAGGAGCCATCGTGCACCAAAGCAAAAAAGAAGATTTTAAACCCGAACTTTTTGAGCAGGATAAAACAGATACCATTGATAACGGCGAATTGAGCGCGCTGCTTAACATTGATAAAAACCCGGCAACCTACAACCTTATTGTTAAAATGGACAAGGTGCATATTCAATACGGCGATAAACCGGTATTGGATGATATAAACTGGCAGATCAACCCGGCTGAGCGCTGGGCCTTGCTGGGCCCGAACGGCGCAGGCAAATCAACCCTGTTAAGTTTAATTAACGGCGATAATCCGCAGGCCTATGCCAACAACATTATTTTATTTGATAAAAAACGGGGCACCGGCGAAAGCATCTGGGATATTAAAAAGAAGATAGGTTTTGTATCGCCAGAGCTGCACCAGTACTTCCCCACCGATAACAGTTGTTTACAGGTAATTGAATCAGGCTATTATGATACCTTAGGCTTATTCAGACCAAGCAATAAAGAGCGCGCAGAAATTGCCTTACGATGGATGAAGGCACTCGAGATTGAAAAATATGCCCGTGTGTTGCTCAAAAATATCCCCGCAAGCGCACAGCGCCTTTGCCTGCTGGCCCGGGCGCTTATTAAAAACCCGGCATTGCTAATTTTTGATGAGCCTTGCCAGGGTATGGACGATCATCAACAGCTTCATTTTAAAAATCTTGTTGATACCATTTGCAGCCTGAGCAATGTCACGCTAATTTATGTAACCCACTATCAACACGAAATACCCAACAGCGTTGATAAGGTTTTGAGGTTGGAGAAAGGACGTGTGGCTTTTTAAGCTTAAAGCAGAAAGCGGAAAGCTAAAAGCAAAAAGGCTGAAAGCAGAGCAAATAAGTAAAGCGGCTTTATGCTTTTAGCTTTATGCTTTCGGCTTTATGCTTTTAGCTTCTTAACTTTTTTGTCAATTATTTAACAAGGGCTAAATCAAATTACCAACTTACGTATATTTGCCTGATATGAATACAGCCAATCTGTTGCAACGCGCGTTGCGGTTTGATTTTTTGACGCTTGAAGAAGGCGTTTACCTGTATAACAACGCCTCGACTGCCGAGTTAATGTATACCGCCAACGAACTCCGTAAAATACAGGTTCCGCATGGCAAGGTTACCTGGCAAATTGACCGTAATGTTAATACCACCAACGTTTGTATAGCCAATTGTAAATTTTGTAACTTTTTTCGCCGCCCCGGCCACGATGAAAGTTACATTACTGATATTGAAACTTATAAAAAGAAGATCGAAGAAACTTTCCGCTATGGCGGCGATCAGCTTTTATTACAGGGCGGCCATCACCCTGATCTGGGCCTGAAATTTTATACCGATTTGTTTCGCGAGCTGAAACAGCTTTATCCCAAATTAAAACTGCATTCTTTAGGTCCGCCGGAGATAGCACACGTTGCCAAACTGGAAGGCATGGCTCATATTGATGTACTGCGTGCCATGAAGGAAGCCGGTTTAGATTCACTGCCCGGCGCCGGTGCCGAAATTTTGAATGATCGTGTTCGCCGTTTAATTTCGAAGGGTAAATGTGGCGGTAAAGAATGGCTTGATGTAATGCGTGCCGCTCATCAGCTTAACCTGCCAAGCTCGGCAACCATGATGTTTGGCCACATCGAAACCATCGAAGAGCGTTTTGAGCACCTGGTATGGATTCGTGAAGTACAGGCCGAAAAGCCGGAAGGCCATTATGGCTTTATCGCCTTTATACCCTGGCCTTTTCAGGATGATGGCACCCTGCTGCGTAAAGTGCGCGGCATTACCAACAACGTAACCGGCGATGAGTACATCCGCATGATAGCCCTCAGCCGTATTATGCTGCCTAATATTAAAAACATCCAGGCCTCATGGCTTACGGTGGGTAAGCAGGTAGCACAATTGTGTTTGCATGCCGGCGCGAATGATTTCGGTTCGATCATGATTGAGGAGAACGTAGTATCGGCCGCAGGCGCCCCACACCGCTTTACCGCCAAAGGTATCCAGGAATCCATAAAAGAAGCCGGTTTTGAGCCTCAGCTCCGCACCCAACGTTACGAGTGGCGCGATATTCCGGTTGAAATTGAAGAACAGGTTATTAATTATTAGTATCAAGTCTGAAGTTTTAAGTCGAAAGTCTGTAGTATTGAACTATATTGACTTTCGACTTAAAACTTCAGACTTCTGACTTAAAAAATGGAACAATACATAGAGGCTCTTATTTTCGCGTCGGAACAGGCTATCCGGATGGAGGAGATTATGTACTGTTTGCAGGCAGCTTTTGAGCGCGATTTTGCTAACGAGGAAGTTACCGATGCCATTAACCGCATTCACGAAAAATATCAGCACCATAGTTTAGCCATCGAGCTGGTAAAAATTGGTAACGGTTACCAGTTTTTAACCAAAAAGGAATATCACGCGGTTATTAATCTGTTACAACTCCAACGATCAAAGAAAAAGCTGAGCCAGGCTGCGTTAGAAACCCTGGCCATTATTGCCTACAAGCAACCGGTAACCAAACCGGATATTGAGCAGATCCGCGGGGTTAACTGCGATTATTCGATCCAAAAACTTCTCGAAAAAGAGCTAATAGCTATAGTTGGCAAGTCGGAAGCTATCGGAAAGCCTATTTTATATGGCACCAGCGGCATGTTTATGGATTATTTTGGCATCAACAGCATCGACGAATTACCTCAACTTAAGGAGCTTACAAACAATACAGCCAGCATTGGCGAACAATCAGAATAATTTTAATTTACGTTTTTAAAAAAAATCAATTTTAATTATTTTTACTATTAAATCGGTAGGGATAAAAGATTTGAAAAAAACGCTTTTCGTTATCTGATTTAAATTATTATTATTGATTAAAGTTTAATTTATAAAATCCATTACAATGGGAGCGCCAAAGAAACCGAACACTAAAAAGATCCAGGATTCAGAAAACGATGAGGAGGATGACGATCTTGAACCACAATCTGCCAAGAAGAAGTTTGATGACGATGATGATGACTTTGATGGTCCGTTAGATGACGATTTGGGTCGCGGCGGTTTCGAATCATTTGATGATGACGACGAAGACGATTATTAATCGCTAAACATATAGTACTTTTATAAAAGCATTCAGACTATGCCTCTGAGTGCTTTTTTTTATTTTCGGCCTGAAGGGCAAATTGATATATGACTATAACCGAAGTAAAAGACAAAGCATCAAAAAAAGCGTTTTTAAACGTTGCGCGGATCATTTATAAAAACGACGATAACTGGGTTTGCCCGCTTGATAATGATATCGAAGCGGTTTTTGATCCGGCAAAAAACAATTTTCATCAGCACGGTAAATGCACCCGCTGGATTTTACGTAACGATGCCGGCGAGCTGATTGGCCGTGTGGCCGCCTTTGTTAACGATAAAAAAGCCTATAACTATGAACAGCCAACCGGCGGCATGGGCTTTTTTGAATGCATTAACGATAAGCAAGCTGCGTTTTTACTATTCGATACCGCTAAAAACTGGTTAAAACAACAGGGAATGGAAGCCATGGACGGCCCCATCAACTTTGGCGAAAACGATAACTTTTGGGGCTTACTGGTTGAAGGGTTTACGCAACCCTCGTATGGCATGAACTATAATCACCCCTATTATCAATCATTTTTTGATGACTACGGCTTTGTTACCCAATACGCCCAGATCACCAACCATGTTGATGCGCATAAACCGTTCCCCGAAAGGTTTACTAAAATAGCCAACTGGGTTGCCAAAAAACCCGGCTATGATTTCAGGCATTTGGAAGCCAAAAAGATCGGCCGGTTCGCGGCCGACTTTATGGAGATTTATAACGATGGCTGGCAGGATTTTGAAAACTTTGTGCCCATAACCCACAGCACCATTATGGAAAGTTTTGTAAAAATGAAACCCCTCATGGATGAAAACCTCATCTGGTTTGCTTATGTGGATAATGAACCGGCATCGTTTATGATTATTTTACCGGATGCCAACCAAATGATCAAACCCCTTAACGGCAAGCTTAACCTGGTAGGAAAACTCAAGTTTTTATATTACAGGTGGAAAGGTGTATCGCGCATGCGCGCTATTGTGATGGGCACTAAACAAAAATTTCAGAAACATGGCCTCGAATCGGGGATGTTCATTAAACTGAAGGAATATGTATTACCCTTAAAACGTTATGATGAACTGGAGTTATCGTGGGTAGGAGATTTTAACGACAAAATGATTGCCATCCATGAAGCGGTGGGTGCAACCTTTGGCAAAAAGCATTTAACAATGCGTTATATATTTAAATAGCCCGGCGTAAACCGGGCTATTTAATTTATGCTGTTACTTTTGAGTGTCGAAGTTCTTCAAATAGCTCAATTACTTTTTTCTGCAAATCGATTACTTCAGTTTCGCGGTCCATTAAACGCTTGTTAACTGTTTCAAGCTCGTTAACAAACTTCTGATCCTGTTCGGTATCGTTAAATGTTAGTAGCTGAACCACTGTCATTTCAAAAAGGTTAGCAATCTGCTCAAGCCTTGAAAGGTTGATATCTGTGATCCCGGTTTCGATTTTTGAAAAAGCGGGTATGGAAATGTCTAATCGCTTTGCAACATCCTCCTGGCTCCACCCCTTTTGATGACGTAATAATCTGATTTTTTTTCCAAGTGTTTTCATGTGAACTTAATTAATTGTGTAGGTTTCGCAAAAGTTAATTACTTTACAATAATATTTATTATCACGCTAATTATCAACTAATTTGCATAATTTTTTATTTTAAAGTGTAGTTAATTACAACCATTGGCAAATCCTTTAAAGTACTGTAAATAAATTACTCCAAAACATACCCACAACAGGGTATTTTTTAATTAAAATTCCCCGCTTACAATTCTCATCGCAATGTAATTAGCTGGCAAAAAACCGCAAAAAATTCTTCTTTTTAAAATTTAAATTACACTTTTGTACTGTAATATTTTTTATTACAGATAAATGAACGGACAATTTCAAATAGCAACCCACGTACTCACCCTGTTATGCAAACAACCGGGCCAATTGTTATCGTCTGATTATGTGGCCGGCAGCATGAATGTAAACCCCGTTTTGGTACGTAAAGAGATGCGCAAACTGCGCGCCTATGGCCTGATTGAAAGTAAAGAGGGTAAAGCCGGCGGCTACAGCCTGGCCTTACCGCCGCAAAAAATTACCCTGGCCGATGTTTATAAAGCTGTAAAGTTACCTCCTGCTTTGGGCCAGGCCAAAAACAAACCCAATCCGGATTGCCCGGTGGGCAGGCAAATCAATGCCCATCTTGACCATCTGGCCGATGATGTTGAGGCTGCCATCATCAAAAAATTAAGCACCATAACCATTTTTGATTTTGTAAATCAGTTCGACTAAAAAATTTTAAACAAAACTGTAACATATTTAATTACAATTAAAACAAACAACAACATGAAAATTGCACTGATTGGAGCCACCGGCTTTGTAGGAAAAGCTGTATTGAACGAAGCTTTACAACGCGGATACGAAGTAACCGCCATAGCCCGTAACCCCAAAACCGATATTGAAAGCGATAAAATCATCCTAAAAACCGCCGATGTTTACAATGTTGATGAACTAACCGAAGCTTTAAAAGGTGCCGACGCAGTGGTAAACGCGTTTAATGCCGGATGGACAAACCCTAACCTGTACAGCGATTTCATTAAAGGATCTGAAGCTATACAGCAGGCTACCAAACAAGCCGGCGTAAAACGCCTGTTGGTTGTTGGTGGTGCAGGCAGTCTTTACATAGCCGGCCAGCAACTGGTTGATAGCCCGCAATTCCCCGCCGAATGGAAAGAAGGTGCTACCGCCGCCCGCGACTATCTGAACATCATTAAAAAAGAAGAAGAACTGGATTGGACTTTCCTGAGCCCTGCCATCCACCTTCATCCCGGCACCCGCACCGGCGTTTACCGTACAGGTACCGATGAGCCTGTATTTAACGATAAGCACGAACACGAAATTTCGGTAGCAGATTTGGCTGTTGCTATTTTGGATGAACTGGAAAACAACCGGTTTGTGAAGAGGAGATTTACTGTGGGGTATTAATCTTCAAAGTTTCCTGATAAAAACAAACCACGTCATTGCGAGGTACGAAGCAATCCCCTATTTACAGAGGGGCTATACACGTTCGCCCTGTATAGTTTGGGATTGCTTCGTTCCTCGCAATGACGTGGTGTTATAATGCATCGATGTTATCGAGTCCCTTTACTTTATAAACTTAGCCGCCACCCATTCTTTATCTTTTTTATGGGTGATGTATTTCAAACCATACTTACGGGCTTCATCGGTAATGATATCCAAATCTGGCGATTCGTAAAAACCACTGAAATAGATTTCGCCATCGGTTTTTAAAACCTGGGCGTAGCGTTCCACCTGGTCCAGCAGGATATTGCGGTTGATGTTGGCGAGGATGGTATCGTACTGTTCGTCGGGGATAACTTCTTTTGAGCCACAGAGTGGTTTGATGTTATCAATATTATTCAAGGCCGAATTTTCGATGGTGCTTTCGTAGCAAACCGGGTCGTAATCTATAGCTGTGATATCCGTTGCGCCAAGTTTGGCAGCCATAATGGCCAGTATCCCGGTACCGCAGCCCATGTCCAATACTTTTTTACCGGCAAATTCATTTTCCAGCATTAAGCCGAGCATCATGGCTGTAGTTTGATGGTGCCCGGTACCAAAAGCCATTTTCGGGTCTATCACTATTTCGTATTCAAACTCTGGTTTGGGCTGATGAAAAGTTGCCCTTACGTAAATCTTATCCCCTATCTCTATCGGTTCAAAATTACTTTCCCATACCTCGTTCCAGTTTTTTTGTAGGATTAGGGTTATTTCATAGCTAAAGGTAAACAGCTCTTTGTAAGGCAGCAACTGTTCGTCAAGCAGCTCCTGGTTAAAAATATCCTCGGGAACGTAGGCTTTAAAACCAAGTTCAAGCTCTTCAAAAGTATCAAAACCAATCTCGCCCAAAGCATTGATCAACAGATCCTGCTGGTAATCTTCGGTAGTGATGGTGGTAAAAAGTAATTCGTAATAATTCATTTTAAAAAAATTTCATCTTTTGCAGCCCAAAACTTCAACAAACAAAAGATCTTATTCCGTTGCCATTTCCGGCTCAGCGGGTTTGGATGGTGCGCCTATCTTTTTCACATCAAGCAGGTATAATACCGCAAAGTTTATCAGCCAATAAACAGCCTGGATCTCGGTCATATACCACCAAAAACTAATCAGCGGGTCATAACCCTGCTCCGGTAACCAAATGATATAACTCAATGCGCCGGCAAACAATACGCAAACAAGGGCAATACAAGCACCTATAATCCAGCGGGAATTAGCACCTCCGTGTACAGCCTTGTTCCAAAGGGGAATGATAATAAGATATTGGGTAAGGATGCCATCGGCCAGCAGCAAACCCCAAAACAAATGAAAGTATGCCATGAGGCTGTATAAGTTGCCGTTACCTATTTCGCCAATGCGCATGGGATGGTCGGGCATATTAAAATATACCACCAGCCCGAAAACGCCAAAGTCTACCAAAACAGGTAAAAGAACTCTTAAAAGCTTCATTTGCTTTTTTAGATTTGAGATATGAGATTTGAGATATGAGAATTCATTTACAATGAACAACTCATTCCCTGTTTCTGTTTGAGCATGTCTCAAATCTCACGTCTCACATCTATCTACTAATTGAAAGTTTTCACGATATCTACAAAATCGCGCGATTTTAATGATGCACCGCCAATCAGGCCGCCATCAATATCTCCCTGGGCAAATAACTCAGCAGCATTTTTAGGGTTGCAGCTACCGCCATAAAGGATAGTAGTAGCATCAGCAACTTCCTGGTTGTATTTAGCGGCAATTTCTTTACGGATAAACTCGTGAATTTCCTGCGCTTGTGCTGATGTTGCGGTAACACCGGTACCTATAGCCCAAACAGGTTCGTAAGCAATAACCAGTTTGCCGAAATCTTCGGCGTTAAGATGGAAAATACCTTCAACCAGTTGGGTTTTGATCACATCAAAATGAGTTTCGGTTTCACGCTCCTGCAAAGTTTCGCCAATGCAAAAAATCGGGGTTAAATCATGCTTCAAAACCGTATCAGTTTTTTGAGCAAGCAAAGCATTGGTTTCACCAAAATACTGGCGGCGCTCCGAGTGACCCAAGATCACATAAGCAGCACCAGTTGATTTGATCATTTTTGCAGAGATCTCGCCGGTGTAAGCACCGCTTTCGGCCTGGTGTGCGTTTTGCGCACCTACTGCAACCTTATTATAACCTTTGGCCAGTTGTACCAAACTGTGAATGTGGATAAACGGGCTGCAAATTACAGCTTGCTGTGTACCGGTAATTTCATCATTTACGATATTGATGATCTCTGAAAACAAAGCTAAACCCTCGTTGTAGTCAAGGTTCATTTTCCAGTTGCCGGCAACAATTTTCTTTCTCATGTTGTTTTATGTTGTTTAGTGAATGGGTTGTTTTATTTAGTGAATGGTTGATTGGGTTGATTGAGTGAGTGGTTGGCTTATTTAATATAAACATGATAACTACTCACCTATTCAACCCAATCAACCATTCACCCTTACATAAAAAGTTGTCTGTATTCTTCTGTTTGTTCAAATACTGCTTTCAGCAGGTTTTGCTCTACCTCGTTAAAGGTACGGTGCTCGCGGCGGTCAAAAACCCGTTGCGTTGTTTCCAGCATCTTGTTAAACGCGTAAACCTCAAAACCTTTTGCACCACCCCACGAAAAATCGGGCACAAAATTACTGGGGAAGCCCGCCCCGAAAACATTGGCCCCCACCCCCACCACTGTGCCGGTATTAAACATGGTGTTGATGCCGCATTTGGCATGGTCGGCCATGATTAATCCGCAAAACTGCAATCCTGTTTTGCGGAAACGGGTTGTGGTATAATCCCAAAGCTTTACTTCGGCGTAGTTGTTTTTAAGATTGGAGTTATTTGAATCGGCACCGATGTTGCACCACTCGCCCAGCACCGAGTTACCTAAATAGCCCTCATGCCCTTTTGATGAATATCCCCAGATGATAGCGTTGTTAATCTCGCCACCCACCCTCGAATACGGGCCAACCGTAGTGGCACCATAAATTTTAGCACCCATCTTCACCTGCGAATGTTCGCAGATAGCGAAAGCTCCGCGGATGTTGGTACCTTCCCATACCTGGGTATTGGCCGATAAATAAATTGGGCCGTTATGGGTATTAAAAGTTGAGCATTCGGCCACCGCACCTTCCTCGGCAAAAAAATCAGTACCTATAATGGTATTGGTGGGGCTAATGGAAGCACTCGTACGGCCTTTGGTTAACAACTGAAAATCCTTACGCAGCTCGATATCGTTCTTCCTGAAAATATCTTCGGGGTATTTAATGGCAACAAATAAATTGGTATAGACCACTAAATCGCCAAAATCAGCCCCGGCATCAAACGCGGCAGCATCAGTGGCGTTAAGGCGAACTGCTATCAGCTGATCATTATACTTTAACGCCTGACCGGTTTGTAGCTTATCAATAGCTTCAAGCAGGCCCTCATCGGGGCATACAGCACCGTTTATAAAAATATTATCGGCCTCAATTTTTACAGGAAATTTAGCCTGTAAATAATCAAGCGTATGGAATGAATAGGTGCTGTTAAGGTATTTAGCCCATTTTTCGGCAATGGTCATGATACCGATGCGCAGATCGGCAACCGGCCGGGTATAAGTGAGGGGCAGTAGCGTTTGGTGTGCGTTATCGTCGAAAAGGATAATTGCCATGGCGCAAAAATAAAAAAAGTCCCGACTGCAAAGCCGGGACCTGTAAATATTTAGTCACACAAAAATTACTTTTTGGCGTAACGTGAGCGGAATTTATCGATACGACCTGCAGTATCAACCAGTTTCATTTTACCGGTGTAGAAAGGGTGCGAAGTGTGAGAAATCTCTAATTTAACCAATGGATATTCGTTACCATCTTCCCATTTAACGGTTTCGCGGGTATCGATGCAAGATTTAGTGATAAAAGAATAGTCGTTAGACATATCTTTAAATACAACTAATCTGTAATTTGATGGATGCAGATCTTTTTTCATTATCTATATATAAACTTACCTTCTGTACTTTTTACTTAAAAGAGGTGCAAATGTAATAATAAAAGTGAATATCAGAAACGTAAAAATAAAAATATTATCTGAATCAGAATTTACAGAATTTTAGGATTAACAGAATACCAACTGTAACTATCGAATCAAAACTAAGTATTTATAAAATAAGTCTTTCCAATTCTGAAAATCCTAAAATTCTGTAAATTCTGATTCAGACAATCTCCTGGCACAACTCTATTAGTATCCCATTAGCACTCTTCGGATGCACAAAACAAACCAGTTTATTATCAGCGCCACGTTTAGGCTCATCATTTAATAAAACAAAACCCTCTGCTTTAAGCCGCTTCATTTCCGCTTCAATGTCGTCTACGTCAAAAGCGATATGGTGTATCCCCTCCCCTTTTTTAGTTATAAACTTAGCTATAGCACTATCATCATTAAGCGCTTCCAGCAATTCAATTTTATTTGGCCCGCTTTGCAAAAAAGCGGTGAGCACATGCTCGCTCTCAACAGTTTCGGTTTTGTATACCGGTGTATTGAGCAGTTTTGAGTAGATCTCGCCCGCTTGTTTAACACTGTTAACCGCTATGCCTATGTGCTCAACTTTGTTCATGTCCAAATATTGTAAATTATTGGTCAGCTTTAATTGTTTGCGAAGTATTTTAGCTGAATTTCAATAAAAACTTGCTTATCTTTGTTCTGTTAATATTTCAGAAGGAACTATGAATATCCCAATTTATTTAGATAACAATGCAACCACCCCAATGGACCCGAGGGTTTTGGAGGCCATGATACCATATTTTACACAAAAATTTGGTAACGCGGCAAGCCGTAACCACGCTTTTGGCTGGGTTGCAGAGGAGGCAGTTGATTACGCACGCGAACAGGTAGCCAAATTGATCGGCGCATCTGAAAAAGAGATCATCTTTACCTCTGGTGCTACAGAATCAGATAACCTTGCTATTAAAGGGGTATTTGAAATGTATAAAGATAAAGGTAACCACATTATAACCGCGGTAACCGAACATAAAGCTGTGCTCGATGCCTGCAAACACGTTGAAAAAATGGGCGGTAAGGTAACTTACCTTGCTGTTAAAGAAGACGGTTTGGTTGACCTTGCCGAGCTTGAAGCAGCCATGACCCCAGAAACTATCCTGGTATCGATCATGTATGGCAACAACGAGATCGGTGTTATTCAACCGGTTAAAGAAATTGCAGCCATCGCTCACAAACATGGCGCTTTATTCATGACCGATGCTACACAAGCTGTTGGTAAAATTCCGGTTGATGTTAACGCCGATGGTATCGACCTTTTAGCATTATCTGCACATAAAATGTATGGACCTAAAGGTGTTGGCGCATTATACGTTCGCCGTAAAGGACCAAGGGTTAAAGTTACCGCCCAGATGGACGGTGGTGGCCACGAGCGCGGCATGCGTTCAGGTACCCTTAACGTACCGGGCATTGTTGGCTTAGGTAAAGCCTGCGAACTTTGCATTGCAGAGATGGAAAGCGAAGCAAAACGCCTTTCAGCTTTACGCGATAAATTGCAATCAGCGTTAACCGTATTGGAAGAAAGCTATGTAAACGGTAACGTTGAACACCGCTTACCACACGTAGCCAACATTTCATTTAAATATGTTGAAGGCGAAGGTTTGATGATGGCCATGAAAGATCTGGCTGTATCATCAGGTTCGGCCTGTACTTCGGCTTCGTTAGAGCCATCTTATGTATTGAAAAGCTTAGGCCTGTCTGATGACCTGGCACACTCTTCTATCCGTTTTGGTTTAGGCCGTTTCACTACCGAAGAGGAAGTTGATTACGCTGTTGAAGTAACCAAAAAAGCGGTTACCCACCTGCGCGAACTTTCACCACTTTGGGAAATGTTTAAAGAAGGTATCGACCTTAACTCAATTGAGTGGGCGGAACATTAATTTGATTTCGGATTTGGGATTTTCGATTTCGGATTTACCACTTTCGAACTAATATAAAGGGTCTTTCAAAGACTCAGAACTTTTAACTTACTACTTAGCACTTTAAAAAAATGGCATATTCAGATAAAGTAATTGATCACTACACTAACCCCCGCAATGTGGGCACTTTGGATAAAAGCAGCCACAAAGTAGGTACCGGCTTAGTTGGTGCACCCGAGTGCGGCGACGTTATGCGCCTGCAAATTCAGGTTGATGATAATAACGTTATCACCGACGCAAAATTTAAAACTTTTGGTTGCGGTTCGGCAATCGCTTCTTCATCTTTAGCTACCGAGTGGCTTAAAGGCAAAAGCATCGACGACGCGATGAAAATCGACAACATGGATATTGTAGAAGAGCTTGCTCTTCCTCCGGTAAAAATCCACTGCTCGGTATTAGCCGAAGACGCTATTAAAGCGGCCATCAACGATTACCGCGTTAAAAACGGCTTAGAGCCAATTGAAAGCGAAAAAGTACATCATTAATTGTTTGGTGAGTGGAGAGCAGAGAATGGTGAATGGTTAAAAATTCGCTATAACTACGCACAACTCACCTTTCACTATTCACCAACAACATGGTAACTGTAACTGATAAAGCAAAAAGCAAAATAGAACACCTGATGCAGGATGCAGGGCTTGATGCCTCGTATTTTCTGCGTGTATCTGTTCAGGGAGGTGGCTGCTCAGGTTTATCATACAACCTTGATTTTGATAACGAAGAGAAAAAAGGAGATCAGTTTTTTGAAGACCAGGGCGTTCGCATGGCGCTGGATATGAAATCGTTCCTTTACCTTGCCGGTACCGAACTTGATTTTTCTGATGGATTGAACGGCAAAGGTTTTAACTTCCACAACCCTAACGCCACCCGCACCTGCGGCTGCGGCGAAAGTTTTTCGGTATAATTTCAACCTTAAAATATCAAACAAGAGGCGCGATGAGCGCCTCTTGTTGTTTTTAGTAGTCTGCGGACGAAGTAATCTGCGCTAAGTTCACCCACAATTTGCCGCGGGTTTAGCGCAACGTAACCCGTGGTAAACCATCCTTTCAGTCTCTGACTGAAACTCCAAAACCTGAACACCTAAAACATATCCTCCACATTTACCCCATCCGGCACAACCTGCTCAACACTCCAATGTTCAGCAATTTGATGGTTAGCTATCCGGTATATCTCATAAAAAACAAAAACTTTCCCTAACCGATTAAACTGTGATTGTACCATTACAAAATCGCCCTCGGCTATAAACCGGTGTAGTTTTACACCCCTATCCGGCGTAGATAAATAAGGTAGCAGCCCCGAACCACGTACCTCTGCATTATGCTCAGTGTAATCCGCCGCAATAAAATGCTTAGCATCCAGGCCTTTAAGTATCGCATCATAAAAAGCTACTATCACCTTCTTGCTATCATCAGCAGAAGCTTTTTTGTCTGCTTCGGCAATACCATCGGTAGCGGTTATTTCTTTTCCGCTTTCATCGGGCAATGAGTCTATCGCATCCCAATGCTCGGTAAGCATACCATCTTTAAGTTTAAACAGATCAATCACCGCCATATGTTTCCCCATAAACTGAACATCCAGGTGGGTTACAACAAAATCCCGTTCCTGTATAACCCTTACAATTGGCGATTTAACATTTTCGGGCGGAGGTGGTAAGGTTTTCATATAGTTAATCATCTCGGTTAAACCTGCCCTCCCCTGCTTAACCATAGGGTTATGCTGTTTATAATCTTCAACTACAAATTCGGGGATCAGCTCTGTTTTGCGCTGACCTATTATCTGTTTATAAAATGATAATACCTTTTGTTTATTGCTGATGGTATCCATATCAATATTTGCTTTTGCGGATGGGCTAATGCATGCCAATAGGCAGCCGAAAGCCCATGCCGTTGTTTGAGTAATTTTCATTACCGTTTTAATAAGTTAATTAGAAATTTTAGGCTAATACAAAACACCACCGCGATTGCAGTATGTTACCGAACCTGCACCGCAGGCCGGGCCCTAAGCGACCCTTGTTTGATATGGAGAGATAGTAATTATGGAGTGAAGATAAGGAAAGTTTGACAATGTTAGACTTACGAAGTTTTAAAAACTTCGTAAGTCTGGTCGCGCATATTAAAACACCTTGATCACCTGCCCGGTTATCGCCCCCAAAACACTTTTAACATAGGCATTCACCACCCTATCCATAGCAACCGGTTCATGCCCCGGAAAATATTCAAAATATCCCGGCGAATCTTC
Organism: Mucilaginibacter celer; assembly: GCF_003576455.2. Classification (NCBI taxonomy): domain Bacteria; kingdom Pseudomonadati; phylum Bacteroidota; class Sphingobacteriia; order Sphingobacteriales; family Sphingobacteriaceae; genus Mucilaginibacter; species Mucilaginibacter celer. The sequence goes on from NZ_CP032869.1 coordinate 3,165,518, forward strand.
AACCACACCCGGGCTTACCGCGTTGATCCTTATGCCGTTTTCCAATTCGATAGCGGCACCAATTACAAAAGAGTTCAATCCCCCGTTAATAGCACCAAGATTTACGCCATACACCACCGGATCTTCAGAAAGTATGCCAGAGGTAAGCGTAAACGAACCTTTGGCATTAATATAATGCTGACCAATCAGCACCAGGTTAACCTGCCCCAGAAACTTGCTTTCAATCCCCTTTTTAAAATCGGCAGGCGTAGTGCTACCTAACGGGCCGAAGTGCCCTGAACCGGTTGTGCTCACCAAAGCATCAAACGGACCCACTCGCTTGTAAAACGCCTCGATAGAATCGGGCGAAGTAATATCCAATTGAAAAGCGCCGCTTTTTGAACCGGCAGTAATGATTTCATGTTTGCCTTGCAGGGCTTCGGTAACTTTTTTACCTATGGTACCCGACGCCCCGATAATTATTATTTTCATGGTTATGTATTTTGGTACAAGGTAACAAGTATCGCAGTAATTCGATATCGCCTATCCTAAAAGCATTGTCATTATTACAAAATGATGTTAAGCGGTTTAATATATTTGTATTATAACCATATCATGAAGTTTATCTTTTTTTCAATTTGCCTTATCGCTATAACTTCGAACCTATCAGGGCAAAATAAAATGCGCAGTACTGGAGAGTTAACAGCCGATACCTCTGCGTGGCCACTTTTGCGACAGGAAATAACAGAAGCAAAAAACAAAGTAGAGATATTACCTGTGATTGCCGGGCAAAACAAAGAAGCTATATATCAAGCCCAGGTTACAACCCATTCTTTTATGGGAGCTGTAATTTATTTCACCGGCGGAATATTGATTGATAACGGCTGGATAAGAATACTTGGATCAGGGAGCGCTCGATTAAAAAGGAGTTTACCGGGCTTTAATAAAGGTAAGTCATTTAACGAATACGGCGAGCGGCCTCCTTTTTTATTGATAGCGGATGATGCTATAGGCGGTTTCTTTGCCATAAATGGAGGCGAATTTGGCCAGGATTTGGGCCAAATTTATTACCTCGCTCCTGACCGTCTCGCCTGGGAAGCACTTCACGTCACCTATCAACAGTTTTTAAGCTTTTGTTTTGCCGGCGACCTTACCAAATTTTATAATGGCTTAAGATGGATAACATGGCAGGAAGATCTCAAAAACCTTTCGGCCGACCAAGGCTTTAATTTCTATCCCTTTCTTTGGACAGAAGAAGGAAAAGATATCAATAAAGATTCGAGGAGCATGGTTCCTATTGAGGAACTATACATTTTTTTGACGGAAAACATGAAACAGCGTAAATAATAATCGGCGTTGGTTTTTGTTGTTAAATAACTAAGTTTGCTTACAATATCCAATTACAATCAATGACCAACAATCCCGAACTTTCAACCGTTCCGAGTTTTATTCGTAATACCGTTGCCAATACCCATCCCTTAGATCATACCTTTCTGCTGCACAAAGTTAAAGACGAGTGGGTGGAGATAAGCTATGGCGAGGTGTTAGAAAAGGTTGATGCTATTTCGGCCTGGTTTCTGCATATCGGCATTAAAAAAGGCGACAGGCTTTCGCTCATCATCGAAAACGGTCCGAATTATGTTTATTACGACCAGGCCCTGCAACAGATTGGTGCGGTTAATACCTCCATATACCCTACCCTTACCGAAAACGAGATAGAGTATATCCTGAACGATTCGGGCGCGCGAACCATCATTTGCGGCAACCCTTTCCTGTTCCGTAAAGTGCTGAAGGTAGCCAACAACTGCCCCGAACTGATCCGCCTGATCCCGGCCTTTGACGACTACGAAAAATTTAGCGATAAGGTAAACCTGAACGCCGGCGTAATCGGCTTTGACGAAGTAATTGAAGAAGGCCGCAAACTGTTTGAGCAATATCGCCAGGCGATTAACGCGGCACGTGAAGCCATTTTAACTACAGATACTTCCTGCCTCATCTATACATCAGGTACTACAGGCGTACCTAAAGGCGTGGTATTAACACACCATAACCTTACGCAAAACGCCATCAATAGCCTCATCCAGATTCCTTACGTTGAAAAAACGGATAGGTTCCTGTCATTTCTGCCACTTTCGCACGTATTTGAGCGTACCATTTACCACATAGCCATTTATAAAGGATCGCAAATTGCGTTTGCTCAAAGCCTGGAATTATTGGCCAAAAACATGGCGGAGATTAAACCAACCATCCTTTGCTGCGTACCAAGGCTACTGGAGCGCATTCACGATAGAGCCATCAAAACCGGAACATCTGCAGGCGGCATTAAAACCAAAATTTTCCTTTGGGCTTTTGAGATTGGCAAAAAAGTACGCCTGGCACAGGAAGCCGGCAAAGCTCCGGGCGCAATCCTGAAAGCAAAACACAACATTGCCGAGAAACTGGTATTCAGCAAAATCAAAGAAAAAACCGGCGGAAGGTTAAAATTCATGGTATCGGGCGGTGGTGCCCTACCTAAAAATATCGGCGAATTTTTCGGCGATTTAGGTATTGTGATATTAGAAGGCTTCGGTTTAACTGAAACATCACCGGTGATGGCCGTTACTGAGCGCCACAGGGTAATTTATGGCACGGTTGGCCGTATTATTCCGGGTATTGAGGTGGCTATCCAAAACGTGGATACCAAACAGATCTACAGCATCCAAACACACGATAATTTTAAAGAAGATACCCTTACCGAAGAAGGCGAGATCGTTGTACGCGGCCACTGCGTAATGAAAGGCTACTGGAACAAACCCGAAGAAACTGCCAACGTTATTGACAGCGACGGCTGGTTCCACACCGGCGATATCGGCAGGTTCTTCCGCGGGAACCTGCAAATTACCGACAGGCTTAAAAACATGCTGGTAAATGCCTACGGTAAAAACATTTACCCTACCCCGGTTGAAAACACGTACCTCAAAAGCCCTAAAATTGAGCAGATATTTTTAGTGGGCGATAAACGCGAGTACATAGCCGCCATTGTAGTCCCCGCCAAAGAAACCCTGCAGGAAGCTTTCAACCTAAAAAATGAATTCTTCGAAAAACCGGAGCTTTTCATCAATGAAAAAGAAATTGTAGACTGGATAGGTGCCGACATCCGCAAATACAGTAACGAGCTGGCCAAATTTGAGCGCATCAAATCGTTTAAAGTAAAGCGTAACCTGTTCAGTATTGAAGAGGGCGAGCTTACCCCTACCATGAAGGCCAAGCGTAAAGTGATTGAGAAGAAATTTGCTGCGGATATTGATGAGATGTATGTGGGTGAAGCGGAGGAGGATTAACCGTTGATGGATTTTGATTACGCTGATTTCGCTGATGTCTGAACCGGGATTTGAGGAGATTTATTGGATTAGCACGATTTTTTTGTCTGAACCCGAATTTGGGGGAATTATTAGAATTTACAGAATGCTGAGCAAATTCTAATAATTCCTCAGAGAATCGGTGAAATCAAAAAAATCACTCTAATCTCAAAAGAGAAAAAAATCAACGAAATCAGCGTAATCACCAAAATCAACGGTTAACTTTGTTAGCATGAAGCGATCCGGTTCTGCTGACTTACCATTACATTACGGCTACGTACCGCAATGGCTTGCCGAGCGTATGGCAAAGCTTGGCCTTGCTGTGGTTGAAACCATTGTGATGGATTATGGTAAAGAGGAAGTATTGAGCCGCTTGAGCGATCCATTTTGGTTTCAAAGTCTTGGCGCGGTTATGGGGATGGACTGGCATTCGTCGGGTATTACAACTTCGGTGATGGGGGCTTTGAAAAAATCCATCAACCCGCATAGCAAAGAGTTGGGCATTTACATTTGCGGCGGCAAGGGCAAGCACTCTACCCAAACACCTGCCGAGCTACTTAAGGTTGGCGAAATCACCGGGCTTGATGCCGATTACCTGGTGAAATGCAGCAAGCTAAGCGCTAAGGTTGATAATACCGCCATTCAGGATGGCTTTCAGCTTTACACCCACAATTTTATTTTAAGCGATACCGGCAAATGGGCCGTGGTGCAGCAAGGTATGAGCGATGCAAGTGGAACTGCCCGCCGTTACCATTGGCATTCGGAACAATTGAAATCTTTTGTGGATGATCCGCACACATTTATTTATGGAAAAAATGGCGGTTATATCCTTAACATGACCGATAAGCAGGCAGATACCTCACGCGCCGGCGTAATGCAGATAGCAGCTGAAAAGCCGGGAACGATGATCAATGAGATCAATAAACTGGTTATGCCAGCCCATCACCAGGTACATGCTAAAGATGTTGATTTGAAGCGACTTGGCGCTGTACTCTGGTTGGCTCATGAAAAACAACCTAAAGATTTTGAAGAACTATTGTTGTTGCAAGGCTTAGGCCCTCGCACCTTACAATCGCTGGCCTTAGTGAGCGAGGTAATTCATGGTACACCATCACGTTTTAAAGACCCGGCGCGATTTTCATTTGCACATGGCGGTAAGGATGGCGCGCCTTTCCCGGTGCCTACTAAAGTTTATGATGAAACCCTTGGTGTTTTGCAAAGCGCCATTCAGAAAGCTAAGTTGGGCAATAGCGATAAAAATGAAGCCATAAAACGATTATCAAAAATCGCTGAGAATGCCGAAAAGGATTTTACGCCAAATGCCAACTTTGATAAAGTAATTGAGCAGGAACGCAACGATTCCTGGAAATACGGCGGGCGTACGGTGTTCGGTAAAGCAAAACCTCCGGTTGAACCGCAGTTGAAATTATTTTAAAAGAAAACTGCCGCGGGTTTACAACCCGTGGTTACCAATCATTTCAGTTTTCAACTGAAATTCCTATTCCCAACTTTTTATTTCAGCGTTATACTGATCAACTTAGCTGTATCTAAATGTGCCTGCAAGCCTGGGAGCATTTTTTTGGCAAAATCAGCTACTTCCACATTTTTCTTATCTTCAATAACGTTTTTGTATAGTGCTATTTGGTCGGCATGGTCATCAATAACCATCTGGATATAAGCTTTATCAAATACTTTTGCTTTTTTAACATCCAGATCTTTGATCTGTTGTTCGTGTATCGGCGTTATAGCAATCGAATCGGCTATCGAGTTATCTATTCTCAGCTTTTTAAAATCGTCGGCCAGCATGGTATAGTCATCTATCATGAGTTTCGCAAACTGGATCACCCTTTGATTTTTGGAGTTGGCAATAGCCAGGCCGGATGCTTTTACTGAGGCGATGCTTGATTCTTCGCCATTTTTAATAAAGTTTACCGCGTTATCATCGGCCTGTTTATTATTATAACTATTGGCCTGGCGGTTGCTTTGGCAGGCTTGCAAGGCAGCCAGAAAGGCCAGGCAAATAAATAGATAAGTTGATCGGCTCATGGTAGTGTATTATTAATATACAAGTTAAACAAAAAAACGTAGTTGTAGTTTCGTTTGCCCTTTATCGGCATCTTTTACGCTAAGCCGCCGGGCAATGTTATCTTTGCAGGATGGATTATTTTGAAAAGCTGCTCGCCCTGTTACAAACCGAACAGGACGAAGACAGGCAGGCCTACCTCAAACAAACAGAAACATCATCAAGCGCCGAACGCCGCGCGGCCGGATTAACATGGTACCCAATAGCAATAAGAGGTACAGAAATTGGCCGGGGTGATTATTTAACTGTAGAGGTTGAGCGCCCTTCGCACCAGGATGTTGCCCACCAATTCAGGTTCGGGGCGTCGGCAGCAATGTTTTCAAACCACGATCCAAAAACCGACCGCATTAACGGCACCATCGCCTACCAGGGCGGCGACCGCCTAAAACTTACCCTGAACACCGATGAACTCCCCGACTGGACCCGCCACGGAAAATTAGGCATCGACCTGCTATTTGACGATAACAGCTACGATGAAATGCGCAAAGCCCTCAAAGCCGCCGCTAAACTCATCGACGATCAAAAACAGGGGCATTTAGCACGGGTGCTTACAGGCGGGCAATCGCCGGTGTTTGCATCCCACATAAAACACTATCCCATAAATAACCTCAACGCATCACAACAGGAAGCCGTTAACAAGATCATCGACGCGCAGGAATTGGCCATAGTACACGGCCCTCCGGGAACCGGCAAAACCACCACATTGGTGCAGGCCATTAAAGCGCTTATTAAACAAAACGGGCGGCAAATCCTGGTAACAGCCCCAAGCAATACCGCGGTTGATCTGCTAAGCGAAAAATTAAGCCTTGAAGGTTTAAATGTGCTCCGGATAGGCAATCCCGCAAGAGTATCCGAAAGGCTGATGGCTTTAACCTTAGACAGCAAGATAAGCACCCATGCCGATATGAAGGAGATCAAAAAGCTAAAAAAGCAAGCCTCCGAATACAAAAACATGGCGCATAAATACAAGCGCAACTTCGGCAAAGCTGAGCGCGATCAGCGCAAGGCCTTGTTCGACGCCGCACACCAGCTGATAAAAGAGGTTGATAAAACAGAACAATTTATTACCGATGATCTGCTGAGCAAAGCCCAGGTGGTTACAGCAACTTTAGTAGGTGCCAATCACTACACCATTCGCGACAGAAAATTTCATACCGCTATTATTGATGAGGCCGGTCAATCACTCGAACCGGCCTGCTGGATCCCAATATTGAAGGCCGAAAAATTGATCTTGGCCGGTGACCATTTGCAACTTCCGCCTACCATCAAATCGCAACAAGCGGCTAAAGACGGATTGAGCACTACCCTACTTGAAAAATGCGCGGCACAGCATCCGGAAGCCGTTGTTTTATTGGAAGAGCAATACCGCATGAATGAAGCCATCATGGGCTTTTCATCTAAGGAGTTTTATGAAGGTAAATTGAAAGCCAACGTATCTGTAGCAAGTAGATTGTTATTTCCGGGGGATGTGCCCGTTAGCTTTATAGATACCGCGGGAAGTGGTTTTGACGAAAAGCAGGAAGGTACAAGCACTGCCAATCCCGAAGAAGCCGCATTTTTATTCAAGCATCTGCGTAAACTAACCAGTGATTTGAAAGCCCATTATAATGAGCAGGATTTCCCGACAATCGCGGTCATCTCCCCTTATAAAGAACAGATCAGGATTATGAACCAGTTATTGCTTGATTCGCCGGAGCTGCAGCCTTATGCCGGAAAAATTTCTGTTAACACAATAGATAGCTTTCAGGGGCAAGAACGGGATGTTGTTTATATCAGTCTTACCCGAAGCAATAGCGATGGCGAGATAGGATTTTTAAGCGATGTCCGCCGCATGAACGTGGCCATGACCCGTGCACGTAAAAAGCTGGTGATTATTGGCGATAGCTCAACGCTGGCTTATTCATCTTTTTATGCGGATATGATAGCTTATGCAGAGCAGTTAAATGGTTATCAAAGTGTTTGGGACTATGCGGGAGATGATTAACTGCTGACGAAAAGTTGAACCCCTCTGGGGTTCTTAATTTCACTTAAAACGTTTTCTACAAACCTTTACCCCCTCTGGGAGATTTTTTTGGGTGAACTGAAGTCTTGTTCCCTTTTGGGATACTTTTGGCTGAATTGAAATCCCCCAGAGGGGGTAAAGGTTTGTAGCACTCATTCCATCAATGCATTTGCCCCAGAGGGGCAACACATCTACGAGGATAGGCTTTTAAGAGCCGAGTAATACAATGGGTATCAACTTGGCATTGAACTATAGACCTCAACCTGTCAATTATTTGTTACACAAGCTTTAATGCGCCGATGCCAAAGGATAATAATTAAATTTATCCTTTCACCTCTCATTACCATTAATGCTCTTATGAACTTAAAAACATTAACCTTACCCAAATGCTTTGCCGTCGCAGCCTTGTTATTTGCTACTTTTCAAACAGAAAAGGCATCTGCTCAAACAACAACCGATGATCCACACTTGGGTATCATTCCGGCCCCCGCATCTCTAACCAAAAACACTGGCAACTACACATTTAGCCAGTTGACACTAATCAAGGCCGACAACCCGAAAGATAAAGCAGTTTTATGGCTGAAGGATTATCTGCAAAATAACAGGCACCTCAATAATAAGGTCAGTAAATACAATTCAAAACTTAAAACGGCCAAAGGCACTGGTTTGATCCTGACCTCCAAAGGCGCTGATAAACTCCCCAAAGAAGGTTATAAGCTAACTATCACCGGCCACAACATCACCATCATTGGTAAAGATGCCGGGTTGTTTTACGGCATTCAAACCCTGCTACAGTTGTTCCCGGTTGAAACATCGGGCTCGTACAAACTGCCTTGCGTTGTTATTGAAGATTCGCCGAGGTTTGGTTACCGGGGGATGATGCTGGATGTATCGCGCCACTTTTTCAGCATAGCCGAGGTTAAAAAGGTTATAGAACTTATCGCTTCGTATAAACTCAATACTTTCCACTGGCATTTGGTTGATGGCCAGGGTTGGCGCATCGAGATCAAAAAATATCCCAAGCTAACCCAGGTGGGCGCTTTCCGCCAGCAAACCATGTTTGGCAGCAACCGCGATTGGCCCGACTCATTAAGTTATGGCGGCTTTTATACCCAGGACCAAATTAAAGAAGTAGTAAAATTCGCGGCCGACAGGTATATCAACGTTATCCCCGAAATTGAAATGCCAGCCCATTCTGAAGCTGCCCTCCGCGCCTATCCGGAACTTAAATGCGATACCGTAGTTGGCCAGAAAGCTCCACGAGATATCAATAACCTGTACTGCCCTACCGAGCAAACTTTTACTTTTTTGGAGGATGTGCTAACGGAAGTGATGGCGCTGTTCCCGAGCAAATACATCCATGTAGGTGGCGATGAGGCGGGTAAAGAACCATGGAAGCAATCGGCGTTTTGCCAGGCTTTGATGAAAGAAAAAGGATTGAAAGATGAAAAAGAGCTGCAAAGCTATTTCATCCAGAGGATAGAAAAATTCATCAACTCCAAAGGCCGCAGCATTATTGGCTGGGATGAGATATTGGAAGGCGGCCTTGCCCCCAACGCCACGGTAATGAGCTGGCAGGGCGAAGAAGGCGGCATTAACGCGGCCCGCCAACACCACAACGTGATCATGACACCGCAAACCACAGGTAACTACTTCGATCATTACCAAAGCGGTTCGCCGCAGGAGCCTATATCATTTGGCAGGTACGCCACTCTGCAGGAAACATACAACTACGATCCCGTTTCAAAACAATTAACTACCGATGAGCAAAAATATGTAATAGGTACGCAAGGTAATCTTTGGACGGAGTATGTGCCGACCGTAGCCAAACTGCAATATCAGATTATGCCGAGGGTATTCGCCCTCTCTGAAGTAGCCTGGAGTAAACCCGAAAACAAGAGCTACACCGATTTCTCGGAAGTGCGATTGGCCAAACATTTTGCAAGGCTGGATGCCATGAATTACAATTACCGTGTGCCTACTGCGCTAACCACTATCGATACGATGGTTGTGGGCCCTCATTTTGTTTACACCTTAAAATCGGTGGTACCCGGCGCGAAGATCTACTATACTTTAAACGGTCGTGATCCGTTGGATACCGATCTGCAATATGATGGCCCTATCACTTTTGCCATCCCTCAAAATGAAAAACGTGAATTACGTACCCGCGTGATTACGCCGTCTGGCCGCCGGAGCATTGCTACACGTACTTTGATGTATAACAAAGCGCCGCTGCCGGCTGTTAGCCATACGGCCAATAAACAAGGCCTTAATTATAAACTGGCCAAAAACACATTCACTTCGCCTGATCAGTTGAGTTATGTTACATTAACCGATTCGGCAACGGTAGCGAAAATTGATGCAGAGCCTCTTAAAAAAGACTATCCTAACTTCGGTGTGGTTTATGACGGTTATCTGAACATTTTGGCCGATGGTACTTATAACTTCGCCCTTGCAAGTTATGCTGCCAGCCAGCTGTTTATTGATGGCATACAGCTAACCGAAGCAGAATACGCGCTACCGCTGGCAAAGGGTTTTCATCAAATTAGGGTAAAGTATATATACAACGCGCCGCCTCCGGCAACAGGCCGGTACAGGCCCCGTGTAGCACCGCTTAAAGTATATGTTACCGCACCCGGAACTTTTGAAAAGAAAGAGTTGAACGCGGCCGATCTTTATAATTAAAAATGGAATTAGGAATAAGCACCTTTGGTGAAGTACATCCCGACGGTACAAGCGGCAAAGCCGTAAACGCCCACAAACGGGTACAGGAATTATTGGAAGAAGTAAAGCTGGCCGATGAAGTGGGCCTGGATGTTTATGCCTTCGGCGAGCACCACCGGCCGGATTTTGTGATCTCTGCACCGGAAATCCTGATCTCGGCTGCGGCGGCTATCACCAAAAACATCCGTTTATCAAGCTCTGTAACGGTATTAAGCTCTGCCGATCCCGTACGCACTTTTCAAAACTTTGCTACGGCCGACCTGGTTTCGGGCGGGCGTGTGGAGATGATTGCCGGGCGTGGCTCATTTATCGAATCGTTCCCGTTATTCGGATTTGACCTGAATGATTACGATGCGCTGTTTACCGAAAAGCTGGAAATGTTTTTGCAGATCAATAAGCAGGAAATTGTTTCATGGAAAGGAAACTTCCGGGCACCTGTGCGTAACCAGGGCGTATATCCGCGTCCGCTACAGCCGGAGATCCCGGTTTGGATAGGCGTTGGCGGTACACCTGCATCGGCAAAACGTGCGGGCGCTTTGGGCCTGCCCATGATCATAGCTATTTTAGGCAGCGCCCCAAAACATTTTGTAACCTTTGTTGAGCTTTACCGCGAATCGGCCGCCAAGGCAGGGCATGATTTGAGTAAGCTTCAACTGGGCATCAGCTCCCAATTTTATGTGGCCGAAAACTCACAGCAAGCTGCCGACGAGTTTTACCCGAGCTACGAAGCCCTCATGACCCGTGTTGGCCGCGACAGGGGCTGGTCGCCCATGACGAGGGATCAGTTTGAATACCTTCGTGATTTCGGTCCGCTGGTAGTGGGTGATCCGCAGCAGGCTATTGATAAGATCATGGCGCAGTACGAGCTTTTTGGCAATACGCGTTTTGTGGCGCAACTGGTTACAGGATTTACGCCGCATAAAGATATTTTGAAAGCTATTGAGATTTATGGCACTAAAATAGCGCCGGTTGTGCGGAGGGAGACTGCTTTGAAGGCTTAGAAGCTATTTCCTATCACGTCATTGCGAGGCACGAAGCAATCGCACGGAAGCAGGTCGGCTCTGCACAGTTCGCGATTGCTTCGTACCTCGCAATGACGTTATCATAAACAATTGATTATCAAATATTATTCTCATACATCATCACGTTTTTTTTAGAGTTTCCCATGATAGTTACTCTCAATGATGTTTTTCGTTTTTAGGTTTTACTATCTTAAGCCTTTACCTCGGTTAAAAACCCTTCAATAATAGCTACCGCAGGATATTCCTTCTCTCCTACCATCTCATCAATATCGCCAATGTAATCGCCATGACCGGCAGGCAGTATGCAAAGTTGCGCATTGGGCAGCATCCGGTATAATTCAAGCGAGTGCTCAGGCGAAATTACATCCTTATCCCCGGCTATCACCAGCGCCGGCATGTTAATAGAACGGATAGCATCGTCGTTCCAATCCTCAAAAATCAACATCCGGTCACGATCCCGGTTATACATTGTTTGTAAGGCTTCGGGATCGTTGTTTATAGCCAAAAAAGCATCCTTTAAAAACTGAGGCATGGTATCAAGGCTCCCACTCTGCATAAAATCCCAAAAACCAGGAAAAAAGCCCGAGCGTTTATAAAACGAAGAGGCGATCACTATTTTATGCACCAGCTGCGGATGCCTGATAGCCAACTGCATAGCGGTGTTACCGCCATTGCTAAAGCCCAAAACATCTGCTTGCTTTATATCGAGGCTTTTTAATAAGGCAGCTATGTCATCAGCATCCTGCTCAAAAGAAGTAGGAGCGCCCCTGTCCGGTGTTCGGCCATGAGCTTGAAGATCTACTGCTATTACCTGGTGTTTTTGGGCAAACAAGTGTAGCACCCTGCCAAAAGTAACGTAGATATCCGAGCCACCTCCGTGGATGAGCACCAACGGAAAGCCCTCGCCATGAACTTCGTAATACATTTTAAGGCCGTTAACAACGGCGTAGTTTCCGGCATTATTGGTTAATGTCATAATCCATAGGTTTTATTTCTATACAAACTTAGCTGTATGAAGATAATGCACCGGGCGGTAATTACGACAATTTGAGGTATAAAAAATGCCAGCTTAATTGTTATTGCTGTGCCATTGCCGTAACGGCCAGCAAATACCATGCAGCGTGGGGCAGCCATTGTTCTGTCCAGCGCCATTCATTACCATCGTCCTTCATTTTAAAGTCGATGCCGCTGCCATCAGGGTTTTCTTTTTTTCCGGTGATGCCGTTAGAGATGCCCCCCTTGCCCGATCCATGACCGAAATTCGAACTCATGTACGGTACATTGTTTTTACCGTATTGATACATAAAGCACATCTGGTACGGATTGCAACCCAAAACCCAGGCTATCTGGTGCGATGCATATCCGGCCAGTTCTTTCTTAACGCCCCAACCACCTTTTTCCGGATAAACCAATCTGCCTCCAACTAAAGCTGCCGTAGCTAAGGATCCCAGTCGGGCATTCTCACCCTGCCACCACCAGCCGGTTTCGTTTTCGTGTGGGATAAAGAAACCATCTTTTACAGCGCCTTTAAATTTGAACGACTGGCGGGCATAGCCAAAGGGGTTATCTACATTGGCGGTAACCTTCAGGTTATAGTCCAACGCTTTTTTTATGGTAGATAGTGCGGCTGCCCGTTCGTTGCTATCTTTCTCTTTATCGAGATAGCGGGATAAGGCCACAATGGGCATTCCGGCGTCTGATGCATGCCAGAAAGGCCTGTCGCCGTCATCGGCAATAAAATACCCGGCAGGGCTCATTCTTTTGGTAAGATTTTGCGCGCGTTTACGGGCCTGGTCGCGGTAAAATGTGCTATCGGTGGCTATCCATAGCTCGGTGGCAGCCATCAGGGCACAATAATCGTCGATGATGTTTTCCTTGCCATCGTCATCATATTTGGTATTGTTCACCAATAGATGGGCAAAAGCCCGTTTGGCAGCGGCGAGATATTCGGCAGATTTAAAATCGCCATCTTTTTTTAATTTTGAGATGCGTGCCAGTGATGCTATAGCCATGCCACCGCCCTCGCGAAACGCTGCCTGGTATTCATCTGTGGTTACGCTGTTTGCTTTTAAACCTACTACGCGGCGGGCTTTAGGATCTTTATTAAAATAGCTGAATACGATCATGTAAAAATAATCGTCTGTTGATAAGGCCCGCATCATATAATCGGCTCCCCAAAGTGCTTCGTTCACCATGCCATCATAAACCTGCAACTTATTCAGCAAGCCAGGCGCGGTTTGAACCGTATTGATCATAGACCAGGTAACCAGTGGAATTTGCTGCGGCGACATAAAATTGGCATAAGCCAGGTGCGAAAAATATTTACTTACATCGCCGGATGCATCGCACCAGCCGCCACGTAAATCAACTGTTTTATCGCTTCCGTACAGCCGTACCGCCGAATCGGCCTTCCATTCGGTTGGGGTGTTGGCGCGTTGCCTGTTATAGTAGCTTAGCACCGATGGAATGGTTGTAACGGCAAGGGCGTTCTCTTTGATCTCAAACCAGTCGGATACCGATTTGCCAATTGCTATCCTGTATTTGCCATCTGTTTTAAAAACCGAAAAATCGGCCTGGTAAAAGCTGGCACCTTTTGCCCATTCTTCAACATGTAATACTACGCTTAGCTTTCCTGTAAAAACCGCCTTACCTGCTGCGTTTTGCAATTGGAATGTTCTGCCGGGGTTAAACTTAGCATCGTTTCGAACAACAATAGTTTTGGCTCCGCGAGCATCAAAAGCTACCTGGTTCATGTAAAAAACAGGATCGGCTTTGCAAAGACAGCAAAACAGGGCAAAGAAAATTGAAAGGATAATTTGGCGTTTTAACAGGTTCATGTAAATACGGTTTAAATGGCAATGCCGAATGGGCGCAATTTACAGCATTTATAAACCCGGCGTTATTGGCGTGCTGAAAACCTGCCCCTAATTTACCACTACAAAAGCTATTTGCCGCTGGTTACGCTGCATCAAACCTGCAGCAGTCGTATTTTGGGTATAAAACAATCTGAAACCACTTCTCTATTTTACCCGTTTTATTTAAGTAACTTTGAAACTCATGAAAACCAGCCGCGGCTCGTCTTCATAAAACACAGTCGAAACATTTAAGGAGATTCATATCCTCCTGAACTTAATAACCTAAAGGCCCTTGTATGAAACACTGCAAGGGCCTTTGCTTTTACAAAATAAATTATGGACGAAAGAAGTTATTTAGCCACCTGGCAAAAGTATATGCCGGTTATCCGCCTGCACATTAAAAGGAGCCTTACAGAAGATCAACAGTTTAAGTTAAACATTACCGATTTTGAATCGGCGGGCGATAAAGGAAAATCAGGCTACATGTTTAATATCAATATCGAAGATGGCAAGGCAACCAACAAGATCAGTACATCGGCCGTTGCGCGCGATTTGTATGAGTTATTGAGAGCCGATGAAGTGATCAGGGGGCTTCTTAAAGATAAAAACGTAAAGATAAGCGTTGGCAAATCGTTCATCCTTAATATCAAAACCACGCATCTATCTTCGTACAGGTAGGCACTTGTAAACCACCTGCCGGCCTATCTGCCGCGGGTTTAGCGAAGCCAGTGCTTTAAAAAGAAAAGGTCTGCTTTCCCTGGGGAAAGCAGACCTTTTCTTTTTTACAATAATGTGTTATCTTTTCTTTTTATGCGATGACTTGTGGCTTTTGCCTGAAGAAGAAGAAGATTTTTTTGAAGATGATGATTTTTTCGAAGACGAATGTTTTGAAGATGAATGCTTCGACGAAGAATGGCTTTTTTTCGAAGATCTTCCATGCCTCCGCCTGCGGGGCCTGTCCTCATCACTGTAATCAACCGATTCGGGCTTTGGCATCCTCCTGATCTTCGGACCGAAATCTATCGCCTCATCGTGAAAAAACTTATCAAACGGATTGAAATAGTAAATATTGGCTGCATCATAAATTTTGATGCTTGCTTTTAAGCGGTTATCAAATGCCTCCTCATCTTTCAGTTCGGGTGCTGTCCAACCGGCTTCGGCTAAACCGGCAATACGCGGGAAGAGCATAAAATCCAAACGTTTTTCTGAACCGATCATTTCCGTCCAGATATTGGCCTGCACACCTATTATTTGTTTGGATTGCAAGTCTTCATTATTCTGCATTGATTTTTCGGGGAAACCATACACGCTGCCCACAGTATTGTAAACGCCCTTCCAGCGGCGGCCGGAGATATGATCGGCATCCTGCACAAAATCAAAATACATGGGCAGGCGCGGACAAAGTACCACCTGGTAGCCTTTCTGTATCGCTAAATGCAACTGGCCGGGCAGGTTTTGCCTCCACCAAAAAATAATGGCCTTATCGGCAGGCAGGTTTGTACCGGTTGCTTCATCCCAGGCTAATACCTTAGCACCTGTGCTTAAAGCGGTATCGGCAACCCGCTTAAAAAAATAGCGCTCCAGCTCGCCAACATCAGCAAAATTATTTTTCTGCATAAAACCGGCGATAGATGGATTAAGCGACCAGGCTTTTACACCCAACGCCACCTCATCGCCACCAAGGTGCATCATTTTAGATGGGAAGAGCGCGGTAGTTTCTTTAATAATATCACCCAAAAACTGGTAAGTGCTATCGATTGAGGGATTGAAGGTAAAATTCTCGTACCCTTCAACGCTACCACCACTAAACTGCGGATAGGCCTTGTTGGCTGCCGTAGCATGGCCTGGCATATCAATTTCAGGAATAACCGTGATCGATCTGTCGGCCGCATAAGCGATGATCTCTTTAATTTGCGGTTGAGTATAATACTGAGGATCGGCAGTTGAATCGGTATGGTTGCCCCTGCCGCCAACCAGGGTTAACTTAGGGTATTTTTTAATCTCCAGACGCCAGCCCTGCGCATCAGTTAAATGCCAGTGAAATTTGTTAAGCTTATAGTAAGCCATCCAATCCAATATCTGCTTCACTTTTTCCATCCCGAAAAAATGGCGCGACTCATCCAGCATCAAACCCCGCCACTGGTAGCGCGGTACATCATTAATAGCAAGCGCCTGCAAACTGATGGTTTCGCCCCGGGGCTGATCGCGAAGCAATTGCAGTAACGACATCGCTCCATAAAAAACACCATCCCGGTTTGATGACGATACCGTAATTTCTTCGGGTGATATTTTAAGCGAGTAAGCTCCGGGAGTTGGATCGCCGTTGGTTAACAGCAGGTGGATAGTGCTCCCTGCATCCTTGTTATCTACATTAAGCGTTAAACCGGTTGATTGATTTACCTGTTTCTGGAAATAACGTGCTACCGGCAATAAGGAAGCGTCATTTACGCCTACACTTGAATGGTTATTGAAAGTGAATTGCCCCGTGCCTGCGGTAACTAACTTAGGCTGAGGGATTATGTTGACATTTTGGGCCTTAACCGAGCCGCAAAACAAAAGAAATACAAGTACGAATTTAATTTTCATTAAAAGTCAGCTCAAATCATTTTGGGCCGCTATGATATGAATTTAATTTGAAATTATGTTTATTTTCTTTGTAACAAATTGCAAAACTGGTAATAAATGGGCAGATAATTGCTTTGGGTTGATAATTATGAAATAGCACCTAATTTCATGTCACATTTTAATTGATAAATATCTGCATTAAGGGATTATTAACCTTTTTTTAATTGCGCAGATGTTATTTGCCGGCAAACCAAATTATTTGCTGCAATATGAAAAAAACATCTGCAAAGCTTTTTTATTTACTATCTATTCTTTTTTTATCAACGGCAAGCTATGCGCAAAACCCCATCGTAAGGGATATTTATACGGCCGATCCATCTGCCCATGTATGGAAAGACGGGCGATTATATGTTTACCCCTCCCACGATATCGACCCGCCGCGGGGCTGCGATCTGATGGATAAATACCACGTATATTCTACCGATGACATGGTGCACTGGAAAGATCATGGCGAAATACTGAACGCCACACAGGTACCCTGGGGGCGAAAAGAGGGCGGCTTTATGTGGGCCCCGGATTGCGCTTACAGAAACGGCAAATACTATTTCTACTTCCCGCACCCAAGCGGCAGCAACTGGGATACCACCTGGAAGGTTGGTATAGCTACCAGCAAACAACCGGCGGGTAATTTTAAAGTGCAGGGCTATCTTAACCTGGGCAGCGACAGCCGATCAATGATAGATCCATGTGTTTTTGTTGATGATGACGGCCAGGCTTATTTTTACTATGGCGGAGGAGGCCGCTGTGTTGGCACCAAACTAAAACCCAACATGACCGAAATAGCCGAACCCCTAAAACCAATGGAAGGCCTGAAGGATTTTCACGAGGCAACCTGGGTATTTAAACGCAATAACATTTACTATTTAACCTACGCCGATAACCATACAGAAGATAAAAAAGGCGCCAACAGGTTAAACTATGCCACAAGCACCAGCCCCCTTGGCCCCTGGACGTATGGAGGTGTTTACCTCGACCCTACCGGTTGCGATACCAGCCACGGTTCGGTTGTTGAATATAAAGGCAAATGGTATGCATTTTACCACAACAGCGTTCTTACAGGCCGGGGCAACCTGCGTTCGATATGCGTTGATGAACTGCACTTTAATGCTGATGGATCGATACAGAAAGTGGTGCAAACCGGGTTGCTTAGTAAGCGATAAACGTTTTTTGATGCGCAAAAAAAAACGGCCCTGATTGCTCAGAGCCGTTTGTTGTTTTCATAGGATAGAAGAAGATTATTTCCAGCCGCCGCCTAATGAGCGGTAAAGCTCGGCGTTGGCGCTAAGTTGTGCCATTTTTATCGAGGCCAGTTCTAACTCGCCCTGCAATACATTGCTTTGGGCGGTAATTACTTCAAGATAGTTTGCAAGGCCATTTTTAAATAACATGCTGGCGTTGGTAGTAGCCTGCTGCAAGGTTTTAACGCGGTTTGCTGCTATTGTTTGTTGTTCTTTTAATTTCTGCAACCTTACTAAAGCATCTGATACTTCGCCAACAGCATTCAAAACCGACTGGCGGAACTGGATCACCGATTTTTCACGATCAACTTTAGCCACTTCGTATTGGGTACGCAGTTGTTTACGCTGAAATAAAGGCTGTGCAATACCACCCGCAACTGTACCAAACAGTGAAGCCGGAATGTTAAACCAGTTACTTGATTTAAAAGAGTTTAACCCGCCCTGGCCGGTGATGGTTAATGATGGGTAAAGCTGTGCTTTGGTAATACCCACCCTCGCGTTAGCAATATTTAAAGCCAGTTCAGAGCTGCGTACATCAGGCCTGCGGCTCACCATTGCCGATGGTATACCTGCCGAAAGTGCATCGGGGAAGGTAATATCATTAAGGGTTACATTACGCTCAATAGCGTTAGGCAACCTCCCTGCCAAAATGCTCAAACCATTTTCCTGAACATTGATATCGCGCTCAAACTGCGGTACCAGCTGGGCAGCAGCCTCTAACTGGGCCTGAGCCTGTTGTACACCCAAAAGAGTTACCTGGCCGGCATCATACTGTAATTTGATGATGCGTAAAGTGCTATCGTTCAGTTTTACGTTCTTTTTGGCAATTTCCAGCTGCTCGTCAAGCATCAGCAGGTTATAGTAACCTTGCGATACGCTTGAAACAATGCTGGTTTGGATAGCCTTTTTTGCTTCGGTTGTTTGCAGATACTGGGCTAAAGCCTGGCGGTTTTGATTACGGATCTTTCCCCAGATATCAGCTTCCCATGAAAGGGCAAGGTTGGCATTGTAATCTTCAATATGTTTGGTACCAATGCCATATTGATTAATGCTTAACCCGTTGATGCTGTTATCAGACGGACGGTTAGTGCTTGCAGTAACATTTAAACCAACAGAGGGAGCGTAGTTCCATTTAACCTGTTTAAACTGTAATTCGGCAGCCTCAATATTTTTAACGGCCACCTGCATATCGTAGTTTTTAACAATAGCGCTGTCAATCAATTTTTGAAGGGCGGCATCGGTAAAAAAGTTTTTCCATTGTAAGTCGGCAATGCTGCTGGTATCGCCGGTGGCAACCGCGTTCCTGAAGGTTTCAGGTTGCGCATCCGTTGGCGTAGCAACATCTTTCGAAACTTTACAGCCTGCCAGCACTACCAGCGCAATGGCCAAACTGCTTAATATATTTTTCATTGTTGTATCGTTTTTAAACTATCGCGGTGTTAAGCCGCGATAGTTTTAGTTGATATTTAATTGATTAAGCTGAAACTTCGGTTTCCAATACAGCTGCATTTTCGCCATGTGCATTGCCGTGGTTAACAGGTTGCGGTTTGCCGCTGATGCGTTCCTGCAAGGCCTGGAATATCACGTAAAGTACGGGGATAATGAACAAGCCCAACAATACACCCGAAACCATCCCGCCGGCAGCACCGATACTGATAGAGTGGTTACCCTGTGCAGACGGACCGGTTGCTATACTCATCGGGAATAAACCGAATACGAAGGCCATCGAGGTCATGATGATTGGACGGATACGGAGCTGTGCAGCTTCGATAGCCGATTGTACCAGTCCATGCCCCAGCCTGCGCCTTTGCACCGCGAACTCTACAATCAGAATCGCATTCTTCGCTAACAAACCGATAAGCATGATGAGCGCTACCTGTACGTAGATGTTGTTTTCGATACCGGTTAAGCCCAGTACAATGAACACACCAAACAAACCTGTAGGGATTGAAAGGATTACCGCCAATGGCAGGATATAACTTTCATACTGTGCCGATAACAGGAAGTATACGAATACCAAACACAACAGGAAGATGATGGTTGATTGTCCGCCTGAAGCAATCTCCTCGCGGGTTTGGCCGGTAAATTCGTAGGCAAAACCTTGTGGCAACTGTTCTTTAGCTGTTTCCTCAATAGCTTTAATGGCATCACCAGAGCTGTAGCCCGGTTTAGGGATAGCATTAATCTCGATAGAGTTGAACAGGTTATAACGTGAAGCAGTTTCTGAACCATACACGCGGGTTAATTTAACCAGGGTGTTGATAGGCACATTCTGACCTTGATTATTTTTAACAAATACGCGGTCGATAGCTGAAGGATCAGTCCTGTCGGCAACATCCGCCTGAACAATTACACGGTAATATTTACCAAAGCGGTTAAAATCAGATGCCTGGGCTGTACCAAAATAAGCCTGCATGGTTGAAAGGATATCTTTCACGTTTACGCCCAATTGGTTAGCTTTTTCGTCATCAACTTCTAATTGCAACTGCGGATAATCGGCTTTGTATGATGTAAAGGCAAATGCCACAGCCGGTTTTTGCATCAGTTTGGCAATGAAGTTATTGGCAACACCGCTAAATTTATCTAAACGGCCGTTGGTTTTATCCTGCAGCATCACGTCAAGCGCCTCTACGTTACTGAAACCAGGCACGGTTGGGAAGCTGAACACGAAGAAGGTACCGCCAGGAATACCGGCTAATTTACCTCTCACTATATTCTGAATAGCATCGATGTTTTTAACCTCGCCCCTTTCTTCGGTTGGTTTTAACAACAGGAAGATTACACCGGCAGACGGGCTGCTTGATTGGGTTAAGAAGTTGAAACCAGACAGTGCGGTAACAAACCTTGCCGACGGTAAAGTTTTTAACTGATCTTCGGCCTGTTTAAAGGTTTTGTTAGTACCTGCTAATGAAGTACCTGATGGAGTGTTAACCGCAATGGCTACGAAACCCTGGTCTTCAGTAGGAATAAAGCCTGTTTTTGTTTTGTTCACCATGTAAACGGTGGCAACAATTACCAGGGCCAAACCGGCCATGCTAATCCATTTATTGCGGATCAACACTTTCAGACCGCCAACATATTTGTTGGTCATGTAGTTAAAGCCGCCGTTAAAGCCTGCATAAAACTTCTCAACAAAGCTTTTCTTAGGCGCGTTATGGCCATCGGCATGTTTATTCTTTAAGAATAAGGCTGCCAGGGCAGGACTTAAGGTTAAAGCGTTAACAGCCGAAATAATGATAGAGATAGCCATGGTTAAGGCAAACTGGCGATAGAAGATGCCGGTTGAGCCAGTCATGAAGCTCACCGGTAAAAATACCGCCGCCATAACCAGGGTAATGGATATAATAGCACCTGTAATTTCGTGCATGGCCTCGGTAGTGGCTGCTTTAGGCGTAAGCGTTGGGTCATGCTCCATTTTGGCATGCACCGCCTCCACCACCACAATGGCATCATCCACCACAATACCAATGGCGAGTACCAATGCAAACAGCGTTAACAGGTTAACCGAGAATCCGAACAGGTTCATGAAAAAGAAGGTACCGATAATAGCCACCGGAACCGCGATAGCAGGGATCAATGTAGAACGGAAATCCTGCAGGAAGATGAATACCACGATAAACACCAGCACGAAGGCCTCAACCAATGTATGCTCAACCTGGTTGATCGACTCGTCGAGGTCGGTTTTGGTACGATAAAACTGGTTGTATTTGATACCTACCGGGAAATCTTTAGATAGTTTCACCATCAGGTTATCAATAGCAATCTGGATTTCGTTGGCGTTTGAGCCTGATAACTGGATGATACCGATAATGATACCGTCATGGCCGTTCAGGTTACTTACGCTGTTGTATGAGTATGCACCCAATTCAACGCGGGCAACGTCTTTAAGGCGCAATACCGAACCATCGGCATTTGCGCGGATGGCAATATTCTGGTATTCTTCAGGCTTGGTAAGTTTACCTTTATATTTAATTACGTATTCAAACGCTTCGTTACTGCGTTCACCAAATTTACCTGGTGCAGCCTCCAGGTTTTTGTCCTGGATTGCTGCGGTAACTTCGGCAGGGGTAACGTTGTGTGCTGCCATCTGGCTTGGGTTAAGCCAAACACGCATAGAGTAATCTTTAATACCACCAAAGATACTGGCCGAACCTACACCCGGAATACGTTTAATTTCGGGTACGATATTGATTTGCGCGTAGTTGGCAACAAATGTCTGATCGTATTTTTTAGGATCCTCAGAGTAAATGGCCATCGCACCGATAAAGCTGTTTTGCTGTTTGGTGGTGGTGATACCGTACTGCAAAACCTCGGCAGGTAACTGGCTTGAAGCCTGCGACACACGGTTTTGCACGTTTACCGCAGCCTGATCGGGGTTGGTACCTTGTTTAAAGTAAACGGTGATACCCAATGTACCGTCGTTACTGGCGGTAGATGTCATATAGGTCATATTTTCCACACCGTTAATAGCTTCTTCTAACGAAGGGGTTACGGAGCGCAAAATAGTTTCGGCATTAGCGCCGGGATATACTGCCGATACCAAAACTGCCGGAGGGGCAATGTTCGGGAACCTTTCGAGGGGCAGTTTGGTTAAACCAAGTACACCCACTATCACCAACAGTATGGAGATAACAGTTGAGAGTACCGGTCTTTCTATGAATTTCTGAAACATGACGTTTAAAGTTTAAGTGTATGTATTAGTGTTTAACTACGGCAGCAACTTTATCAGCTTGCTTTTGCGGCTGAATTACCATGCCTTCCTGTAGTTTATCAATGCCTTCCAATACAAGCTGGTCGCCGGCTTTAATGGCCTCTTTATCTTTAACCAGGTAATGATCGCCCGATTTGCCCACTATTTCGATAGGTTGTTTTTTCACTTTGCTGCTATCACCAACAATAAATACAAACACCTTATCCTGCATCTCAATAGTTGATGCCTCAGGAATGATCAAGGCGTCTTTGTGGCTCAGGCTTAAACGTACTTTGCCTGTATTACCCGAGCGCAGCAAGCCATCAGGATTAGCAAAATTTGCCCTTAAAGTGATAGCGCCGGTAGTTTTATCAAACTGGCCGTCAACAATATCAATTTTACCTTGTTTTGGATATTCGGTATTATCAGCCAGTAATAAGGATACTGAAGGAACATTTTTCAGTTTATCTTTCAGGCTGGCACCCGGATATTGTTCTTTAAAAGCTACGAAATCTTTCTCGCCCAATGAGAAGTAAACGTGTACATCGTGCACATCAGATAGCTGAGTTAATGCAGCAACATCTGTCGGGCCAACCAAACTACCTTGTTTTTTTGCCAGCAGGCCGATGTAACCGCTAACAGGAGCTTTAATTAAAGTATAACCCAGGTTGATTTGTGCAGTTGCAACATTTGCTTTAGCCGATTCGATATTGGCTTTTGCAACATCAGCTGCTGCTTTGGCTGTTTTTAACTGGTAGTCTGATACTACTTTGTTGGCAACAAGCGGGGTTAATTTTTCAACTTCCAGCTGTGCGTTTACCTGTGCAGCTTCGGCAGCATGTAAGCTGGCCAGCGCATTATTTAAGGCAGCGCGGTATGGTTGTTCGTTAATTTTAAAAATTGGTTGGCCGGCAGATACATAAGCACCTTCGTCAACGAATACCTTATCTAAAGTACCGCTTACCTGTGGCCTGATCTCTACGTTAACAGTGCCCTGTATTGAAGCAGGATATTCCTGGAAGGTAGTTTCGGTACCTGAAGTAATAGTGGCTACCGGTAATGCCGGTGGCGGCGGCGCGGTTGGCGCCTGCGGTGCAGATGAACATCCATATAATGTTAAAGCTGCAACTGCGGCTAATACGAGTGTTTTCATGAGTGGTGATTTTAAGAGTGATGAATGAACAGGATTGATATGAGCTGTTGGGCTCGTGTTATATGATGAATTGATTGTTTTCATTTTTTTATTGACTGATATTTTCCAATTGAAGTGCCACTTATTTAACAAACTGTACATCAATTAGTTACTATACTATATACCGATTTAAATTTGTTATATATCGTTATTACACGATTTTTTATCGTGAGCTGAGCTAACGGCAGCAATTAGATGTTACAACACCGTTAAATCGTTTAACACTGTTAAGTGCTGTTTGCAGGTTGTGAGTGAGCTTGTTCATTGTATTAGAGTGTTTGAGTTAAAATGTGCTTAATATTTATTTAACACCGTTAGATATTTTAACAGCGTTATTTATAGGACACAATGAAAATTAATCTTTCATTGATCTGATAATACCACCTATGGTATCTTTCAAAACCTGGCGGTTAACATCGTCAGAGAAACCTCTGCTTAGTAAGTTTATGGATACCAACCCGTGCACAACCGACCAAAAGGTGTAGTATTTGGTACAGATCATTTCGTCGTTGATATCTTCAATTTTCATGAGTTGTTTAATTGCCTCGCTAACCAATGTTGTTTGCATTTGAGCCTCGGGGAGCGACTTGATCATATCGCAACAACAGCAGTTCATTTGTACACCAAACATTACCTGGTAAAGTTCCTTGTTTGCAAAGGCGAAGTTCCAGTAGGCCAGCCACATGGCTTCCAGTTGGTCTTCAACACGGCTATGCTCGTTTTTAGCTGCCGTCATGTCTTTACCTAAAATAGCATAGCCCTTACGGGTAAGCTCAATCAGGATAGCATCCTTATTGGCAAAGTATTCATATATAATGGGTGCGGTGTACTCAATTACGTCGGCAATTTTGCGCATGCTCAAGGCTTGCCAGCCTTCATGCTTTACTATCTGTAGCGCGGCGTCCAGAATATTGATCCTGGTTTCCTCTTTTAAGCGCTGAATTCGTTCTTTACTTGCCATTTTACTTACACCGATAAATCATTTAACAGTGTTAAGCAAAAGTATAATGGTTTTTGGTTTTATTTACCATCGCTTTGTAAAAAACGTTTCATGCAATTGTCATGGATTAAACCTCTGGTGCTTAATCCCGTCGTGCAAACGCTTACTTTTTTACCAGGTAAACCAGTTGCCCAATGTGGTATCCCTGGTGAATAGTTCTGTTAATCAGGATGTTTAATCTGTTACGATGAGGTTCTTTTTCAAAAGCATCTAAAGCAATGGCGCTGTGCGGTTTAAACCAGTCGTCTGGCTGCATGGCGTTCATTTTTTCGGTAAGTACCTCATTTACTTTAGTCCAGTACTCCTTTAGTTCGGCCAGCGAAGGTTTATCCAAACCGGCATCTTCAGGATTTTTCAGAAATATATGATCGAGTTGGGGATAGAGCCTCTCACCCAAACCTAAGTAAGTGAACATTCCGTCGCTAACAGCGGTAAGGTGGCCCAGCAGGTAAACGCCGCTGTTGCGGCCTGGTGCTGTTTCTGTGGCCAGCTCTTCGTCGGTTAATTTATCAAGCAAACCGTTAACACGGCTGTTTTGCAGTTCCCAGTTAGAAACTACCATTTTGATAAATAACTCAGTTGACGGCTGAACGCTGATATCGGTAATGTTTGTGCTCATTTTTTGTAGATGTTATAACAAACCTGCAGATTTGATGTCACAATAATAAGCCAAAACCTTTTTGATGCAACCCGGAAGCGCCTTATTTGACAAAACTATGATACCGCAGAGTGCTCATCCTCAATTTTTGTCACCATCCAGATCATCATTGCAGCAAAACCTGCCACCACAAAAAAGGCTACCTGCAAATTAGCTGCCTGGGCTATAAACCCAACAAAGGGCGGTACAATAACAAAACCTAAGTAACCCACTGTAGATATGGCTGCCAAAGCCTGGCTGCTGTTCATGGTAGTTGATTTGCCGGCCATACTGAACACAAGCGGTACAATACAGGAGACGCCTACCCCTACCATCCCATAGCCTAAATAAACAGTTAAAGTGAAAGGAAAAAACACAGCTACCAGTAAGCCTGCCAATACCAGTATGGCACTATAATTTAAAACCTTTTTGATGCCGATGGCTGATACTACCCTGTCGCCCACAAAACGGCCAATGGTCATGGTAACCATGTAAACCACAAAGCCGGCCTCGGCAAATGATTTGGTAGCGTGTACTACCTTTTCAAAGTAAACACCACTCCAATCGTACAAGGTATTTTCGCAGGCCATAGAGGCAAAAGAAATGAGTGCGAATTTAAGCAGGTGCTTATCGGGCATGGAGAATACCGATTTTCCCGGAGTTTCGGGCGGACGGTAATCATAAGTAGTAGGATAAAATATAGCCGAGAGGATCATCAGCACAATACCTACACCTAATAAATGGTATGATGGAGCGATATTGAATAGCACCATCAGGTAACCGGTTGCAGCACCGCCAAACCCTGCCAGGCTCCAGATACCGTGAAAAGTTACCATGATAGATTTATCGTAAAGTTTTTGCAAGCCCACTGCCTGCGCATTCATTGATAAGCCTAAAATATTACGGGTTGAACCAACAAAAAACAGCACCAGCATCAATTGCCACATATAGGCGGTAAAGCCGGGTAAACAAACCACCACGCAAAAGGCGATAGCACCGATCATCATCATACGGCGGCTGCTGAAATGTTTGATCATTTTAGCCGTTAGCGGCATGGTAAGCATTAAACCGATAGGCATGGCCAAAAGCACCAAACCCAGTTGGGCTTCATTTAAATTAAGCTGATGTTTAATGGATGGAATACGCGAGGCCCATGATGAGTATCCGAAGCCCGAAACAAAGAAGAATACACTGTTGGCGATCCGCATTTTTGACCTGCCCGCAGCCGATAACTGATCCATGCGGCGAATTTAGCTAATAAATTGCCCGGAAGGATGCGCTATCTGCAATTTGTTGGCTGCTTACATACAAGGCTGCAACTCGCCGCAAGGATTGTTTTTAGGTTGCGGTTTATGGAATACTTTATTAAAACCTTGTTGTACGTAGGTTAAACCTAAGTTTAAAAGCGCTGATACCTGCAAAGGCGTAGTATCTGGCAGTGTGAGTGATATGATGTGTGATAGAAGTTTCATGATTACATTATCGTTTCCGGCTGCAAAAGTGCTACAATCATTTCAAAAAATAATTGATGCAGATTAACAACTGACGTTGGGGAGATAATTGGGCGGAAGTATGATAAAGGTTTGACAATAAAGTGCGGGCCTCACCTAAATCCTCTCCAGAAGAGAGGACTTTAAAAATGCGTCTTTGATTTTTAAACCACTTTCCTCTGGAGAGGGGTTTGGGGTGAGGCTGGTTCATCCAATTGCAATATTGAGGCCTTTGTTTGCTTGCCCGTTTATTTAACTTTACTTTTGAGATAAGTATTTAAATGAAAGACACCACCAAAACTTTGAGTTCAGGACCTACATATAAAGCAGCCGGTAAAGTGGCAACCATTATTGAAAAGCATTTCAGGCATTTCCACGCCAAAGCCCTTGCTGATAATAATGAGATCGACCTTGCCCCTACGCCAAGCTGCACCATTATCGAATCGCTTATCGATATTTCATTTTGGGCCAGTTTGCGCCGGGAAGAAGGTTTCTCACCCAAATTTACGCTTGCATTTTTACCGCCCGAGGCTGCCGGACAGCCATTATTGTTTGGGAATAAGCTAAAGCTCGCACCTAATATCCTAACCAAATTCGCTTCGGCCGTGCAGGAACCGGGCATTCATTTAGGGGTATGGATTGAGAATGATGAGCTATATATATGGGGCACTACATTGGCTATCCCGGCCTACTGCTTTGTACTGGAAGTTATTGAACCGGGCCTGCTGGTCATCAAACACCGCCGCATTGAAGGTTTTGGCAAATTTGTAAACATCGCCATATTAAAAGGCGACGATATTAAAATAGTTGATGAACACGGCTCCAGCATTTCCGATTGCCCGAATGTGCTTTCGGCCATGCTTGATTTCACCTTGCCATCACTATGGAATGATCCGGTAAACGTACTGGTTCAACTGGCAACCTCCATGCAGGCGCACAAACGTGGCGGCATACTATTGGTTGTACCTTCAGGAAACGAAGAATGGCGCGAATCCATCATCACCCCAATCTCCTACCCTGTCGATCCACCGTTTTCAGGCCTTACAGATCTGATGATCCACGAGGGTATCGACCGTTATCATACGTCATGGCAGGAAAAAATGCGCCGTGCGGTTGATACCATAGGCGGATTAACCTCTATTGATGGAGCTACCTTGATAAATGATAAACATGAGCTATTAGCTTTTGGTGCCAAAATAGGCCGATCGGCCAAAAGTTCACCTGTTGAAGAGATCGTAGTTACCGAACCCATAGTAGGCTGTTCAACCCGCGTTATCCACCCGGCCCAAAACGGCGGTACAAGGCATTTGGCAGCAGCGCAATTTGTTTATGACCAGAAGGATGCCTTAGCCCTTGTAGCCTCGCAGGATGGCAGGTTTACGGTGTTTGCATGGTCGCCAATGGTGGGGATGGTGCATGCGCATCAGATTGATATACTTTTATTGTAGTCAGAATCAGAATTTACAGAATTTTAGAATTTTCAGAATAGAATGTACACATGCAAAAGCATTCTGTTAATTCCAAAATTCTGTAAATTCTGATCAATCGCAATTCAACAACAAATCGTAATATTTCTTCATCAGCACCGTATCGTAATTCACTAAGGATTGATAGGCTTCTGATACCAGTTCGTTCAGGATGGATGAACCTAACTGACCGCCTCCGTTGGGGATGGAGTCGTAGTAAACAATAATTTCCTTAACCCTGATAATTTCGTACAAAAGCTGCTGCACCAGATCGGTCGAGCCGGCCGACTGCATCCCGGGTGGGTTGCTGTTCAGAAAGTCTAAAGGATCGTTAGTAGCAGGGGTCATTTTATTATCAAACAGGATCGGATTTTTGGTTTTACCAACTATATCTTAACTGCTAATAAGTTTAAATATTCGGCTTTTGTTTTAAAAAAATAAAAATATTTCCAAACAAAACAGCAAAACCCTCGTGAAGAGGGTTTTGCACTATCAATAAATTGATTAATTATTTGGTTTTTGCTCCGGTTTTTCCGGTTTAGGCAATAATACTTTTCTTGAAAGCTTCAGTTTACCTTGCTTATCAATATCAAGTAATTTAACCCTTACCTCGTCACCAATCTGGAAGATACCATCCATAGTTTCGAACCTGCGGTGATCTATCTCAGAGATGTGTAACAAACCATCTTTACCTGGCATGATCTCAATGAAAGCACCGAAAGGCATGATCGATTTTACTTTACCTTCGTAAATTTCGCCAACTTCTGGTTTAGAAGCGATAGCACGGATACGGCCTAAAGCTGCATCGATAGAAGCTTTGTTATCGGCAAATACCTGAACGATACCCTGGTTGTCTTTCTCTTCGATAGAGATAGTCGCACCGGTTTCGCGTTGCATTTCCTGGATGATTTTACCACCGGGGCCAATAACCGCACCAATAAATTCTTTATCGATTTTAATGGTAACGATACGTGGAGCGTGTGGTTTGTAATCCTCACGTGGCGCGGTAATGGTTTTAGCCATTTCGCCAAGGATATGTAAACGACCGTCTTTAGCCTGGTTTAAAGCGTTGGTTAACACTTCGTACGATAGACCGTTAATTTTCAAGTCCATCTGTACAGCAACGATACCATTTTTAGTACCGGTTACTTTAAAGTCCATATCACCTAAGTGATCCTCATCGCCAAGGATATCCGAAAGAATAGCATATTTAGTACCCATTTCGTTGGTGATCAAGCCCATCGCGATACCCGATACCGGCTCTTTAATTTTAACACCTGCATCCATCAAAGCTAATGTACCCGCGCAAACGGTAGCCATTGATGATGAACCGTTTGATTCCAGGATATCAGAAACCACACGGATAGTGTATGGATTTTCGTCTTCAGAAGGCAATACTTGTTTCAACGAACGCATAGCCAGGTTACCGTGACCAATTTCGCGGCGACCAGCACCCCTGTTAGGCCTAACCTCGCCGGTTGAGAAACCCGGGAAGTTGTAGTGCAACAGGAATTTTTGGTAACCGTTGATGAAAGCACCATCAATCATTTGCTCATCATCTTTACCACCAAGGGTAACTGAAGTTAATGATTGGGTTTCGCCACGGGTAAATACCGCCGAACCGTGAGCAGATGGCAGGTAACCAACTTCGCTCCATATCGGGCGGATCTGGGTAGTGGTACGACCGTCTAAACGTTTACCTTCGTCTAATACCAGGTTACGAATAGCATCATACTCAACATCGTGGTAGTATTTTTTAGCAAGAGTTTTAGTGATATCGTCAATCTCGCCTAAAGTTTCGATAAAAGTGTCACGTACTTCTTTAAATTTAGCACCGCGCTCTTCTTTTGCCGAAGCAGCCGAAGCGATAGCGTAAACCTGGTCGTAAGTAGCAGCGTAGATGGCTTTTTTCAAATCCTCGTTGCTGTGCTCGTGGCTGTAAACACGCTTTTCGGTTTTTCCAACTTCAATGGTTAGTTCTTTTTGAGCTAAACACTGAACTTTAATAGCAGCGTGGGCAAATTTGATGGCCTCAACCAATTCAGCTTCCTGAATTTCTTTCGATTCGCCTTCAACCATATTGATATCATGCTCGCTACCAGCTACAATAAATTCTAAAGTAGCGTTTTCAAGCTGGCTTAAGGTTGGGTTAATTACCAACTGACCGTCAATTTTAGCAACACGTACTTCAGAGATAGGGCCGTTAAAAGGAATATCAGATACAGATAAAGCCGCAGATGCTGCCAAACCGGCCAACGCATCAGGCATAATATCTTTATCGGCAGATATTAATGAGATCATCACTTGGGTATCAGCGTGATAATCTTCAGGGAACAAAGGACGTAAAGCGCGGTCAACCAAACGAGAGATCAAAACCTCATAATCTGATAAACGGGCCTCACGGCGTAAAAAACCACCCGGGATACGGCCTGTTGCAGCGTATTTTTCCTGGTAGTCAACAGATAATGGCAAAAAGTCAACGCCTTCTTTTGCTTCGGGCGATGATACCACGGTAGCCAATAACATGGTGTTACCCATTTTAACTACTACCGAGCCATCAGCTTGTTTGGCCAGTTTACCTGTTTCAATTTCGATAGTGCGTCCGTCGCCCAGATCGATAACTTTTTTAATTACGTTTAAACTCATCTTTTTTTGTTTGTGACACGCTTTTCATCTTCGGGAGCGCGTCGGGATTTTATGTGTGTAAATATATGTTTCAAAAGTAAAAAAGCCATCCTCAAAACAGGATGGCTTTTAAATAAAAAAGGAGAGAATTACTTAATGATATCCCTAAGCTGTAAAGCTTTAATGATAGCACGGTACCTTTCAATGTCTTTATTATACAGGTAAGCAAGTAACGCACGACGTTTACCTACTAATTTTTGCAGTGATAATTGAGTTGAAAAATCCTTTTTGTTTTTTTTCAAATGCCCTGTTAAGTGAGCAATACGAGTAGTAAACAAAGCTACCTGACCTTCGGCCGAACCTGTGTCAGCTGCTGATTTACCGTGTTTTGCAAAGATCTCTGCCTTTGCTTCTTTACCTAAATACATTACTTGAATAATATTAAAGCGTTAATTATTTTGTTATTTGTGGGTGCAAAGATAGTGATTAATTATGCAAATGCAAGGGGTGGGTGGATTTTTGGGTGAGAGGTTGATTGGGTTGGATTAGGTGAGTGGTTGGGGTGATGATTAGCTGTTATGATTGTTTCTTAAACGTTCGTTAGCCCATTGCTCCATCAGTTCATTATTCCAGCCATTATTATTCCATAGCTTATCCATTTCCTTAGTTGCTGAGTTTGCGAAATATGAAGCCAAAATATCTTTTATTTCAAGCAATTGACCATCTGCCAAATCGTAATTAAACAATTTAATAATTTCTAATTGCAGATTAGTTAATTTACTTTTGGTCATTCTCTCTCAGTTGGACTATTAACAAAAATAATTAATATTTCCGTCTTATGTAAAAAGCCATTAAGGTTAGTTCTAACAAGAATAACTATGGCGTTACCTGCGGCCCGCGCTATCCGCTCATACTGCACGGGCCTTAGCCACAAGGCCGGTATCCGCTACTATCGCTAACGCAAATTTAGTCTGAATCAGAATTTTCAGAATTTGAAAATTTTCAGAATAATAAAGCGTTAACGTATAGATTCTGTTAATCATAAAATTCTGTAAATTCTGATTCAGACAATAAAATAATTACTTTCCCTCAGTCCAGTTTTTAAATATCTCAGCCTGCAATTTATCCGGATTGGGCAGCGGTGTTATCTTAAATGATTTCTCACGCTTTTTGCCCAGCGTTACATTGATATCCTTAGTAACACCGTCCTTTAAAATCGTAAACTTCACAACATCACCCTCTTTACGATTATCGAGCGCCTTACCCAATGCTGCCGGTGTAGCAGCCTCGTCATCAATCTTTAAAACAATGCTGCGGCCACGGATGCCCACGTTCCAGGCAGGTGATTGGTAGCTTACGGTTGTAACCCGCATGGTATCGCGCACCTGGCGCATGTTTAATCCGGCCCAGGCGTTGGATACCGTTTGGGTTGTGGTATCAACCGCAAGCCCACCATAAGCAAAGTATTTGGGATAATCGGGCGGTTTAACTGTCGAAGCATATTCAAATACTTCGGCTAATGGTGCACCGGCGATTTTTTCGCACTCATCCCTAAACTCCTGCTCGGTAAAGCCACGTTTTAATTTTTTGTAGTATTTGTAGTAAAGCAGGCGCATTACATCATCAAGCGTTCTTTTGTTTTGAGTTGCGTTACGGATACTAAAATCGAGCATCAAACCTAAAATAGGGCCTTTATCATAGTACGAGATGGTTTTATTAAAATCATCGCCCTGCCTGCCGTTTGGCCCATCGTCCCAAGTGTTATAGCTGGCTTGCGTGGCCGATTGGTATAAATGCCCCGGTTGGTTTTCGTAATTGCGCAGGTTGTTCTGAAAATCGCCGAACATATCTTCGTTGTTCATTAAACCGGCATGGCGGGTAACCATGTACTCGTAATAAACCGTAAACCCTTCCGATACCCAAAGCATATTGGTATGGTTCTCTTTAGAGTAATCAAACGGACCGAGCTCAACCGGTCTTATCCGTTTCACATTATAATGATGAAAATACTCGTGTGCTATAAAGTTATATAGTTTTTTACGGGCTTCGGGCGTATTGAAACCTTCGCCACCGCTAAAGCTTAATGAGGTTGAGTTTAAGTGTTCGATACCGCCGCCACCTGCGCCTATGGATAAAAAAGTATAATGCGTGTAAGGGATCTCACCGATGATACCGCTGGCCGTAACTACAATCTTTTTCAGATCATCCATAAAGCCCTGCCTATCGAAAGACGGTAATTTGTACCCTATAAAATTGTGAGGTTTATTCTGAACATCAAAAGGAGGCAATACTTCCAGTTCTCCCATTAAAAAGGGGCTATCATAAAGCACATCAAAATCATCTGCTTTATAAACATGGTGTTGGCCTTTCAGTGTATCCAGCCCGGTTGCTACCAGACCCTTCCATTTGCTGTAAGGTTTCATTTTGATGGTAACCGGGTGGCGTAGTTCCTGATCGAGGTACATGAACAGGCCACCGGGAGTAACGTAACCACGAGTTTCATCAAGATACACGTTGCCAACAAACGGCACTACTGCTTTTACATCATAGCTTATCTTTACATCACCGGCTGTTGGGTTGGCAACCTTCCAGGTATCTTTATTGGGCTTGTCAAATTTGAGGGCAGCACCTTTGGCATCGGTTACGGTAAAATTTTGAACCGCTCCGGCAAAATCTATCAGTTGATAGTACCCCGGCGTCCAAACGCACATTTTAAAACCGAGCGTTTTGAGGTGGGTTTTATTGGTAAGCTCAACATGGTACAAATTCCCGGCGGCATTTTCCATTGATACCGAATACTGCATATTAGCCGGCTGCTGCGCCCATGCACCAGCGCTTAAAAACATGGTGCAGGCAAACGTTAGCTTGTAAAGTATTTTCATGCTATGAAAGGGTTTTGCCGAATATAATGAACCGGAATTTATTAAAATGGCTACTTACTGTAAATTAGCATGAAAGATGAGGAGAGTGATTTTAAAAGGATAAAATTCACAAGCACATAGCTTCACCACCACGTCATTGCGAGGAACGAAGCAATCGCGAACTATGCAGGGCAGACGTGCATATCCGCTCGGCTTCCGTGCGATTGCTTCGTTCCTCGCAATGACGTGGTGGAAAAAAGTACAAGGTCAACCACTCACCTACTTCTCAATCCCCTCCAAAGCAAATAAAAACGCGTAATTCAAAGCTTCATCCTTCAAATAATCAAACCTTCCGGATGCACCGCCATGTCCAAAATCCATATTGGTGTGCAGCATCAGCACGTTGTTATCGGTTTTGGTTGCCCGTAGTTTGGCCACCCATTTGGCAGGCTCAAAGTACTGCACCTGGCTATCATGCAGACCGGTTACTACCAGCATATTCGGGTAAGCCTTCTTCTCCACGTTTTCATACGGCGAATAGCTTTTCATGTATTTGTAAGCATCTTCGTTTTTAGGATTGCCCCATTCGTCAAATTCGTTGGTGGTTAGCGGGATGCTTTCGTCGAGCATGGTGTTCACTACGTCAACAAACGGAACTTCGGCAATGATGCCATGCCACAGGTCGGGAGCCATGTTGGCTACCGCGCCCATGAGCAGGCCGCCAGCGCTGCCGCCTTCGGCATAAAGATGTTCTTTGCTGGTGTATTTTTGATCTACGAGGTATTTGCCGCAGTCGATAAAATCGGTGAAAGTGTTTTTCTTTTTCATCAGCTTGCCATCCAGGTACCATTGGCGGCCCATCTCCTGCCCTCCGCGGATGCCGGCAATGGCAAACGCGAAGCCCCGGTTAAGCAGACTTAAGCGCGCACTTGAAAAATATACATCATCAGTATAACCGTACGATCCGTAGCCGTAAAGCAACAAGGGGGCTTTACCATCTTTTTCAAAACCTTTTTTATACACCAGCGAGATCGGCACTTTAGTACCATCAGTAGCAGTGGCATAAAGGCGCTCGGTAACATAACCGTCCGCTTTGTAGCCGCCCAATACTTCCTGTTGCTTCATCAGCTTTGATTCTTTGGTTTCCATGTTGTAATCAAAGGTTGATGACGGCGTAACGAGCGAGGTATAGCTATACCTTAAGGTTTTGCTACTGTAATCGGGATTGGCACCAACGTAAATAGCGTAAGCAGCTTCCTTAAAATCAACATAATGCTCGTTGCCCGATGCCAGGTTGCGCACCCTGAATTGGTTCAGTCCGTTTTTACGCTCGGTAATTACGATGAAATCTTTAAACTCTTCAACGCCTTCCAATAACACATCCTTACGGTGAGGGATCACCTCCTTCCAGTTGCTGCTTTCAGTTTTGTCAAGCGGGCATTCCATCAGTTTAAAGTTGATAGCATCCTGATTGGTTGTTATCAAAAACTTATCGGCAAGGGCAGTAACGCTGTACAATACATCTTTAACGCGGGGCTGGAAAATTCCGAAAGCATCGTTAGGTTTAGCTGCATCCAGGTACCTGATCTCGGATGAGAGCGTAGCCCTCGATTCAATAAAAATATAATCGCCCGATTTTGATTTATCTACACCGATATAGTTCGATTTATCTTTTTCTTCATAAACAACCGCATCAGCATCTTTAGCACCCAGTGTATGGCGTTTGATTTTTTCGGTTAGTAGTGTTTCTGGATTTTTAGCCGTGTAAAACAACGTTTTATTATCCTTTGCCCAAACAGAACCGCCGGATGTATTGATCAGTGCATCAGCATAAATCTCGCCGGTTTCGAGGTTTTTAATATGTATGATGTACTGGCGGCGCGAAACCATATCCACCCCATAAGCCAGCAATTTATTATCCGGACTAACATTAAACCCTGTGGCCGAATAATAGCTATGCCCCTTGGCCAGTTCATCTACATCCAGCAAAACCTCTTCTTTAGCATCCAGGCTTCCTTTTTTACGGCAGTATTTGTAATACTGCGCCCCCTCATCAGTACGCGAATAGTAGTAGTAACCGTTTTTCAATACCGGTACCGACTCATCTTTCTCTTTGATCCGGCCTTTCATTTCATCAAACAGTTGTTTTTGAAACTGTTTGGTGCCACTCATCATGGTATCCAGGTAGGTATTTTCGGCTTTCAGGTAATCAACAGCTTTAGTACTATCGGGACCTTTTTTAAAGTAGTCGATCATCCAATAGTAGTTATCAACAACTTTATCGTTGTGAATATCGCGGATATGCTGTTTAATTTCGGCAACGGGTGGTTTTACGTCGGGCCATTTATACATAGTAGTTTCTGTTTTTTGTTTGCACGAAGCGGCAAAGATCAAAATACTTACCGGGATAATGATTTTTTTCATCGGATAAAAGGTTTAAAGTACTGAACCTTTTAAAGTTAGGTTTAAGAAATGGGAAAGGCAATAGAAGCCGATCATTTCTATCGGAACTGTTTATCCATTCTACGGCTATCCGGTTCTAAACAGCTTTATGTTATCCAACAAACATTGGCCCGCTCAATCGCCGCGGGGAGGCTTTGTTCTTTTTCTTGATAAAAAGAACCAAAACCGAGTAAAACGAGCTCATGAGTACCTTTAAAAAACAAATAATATAACGAATAAATCAAGTCACCAGGAAGGCTTCTTTGCGCTACGGTCCGCGCTCGCGCCCCATCCCTCAGCCTTTGCCCTGCAAACCAGGCAGAACCACGGGCTGCTAAATTTTGCCCTACTGCGTTCGCTCCCACCCTGCGCTTCTGCAAAAAGTAGCTATGCCCCTCCCCACGCTCAAGGCCACCATCGTTCTGCCCGCTTTCACCCGAAGCTTTCCTACTGACGGAAAAACATTTCCCTCCGAACAAACTATGTGGTATTAAAATAAAGCGCACAAAAAAACCTTTGCGCCTTAGCCTCTTTGCGCACTTAAAACTCACCAACAATCCACAAACAATCTTTGCGTCTTCGCGCCTTTGCGTGCCTAAAACTAACCAGCAACCCACAAAAAACCTTTACGCCTTAACCTCTTTGCACACTTAAAACTCACCAACCATCCACAAAAAACTTTTGCGTCTTAGCGGCTTCGCGTGTCTGAAATCTCAAACTTTCTACTCCGGAAAACCTATACAACCACTCACCAAATCAACCCAATCAACCACTCACCAAATAAAAAAACCACCTGCTAATACTAACAGGTGGCGGGAACATATAAAATTAAAACAATAAACTGCTAAGCCAGGTTACGGCCGGCATTTACTATACCGTAAACCGTACGGATCACAAGCTTGTTGTAAACATCATTAAGCTCGGTGTCTTTTTCGTTATTTAAACATTGCAGGGCATAGTGCTGGATAATTACCAGCGGCAACACAATCTTCTCGCGGATGGCGATAGAACGGCGCTCAACCGGGTATTCTTCCATCAGTACGGTGCTGCCGGTTAGTTCGAGCAACATTTCGCGGGTAAGTACAAACTCGTCTTTCAGCGTTTTCCAGAACTCACCGAATTTCTCGTCCTGCTCTAAGTATGCTGTTACGCGGAAATCAGATTTTGACATCGACATCATACAGTTATCCAGCATGGTTTTAAAGAAACCTGATGTTTGATAAAGTTCTTTGATCTCGTCCCAACCGCCGCTTTCTTTTACACTTTTCAGCGCGGTACCTACACCGTAAAAACCGGGGATGCTTTGTTTCAACTGGCTCCATGAAGTTACAAAGCTGATAGCCCTTAAATCTTCCAGTTTCAGTTGCGCACCGGCGTTACGTTTAGTTGGACGGCTGCTGATATTGATTCTCGATAATAATTTCAGCGGACTGAATTTTTCCAAATATTCTACAAACAGCGGATGCGCGCGCAGATCAACAAACAGCTTGTAGCTGATATCGGCCATTTGCTGAATCAATTCTTTATGGCGGCTATCCAGCAAATCGTTACGGTTTGGATGCAGGGCTGATACCACGCCCGCGTTAATCAGCTGCTCCATGTTAAACCTTGCGGTTTCAACCGACCCGTATTGCGAGCTTACAGTTTGCCCCTGGATGGTTAACTGGATATGATCGTTAGCGATCTCATTACCCATCGATGCATAAAAACGGTGAGTTTTACCACCACCACGTGCCGGCGGACCACCCCTGCCATCAAAAAACGCCAGTTGGATACCATATTTACGGGCCATAGCGGTAAGCTCAACTTTAGCCTTGTAAATAGACCAGTTAGCCATTAAATAACCGCCATCTT
Organism: Mucilaginibacter celer; assembly: GCF_003576455.2. Taxonomy (NCBI): domain Bacteria; kingdom Pseudomonadati; phylum Bacteroidota; class Sphingobacteriia; order Sphingobacteriales; family Sphingobacteriaceae; genus Mucilaginibacter; species Mucilaginibacter celer. The sequence continues at coordinate 3,203,641 of NZ_CP032869.1, forward strand.
TAGTACTATCCGAGAAACCAAGCATAATGGTTTGCTGGTTGCCGCGGTTTTTCAGGTGTTCGGCGTAAAACGGATGCGTGTATAACTGCTCCATAATACCGGCCGCATGTTCCAAATCGTTCACAGTTTCAAACAGCGGCATAAAATCAATGCTAAGGTTGTCTTTTTTCCAACCGCTCCATAAAAACAGGTCGATAAGCTGAAGGATATCAGATGCACGCTGGCAATTGCTGATAATAAAGCGCTGGCAAGCTTTTTCGCCATTGCCTTTCTGTATTTCCTTAACCAGCCTTATAGTATCCAGCGTATCGTGGATCATGGCGTCCTGCTCTTCTTCAGGGCAAACAAAATCAGCCTCTTTAAATATGATGGCCTTTATTTTCTCTACTTCGCTTAGTTCGCCGTAGCCTTCAGGTACTTCGGTATCAATATTTTTGGTACAGTATTCAAATACTTTGCGCAAAATGCGGCTATCCTGCCTGATATCCAGCGTTGCAAAATAGCATCCAAACAGGCGCACCTTCTGGATCATATCCTCAACAATATCAACAAACAAACCGTCGTGATCTTTCAGGATAACCTGTTTTATTGAAAGCAACAGTTCCAATATCTCGCCTTGCAAATCAACCGGGGTTAATTGCTCATTAGCATTCCGGTAAAACAGGCTTTCCAGTTTGGCCATAGCCTGCTCCACACCGCGGAAAGTTATACGGCGTTTCAGCGTACGGAAATCGCGGTAGTAACACCTGAACAGACGCGTACGCAGGTAAGCAGCTACTTCTTTAGTGGTTTGGGTGGTTACGTTAGGGTTACCATCACGGTCGCCGCCCGGCCAAAAGCCAAGCTCCAATATCTGGCGGCTCGCAGCGTCGATGTCAAACTCATCTTCAAGCTTAGCCTGAATGTCTGATATGGCATGGTAAAATATATTTTCCAAAAACCACGACAGGCTGATGGCTTCATCAACCGGCGTTGGCGATGTTTTATTAAAGAAAGGAGTTTTGCCCAATTGTTGCAACAACACATCGATATTGGTAATATCGTTGGTTTTTACGGCTTCAATCAGGTCGGTCATGATGCCTAATACCGTACCAGGATAAAACTGGGTTGGGTGTGCGGTAAGTACCAGGCGTAATGAAAAATCTTTCAGCTTTTCGCTAATGTCCTGGCGGGCCTCATCGCTAATAGCAGCATGTTGCAAAAGGCTTTGCAGGGTACCACTATCATCAAACTTACCTATTTTATTAAATGACGAATCTTCAATGGCATCAAACAAAACTACCTGACGTTCAATATACTGAATAAACCTGAACATACGGTTGATCTGTTCCCGGTGATCGATATCCGGTACGTACTTTTCGAAAAACGATTCGATGATCTCGGTTGGCGAGCCATGGGTAATAGCACCCTTTTCGCAATGTGAACTGAAGAACGGCAATAAGATACCGGTATCTTTTACCTGGTAAAACGGTAGCGTTTGAAACAAACTGTTATATAACTCAAATCGGGTAACAACCTCGTTGTTAAAGGCTGCTTCTCTTTGGTTGAGTTTTAACGTTGGCGACATAGTAAAAAATTAAATTGAGGTAAAATTGATTGGTTTAGCCTGAGGCCTTTTTCCGGGGGGTGAATTTACTGATCTTTAATTTAATTTCATTAAAAAGTAAATATTTATTAACACGATTATGCAATTAATATGATTTTCATCAAAAAAATGACCATAAATTAAAATTATGTAAATTTACAACCGCATTTTTGGCCTGTAAATTATATTAATAAAAACAGCGCCGGGGCAAACAAATTTTCTTATAATAGTTGGGCTATTTACAACGTATACCTGTTACCATGTCAATAAACAAAAGGGAAGTAAAAAGTTTCTTTTACAGTCAATATTTTTCAGATGGCATCAGGATCTGTATAGGCATTTTACTGCCTTCGTTGCTGTTAATGCAGTTTGGCAAGTTTGATCTGGGCCTAACCCTTTCGCTGGGCGCATTGTGTATTTGCGTAATTGACACACCCGGACCGGTGTCGCACAAGCGCAACGCCATGGCAGCGGGCAACCTGTGTTTGTTTTTGGTGGCGGTTATCACCGGCTTCGCACGTCTTAATGTATTTACGCTCGGTATCGAAATTACCTTTTTCGCCTTTTTGTTTTCCATGTTTACGGTGTATGGCAACAGGGCGGCTTCGGTAGGTACCTGTTCATTGCTCATCATGATTTTCATGATGGATAAAGCGCTTGATGCACCCGAGGTTTTGGGTTACAGTGCCATCATTCTGGCCGGTGGCGTTTGGTATATGATATTCAGCCTGCTGTTTTTCGGCATCCGCCCCTATCGCGCAGCCCAGCAGGCCCTTGGCGAAAACGTAACCGATATAGCCCGCTTTTTACGCATTAAGGCCGATTTTTATTTGTCGGATACCGATATCGATGCCAATTATCACAAGCTGGTTTCCAAACAGATCCAGGTGAGCCAACACCAGGATGCCGTGCGCGAACTACTGTTTAAAAGCCGCATTATGGCCCGCGAATCTACCGCGCCGAGCAGGATACTGGTATTAACTTTTGTTGACCTGGTGGATATTTATGAGCAGATTATGGCTACGCATTATGATTATGGTCACATCCGCGAGCAGTTTAAAGATACCGGCATCCTGGCCGAAATAGCCCGCATTATCCACAGCATGGCCGACGAACTGGACGATATAGCATACATTGTGCTATCCAATACCCGCCGCCGCCACCTTACCGATTTTACAACCGAGCTGGAGAAGCTAAAACTAAAAATTGATTCGATTGGCAAAAGCAAACACGAAACAAGCAACCTTGTACTTAAAAAAATCCTGATCAATCTGCGCTCGCTGAACGAGGGGATCAATAACATTTACAAATATTACAGCTCAAAAGCAGCCGAATCATTAAACGCGCCCAAGGGCGACGTGGAGTACACCGCCTTTGTATCCCACCAGGATTTTGCCCCGCATATCTTCTTTGATAACTTTACGCTGGCCTCCGGGGCGTTTAAACATGCCTTGCGGGTGGCGCTGGTTTGTTTGGTGGGCTTTATTACCGCCAAATTTGTATCGCTGGGACACCACAGTTACTGGGTGTTGCTTACCATTATTGTAATTTTAAAGCCAGGCTTCAGTCTCTCAAAACAGCGTAATTACCAACGTTTAATAGGCACCATTGGCGGCGGCGTTATCGGCATTGCCATATTAACCTTTATCCCCAATGTAACGGCACAATTCATTTTCCTGGTGATATTTATGCTGGGGGCTTACAGCTTTCAGCGCCTTAATTATGTAGTAAGCGTTATTTTCATGACGCCTTATGTGCTTATCCTGTTTAAGTTTTTAGGCGTAGGATTACTGGATGTAGCCCAGGAGCGCATCCTCGACACCATTATCGGCTCGAGCATAGCGCTTATTGCCAGCTACCTGATATTCCCCACCTGGGAGTTTGAACAGATCCAGGAGACCCTGCGCGAGGTTATTGTGGCCAATATCAACTACCTGGTTACCATTGCCGAAAGCATCTCGGGCAAAACCATCAGCGTAACAACTTATAAACTGGCCCGTAAAGAGGTTTACGTAAAATCCGCCAACCTCTCGGCCGCTTTCGAACGGATGACTTCCGAACCCAAAAGCAAACAGCGTAAAATAAAAGATGTACACAAGTTTGTGGTACTTAACCACATCCTCTCATCCTACATCGCCACCATAGCCTCGGCACAAAGCAAAAAAGAAATTCCCGTAGCCCATCCCGACGCCATGAGGCTGATTAAAAAAAGCATCACCGTACTTAATGATACCGGCAAAAAGCTGGAAGCTCAAAATATTGATTTCAATATCGGTAAAATCCCTGTTTTGGATCCGGAAACTGAAAAACCGGTACAACGGGCCGAAGATGTGCTGCTAAAAGAGCAGCTGGGTTTTATTAATAAGATCAGTTATGATATTGCTAAGATTACGGATGGGATATTGTCTGAACCGTGATTTTGGGGGATTGATAGGATGGGCAGGATTTTGTCTGAATCAGAATTTACAGAATTTTAGGATTTTCAGAATTGCTTTGTTACGATCAGACTTGATTCTGTTAATTCTCAAATTCTGTAAATTCTGATTCAGACAACTTGTTTAAACCTATAAATTAAATTATTTCTAAATACAAAAATACCGGGTTACAAGGATAGGTTGCTAAGGTTTTTTCCCTACTTTAGCCATTGATGATACCTGTTGTTTCAAAACTCCCCCAAACCGGAACTACGATTTTCACCGTGATGTCGGCCCTGGCCAACGAGCTGGGGGCTATCAACCTGTCGCAAGGTTTTCCAGATTATGATTGTTCGCCCGAGCTCATCGAGCTGGTTAATAAGGCCATGAAAGCCGGGCACAACCAGTACGCTCCAATGGCCGGGGTAATGGCCCTGCGTGAGCGTATTGCCGAAAAAACAGAGAAACTTTACGGCGCTGTTTACAATCCCGAAACGGAGATCACCATCACTGCCGGAGGCACGCAGGCCATATTTACGGCCATAAGTGCGGTGATCCACCCTAATGATGAGGTGATTATTTTTGAGCCTGCTTTTGATTGCTACGCCCCTGCCATTAAACTGATGGGCGGCGTGGTAAAATCCTTAGCGCTCGAACCGCCCGATTATCGCATTGCCTGGGATATGGTGAAACGACTCATCAACCAAAAAACAAAAATGATTATCCTTAACTCGCCGCATAACCCCACCGCTACCATTTTGCGTAAGGAGGATATAGACGAGCTAAGCGCACTGGTAAAAAACCAGGATATTTTGATTTTGAGCGATGAGGTTTACGAACACCTGATATATGATGGCGAAACCCACCACAGCATGGCCCGCTACCCCGATCTGCAGCAACGCAGCTTCATCGTGGCATCGTTCGGCAAGCCTTTTCATGCCACCGGCTGGAAGGTTGGCTATTGTATGGCACCGGCTTATTTGATGAATGAGTTCCGCAAAATTCACCAGTTTTTGGTGTTCGCCGTGAATACGCCTATCCAGTATGCCATTGCCGAACATTTAAAAAATGAAGAAACTTACCTGGGCTTAACAGCATTTTTTACTGAGAAGCGCGACTACTTCCGCAAAGGCCTTGAGCAAACCCGTTTTGAGCTTTTACCATGCTCCGGATCGTACTTTCAATCAGTAAGTTACCGTGGCCTTAGCGATGAAAAAGACACCGATTATTCTATCCGCATAGCCAAGGAATTTGGGGTGGCTACCATACCGGTTTCGGCCTTTTACAGCAAGGGGATAGATCATCATGTATTACGATTTTGTTTCGCCAAAAGGCAAGAAACTTTGGATAAAGCCGTTGATAGGTTAATTCGTATTTAATTTTTTTGGTTCATGGTTCATAGTTGATGGATCATAGCCGAATCATTTAAGTTTGATTAGGTTCATGGATCACAGTTCATTGATCATGGCCGAGTCGTTTAAGTTTTACCGGAATGGATTAGCCCCCCATGCATTTTTTGCCATGAACCATGATCCATCAACCATGAACTACTAACTATGGAAAATTTAAAAATTACAGTTTTTCAAGGCTACCTTTTTTGGGAAAATACCGATAAAAATCTTCAGAATATCACGCTCCGCTTATCCGGTGGTATCCGCGAAAAAACAGACCTCATCATACTGCCCGAAATGTTCACAACCGGCTTCAGCATGAACGCCGCCGAACTGGCCGAGCCCATGAATGGCAAAACCATGCAATGGATGGAAAAAACCGCCCAACAGTATGATTGCGTAATAACCGGTAGTTTAATCATTAAAGAGAACGGAAAATACTACAACCGCCTCATCTGGATGCGCCCCGATGGCACTTATAATCATTACGATAAACGCCATCTTTTCGGCATGGGCAAAGAAGATGAAACCTACACCGCCGGTACCGAAAAGCTTTTTATTGAACTAAACGGCTGGCGCATTTGCCCGGTAATCTGTTACGATCTTCGCTTCCCGGTATGGCTGCGTAACGTGGAGCAAAACCCTTACGATCTGCTCATCATCGTTGCCAACTGGCCCGAGCGCCGCGCCGCTCACTGGCGCACCCTCATCCCCGCCCGCGCGGTTGAAAACCAGGCTTATGTAATTGCAGTTAACCGTGTTGGCCATGATGGTAACGAAGTTTACCACAGCGGCGATTCAACCTGTATCGATCCTGCAGGCAATGTGGTTTATTATAAACGGGACGAAGAGGATCTTTACACTTTCAGCATTATTGGCGATGAAGTGGCGAAAGTACGTAAGGCATTGCCTTTTTTGAAGGATGCGGATGAGTTTAGGATTGTCTGAACCGGGATTTGGGGGGATTTTTTTGATTAATAGGATTTTCTTTTTGATTAGAGAAAATTCTGTTATACAAAAAGTCCCCTTAAAATAACTGTTCAAAATCCTGCCCATCCCATAAATCTACCCAAATCCCGGTTCAGACAAAATCCAACCCATCCCACACCCCACCCAAATCCCGGTTCAGACAACCCTTAGTTTTCTTCCACTTCATACAAAATTCATAACCAATTTGAATTTTTGTTCTGTTGAATTAGAAGAAGGAAATGCGAACTATAAAATCCCTGCTATTTATATCCCCTTTGTTTTTTAGTTTATTATCACAAAAGGCCGATGCACAGACAGACACGTTAAAAATCAATTTTCAAGACGCTGAAAAACAGTTTATTGAAAATAACCTGAGCCTGCTTGCCCAAAAGTATAATGTTGATGCCTCAAAGGCACTCATACAACAAGCTAAACTGTGGGATAACCCTACCCTGAGCACCGATCAGAACATTCATGACGGTAGCACTAACAAATTTTTTAACCACAGCAACGGCGGCGGACAAATTTTTGTTCAGCTGAGCCAGGTTTTTACCACGGCCGGTAAGCGCGGCAAACAGGTTAAAGTGGCCGAAGACGACTTGAAAGTTCAGGAAGCCGCTTTTAATGATTTGATGCGCAACCTGAAGTATAACCTGCAGCTTGATTTCAGCCAGCTGGCTACGCTTAACGCGCAGCAGATGGTTTACCAAAACGAGGTTAAATCGGCTACCGAGCTGGTTAACGCCATCCAAAAATCGTACGATGTGGGCAACACATCTATGAAGGATCTGATCCGACTGAAAGCTTTGTTATTTGGATTGCAAAACGACATGGTGGAAAACAACCGCCAGATCAACGATCTGCAAACCGAGCTTAAAACACTGCTGCAAACCAAAGAAACCACGTTTATCCAACCGATTGTTAATGATAAACCGGCTGAAAACGTTGATCTCGACATCCAATCGTTAATTAGCCAGGCCATGGCCAACCGCCCGGATTACCTTTCTAACCAGTACCAGTTAAGCTCGGCCACCCATAACCTCGCCTATCAAAAAGCTTTGGCCGTGCCCGATGTTACTGTTGGTGTAGCTTATGACCAGAACAGCAGCTACGCGCCGCATTATTATGGCTTACAGATCGGTTTCCCTATCCCTTTGTTTAACCGCAACCAGGGCAATATCAAATCGGCCCAATACAATATCAAAAGCCAGGAAAGCACTTTAAAGCAAAGCGAATTCCAGCTAAAAAATGATGTTGTAGCAGCAGTTAATCAATATAAATTAAATCAACAACTGTTTTCAACCCAGCAGGTTGCCTTTAACGAGCAGTACGATAAACTGTTTGGCAGCATGCTGAAAAGCTTTCAGCAGCGCCAGATAAGCCTGGTTGAGTTTGTTGATTTTTTTGATACTTATAAAGATACCAAGCTCAAAATACTACAGCAGCAATACAACCTGCAAAAAGCCATTGCCGATTTAAACTTTGCTACCGGCACTACCATAATTAAATCCTGACAAATTTTTTAAAACTTACTATGATGAAAAGAGAAACGCTGTTTTCCGGCATCTCAGCTTTACTATTGCTTGCCGCCTGCAAGGGCAAAACGCCTCCTGTGGTTGAAAACAAACAGGTTTGCGTATCCGATTCGATGGCTCGCATGATCACTATTGATACTGCCAAAACCACAACCATAAAAAATGAGCTGAGCCTCTCGGGCGAGGTATCATACGATGATAACGCCGTAGTGAAGGTATTCCCGTTTTCGGGCGGACAGGTGCTTGACGTTAAGGTATCCCTTGGCGATAAAGTTACCAAAGGCCAAACCCTGGCTATTGTACGCAGCGCCGATGTAGCCGGTAACTATACTGATCTCACCTCGTCGAAAGCCGATGTATCTATCGCCAAACGCCAGTTAGAACAAGCAGAATACCTGTACAAAAACGGCATCTCGAGCGAACGCGATTACACCGAGGCTAAAGAAAATTTCAACAAGGCCGAAGCTGCTTATAACAAAGTAAAAGAGCAAATAGCCATTAACGGCGGCGGCAACACAAGCGCCGGTGGCACCTTGGTTATCAAAGCGCCTGAAAGCGGTTTTGTGGTTGAGAAAAACATCACAGCAGGCAGCTTTATCCGCCCGGATAATAATAACGCCATGTTCACTATCTCCAACATGAAAGATGTTTGGATTTGGGCCAACGTTTTCGAATCAGACATTGCCAAGGTTAAAACCGGTTATACCGCAAGGGTTACTACCGTTGCTTACCCTGATAAAGTTTTTACTGGTAAGGTTGATGCCATCAGTTCGGTGCTTGATCCGGATAATAAGGTAATGAAAATCAAAATCGTGCTGCCAAATGATGGCATGTTGTTAAAGCCAGAAATGTTTACCAATGTGGTGATCAGCAATACAGATAAGGCACAATCGGTATCGGTACCCGCCAAAGCGGTAGTTTTTGATAACAGCAAAAACTTTGTAGTGATCTATAACAACAAATGCGACCTAAAACTGCGCGAAGTAAGCGTAATTAAAACGGTTGAGGATACCAGCTATATCGCTTCGGGCTTAAAACCGGGCGACAGGGTGATTTCAAAAAACCAATTGCTGTTGTACGATGCCCTTGCTGGTGACTAAGTATTAAGTCGAAAGTCATTAGTCGCAAGTTAAAAGCCTTTTTGGCAAGTTGAAGAACTCCTTTTCTCGACTTAAAACTTAAGACTAACGACTATAAACTTAACAGCTTAACCTAAAACTCAATACCGATTTAACAATGAACAAATTCATTAAAAATATAGTATATTTCTCGCTAAGGCACCGCTACTTCGTGTTTTTCATGACACTGATTACGGCTGTAATTGGCGTTTGGAGCTATACCAACACCCCTATTGAAACATTTCCGGATGTTACCAATACCCAGATCATTATTATAGCCCAGTGGCCGGGCCGCAGCGCCGAAGAAGTTGAAAAAATGATCACCATCCCCATGGAGACCGTTTTAAACTCGGTACAAAAAAAGGCTAACCTCCGTACCACTTCGGCTTTCGGTTTATCATACGTGCGTATCATTTTTGATGATGATGTGGATGATGCCTTTGCCCGCCAGCAGGTACTAAGCCGCCTGGGCAATGCCGATTTACCCGACGGTGTAAAACCAGAAGTTGAGCCGCCATACGGCCCTACAGGCGAAATTTATCGCTATACCTTAAAAAGCCGCACCAAGTCAATCCACGAGCTTACTGCTATACAGGATTGGGTGCTCGACCGCCAGTTTAAATCAGTACCCGGCGTTGCCGACGTGAACAGCTTTGGCGGCGAGGAAAAAACTTACGAAGTGAGTGTTAACCCTGCCCTGCTGCGTAAATACGAGCTAACCTCCCTGGATGTGTACAATGCCATTAACCGCAGTAATATTAACGTAGGCGGTGATGTGATTGAGAAAAACGACCAGGCTTATGTAGTACGCGGTATCGGTTTGATCAACAACATCGAAGAGATCCAGAACATCATTATCAAAAATGTAAATAACGTGCCTATCCTGGCCCGCGATATTGCCGAGGTTAAGGAAGCCGGTTTGCCCCGCCTTGGCCAGGTAAGCCGCGACAGGCAGAAAGACGTTATTGAGGGAATCATCGTAATGCGTAAAGGCGAAAACCCTGCCGAAGTTTTAGACAGGATCCGCGCCAAGGTTAAAGACCTGAACGAAAACATTCTGCCTAAAGACGTTAAGATAGATACTTTTTACGACCGTACCAACCTGATGGACTTTTGTACCGAGACGGTGATCCACAACCTGTTGGAAGGTATTGTACTGGTAACCGTAATCGTACTCTTGTTTATGGCCGACTGGCGTACCACCCTTACCGTGGTGATCATCATCCCGCTGGCCTTGCTGTTTGCCTTTATATGTATGCGCATAAAGGGCATGAGCGCCAACCTGCTCTCGATGGGCGCGGTAGATTTCGGGATTATTATAGACGGCGCGGTGGTGATGGTTGAGGGCATATTTGTGGCGCTTGATCATCGGGCCAAAGAAGTAGGCATGCAGAAGTTTAACGGCCTTGCCAAACTGGGTCTGTTTAAAAATGTAGGTGCCGAAATGGGCAAAGCCATCTTCTTTTCCAAACTCATCATCATTACCTGTTTGGTGCCCATCTTCGCTTTCCAGAAGGTAGAAGGTAAAATGTTTTCGCCGTTGGCTTACACGCTTGGTTTCGCGTTGCTGGGTGCGTTGATATTTACGCTTACCCTGGTACCGGCGCTTTCAAGTATCTTACTAAGCAAAAACGTAAAAGAGAAACACAACCCGGTTGTATTGTTTTTTGAAAACGGTATCCGCAAAATGTTTGGCTTTACCTATAAAAACCAAAAGCTGAGTTTAATTGTGGCTGTAGCCTTTATGGCGGTAACTTTCTTTTCTTTCAGATTTTTAGGATCGGAGTTTTTACCCGATTTGAATGAGGGCGCCCTTTGGGTTGAGGCCGAGCTGCCGATGAGCGTTTCGTTAAACGAGGCCGAAAGCATCAACCAGAAAATGATGCAGATCCTCGAAAAATTCCCCGAGGTAAAACAAACCCTTGCCCAGGTAGGCCGTACCAACGATGGTACCGACCCCAAAGGATTTTTCAACGTACAGATCCAGGTGGATTTGAAAAATAAAAAGGAATGGCCTAAAGGTTTAACCGAGGATGCGCTGATAGCCCAGATGGATGCCCAGCTCACCAAAATACCGGGTGCGGTATTCAACTACTCGCAGCCTATCCGCGATAACGTGGACGAAGCCGTTGCGGGTGTAAACGCGTCGTTAGCGGTTAAAATTTTCGGCCCGGATTTCAATACGCTCGATCGTAAGGCTGATAGTGTGATGAGCATTTTAAAAGGCGTTCAGGGCGTTGAAGATTTGGGTGTATTACGTAACCTTGGCCAGCCCGAGTTCAGGATCGAGCTCGATCAGCGTAAGATGGCGTTGTACGGCGTATCAACCGCCGATGCCAACTCGGTAATTGAAATGGCCATTGGCGGTAAAGCGGCTACCGAACTTTACGAGGGCGAACGCCATTTTGATGTACGGATCCGCTATCAAAAACAATTCAGGGATACACAGGATAAAATCGAAAACCTGATGGTACCTACACTTAACGGTTCGAAAATTGCCATTAAGGAGATTGCCTCTATTAAAACAACAACCGGTCCGGCGTTTATTTATCGTGATAACAACACCCGTTACATCGCGGTAAAATTCTCTATCCGCGGCCGCGATTTGGGCAGTACCATTGCCGAGGCGCAGCAGAAAGTTAACGCGCAGGTACACCTTGACCAGGGCTATTCATTTGCCTGGGCGGGCGAGTTTGAAAACCAGCAACGCGCTTCGGCTACCCTGGCGCACGTTGTGCCAATTTGTTTACTGGTGATCTTCCTGATATTGTTCATCACTTTTGGTAATGTAAAAGACGCGTTTTTGGTTATCCTGAACGTACCGTTCGCATTAATTGGAGGTATTCTGGCCCTGCATATTACAGGTACAAACTTCAGTATCTCGGCTGGCATAGGTTTCATCGCCTTGTTTGGGGTTTGTATCCAGAATGGAGTGATCCTGATCTCGGTATTTAAGAAAAACCTTGAAGAACATATGCCTTTGGATACCGCCATTATGGAAGGTGTAATATCACGTGTACGCCCCGTAGTGATGACGGCGTTAATGGCGGCCATCGGTTTGATGCCGGCCGCGGTTTCAACAGGTATCGGTTCTGAAACGCAGAAACCTTTAGCTATTGTAGTTATCGGTGGTTTGGTGACTTCCACCATCCTTACATTGCTGATATTACCTATTATTTACGCTATAGTTTACCGTTTAATTCACCGCAGGGAAAACCGCAAACTTTTGAAAAAAGTTGGGGTGATTAAGGGATAATTAAAAAAACGTAGAGACGCATAATTGCGTCTCCGATAGGACAAGCAGCCTTGCAAAGTCGTTTTCCTTTCATGAATTGCATACGGGAGACGCAATTATGCGTCTCTACATTAAAAAGAAAAAACAGCGATGAATCATGGATTCATCGCTGTTTTTTTATATGCTATCATAACAATAAAATAGTAACCGTAATGGTTAACAAATATTCATCGTAATTAATGTAATTTGTACCCATTCAAACAGAACTGGCCATAAACAATATGTCAATCATAAAACACGTATTTCGCTCATCTTTATCCATCGCCTTATTAACCGCCGTACCTTTCATCTCACCGGCACAAAAGAAAAAAGAAAAAGACAAGGATTACGCGCAACTGGTTGACCCGTTTATAGGTACCGGTGGGCATGGGCATACTTATCCCGGACCGGTCATGCCTTTCGGTATGGTGCAATTAAGTCCGGATACGAGATTGGAGGGTTGGGACGGCTGCTCCGGCTATCATTATACCGATAGTTTGGTTTACGGCTTCTCTCACACCCATTTAAGCGGAACCGGCGTACCTGATTATTGCGACGTACTGTTTATGCCCACCACCGGCGATCCGAAGTTTAAAAACACTGAATACCGCTCGCACTTCAGTAAAAAAAATGAAAACGCCACGCCGGGTTACTATCATACCCTGCTTGATAAATACAATATCGGCGTTGAACTAACAGCAACCACGCGGGTGGGTGTTCATCGCTATAGCTATCCATCAACAGATAAGGCCAATATTATTATCGATTTACAACATCGCGATGAGGTAGTGGATTCGTGGATGGAGGTAGTGAACGAACATGAAGTAAGGGGTTTCAGAATGTCGAAAGGATGGGCCGATAATCAGCCGGTATATTTTTATGCCAAATTTTCTAAACCTTTTAAAACCTATGGTATAGCGTTAAATAATGTAGTGCAAACCGGGCAAAACAAAGTTCAGGGTAAAAATGTGAAACTGTTTTTACAGTTTGATAACCCGGGCGAGGTGATCAGTAAAGTTGGGATTTCGGCAGTAAGCGCCGAAGGGGCTTTGAAAAACCTGGATGCCGAAGTGCCCGATTTCGACTTCAAAAAAATACAGAAAGATGCACGCATAGCCTGGAACCATGAGTTAAACAAGATTCAGGTAGAAGGCGGTGCTCCTGCCCCTGTTCCGCAAAGCCAGCCGGCGGCAGGTACAGGGCCATACAGCTACGCGCCTCCGGCCAAAAAAGTACCACAGGTTGACTATGCAAAAATAAAGCAAACCATATTTTACACCGCGCTTTATCACAGTATGATAGCGCCCAATATTTACAGCGATGTGGATGGGCAATACCGCGGCCTCGATCAGCAGGTACACACCGCCCAGGGCTTTGATTATTACACCGTATTTTCATTATGGGATACCTACCGCGCAGAAAACCCGCTGTTAACGCTGATTGACCGCAAACGCACGCTCGATTTTATTAAAAGCTTTATGGCGATGTACGAGCAGGGCGGTTTATTGCCGATATGGCCACTGGCTACTACCGAAACCTATTGTATGATAGGCAATCACTCCATCCCGGTTATAGTAGATGCCTACGCCAAAGGCATCCGCGATTTTGATGCCGAAAAAGCTTTCACCGCCATGAAAGCGGCGGTAAACCGCAACCAGTTTGGGCTGGATATTTACCGCAAAAACGGCGCGGTACTATCAGATGTGGAAGATGCTTCGGTATCCAAAACATTAGAATATGCTTATGACGATTGGTGCATTGCTCAAATGGCCAAAATGCTGAATAAACCGCAGGATTATGCCGAATATATTCAGCGTGCCCAATACTGGAAAAACGTTTACAATAACCAAAACACCTTTATGCAGGCCCGCTTTAACGGCGGCTGGTTTGAACCATTCGACCCTACCGAGATTAACGGAAATTATACCGAGGGTAATTCATGGCAGTATTCATTCCTTGTGCCGCACGATGTTGAAAGCCTGATTGAAAAAGCGGGTGGGAAACAAGCTTTTGAAACAAAACTGGACGAGTTGTTCAGCACCCAATCAAAATTATCAGGCGCGGATATTCCGGATGTAAGCGGGCTGATTGGCCAGTACGCGCATGGCAACGAGCCAAGCCATCATATAGCCTATTTGTACAACTTTACAGATTCGCCGGATAAAACACAGTTTTATGTAAGCCGCATTTTGCGCGAAGAATACAGCAATAAACCCGATGGTTTGGCAGGGAATGAAGATTGCGGGCAGATGTCGGCCTGGTACGTGATGAGTTCGTTGGGGATTTATAACATCGCTCCCGGTCAGCAGGATTTTCAGATCGGAATCCCCCAGTTTGACAAGGCAACTATCAACCTCGAAAACGGCAAAAAATTTAACATCATGAACCCCGGCGCCGGTATCACCCGCGCCAATATTTATCTGCAAGGCATGAACCTTGATAAAAAAGTGTACAGCAAACTTTTTATCAACTATGATGATATAACCAAAGGGGGCGATTTTGAAGTGTTTACCGGCCGACTGGCCAACCGCATTTTTACGCAGGATTTGGAAAAACCAACCTCAAAAATTACCGATAGCCTCATTGTTGCCAATCCTTACATCATAGCACCGGCCAAATCATTTAAACGTCCTTTCACCATCGAGGTTAAAAGCCAGGATGCTGATGCAAAGATCTATTACACGCTGGATGGCTCGGCCCCTACCGCTGCATCTACATTGTACACCCAGCCCATCAGCATAAGCAATAATATCACCGTAAAAGCCATCGCAATAAAAAATAACAAAAGCAGTTTTGTTGACGAAGCCAGCTTTATCAAGCTTCGCGATGATATTAAACTAACCATCGTAAATAAATACCTGCCCAAATACGCCGCCAAAGGCGATGAGAGCCTGATTGACGGCCAGCACGGCACCACCAACTGGCGACTGGGCAACTGGCAGGGCTACCAGGGCAAGGATTTTATCGGCATTATTGATATGGGCGCTGTTAAACCCGTTGCAGAGGTAGGACTGAACACGCTACAGGATAGCGACGCCTGGATTGTTTTCCCTAAATATGTTCAGTTCTGGATATCAAACGACGGTAAAAACTACAAATTAGCAAGTACCGTTAATACCGAAATTGGTATTAAAGATACCGAAGTGCAAACGCAAAACTTTGCGGCTACGTTAAATACCAGTACACGTTATATTAAAGTGATAGCCAAGCAGTATGGCCCGCTGCCTGATTGGCATGAGAATAAAGGAAGCCAATCATATATTTTTGCTGATGAGATAACGGTGAAGTAGGTGTGATTTGGTGATTGGAGGTTAGGGATTGGTTAAATAGTTTTCACTGCCGTCGTTGGTGTCGTCACCATAGCTGTTCGGAAGAAATAAAAGAGCGGGGAATTGTGCGATTCCCTCCCTTGGGAGGGTGTAGGGAGGGGTTTCTACACCCTGCATATTCGTCGGGCAAGGTGTAAAAACCCCTCCCTGCCACTGCGCAATCCATCACACCCCTCCCAAGAGGCGGAATCAAAAAATCTTCCGAACAGCCATGGTGTTGTCACCAACAACTTTTCGAGCCCCAATGATTATAAACTTACGATAACCCGCGTTTCATGCATGGAGTAGAGCTGTTGGTGACAACACAACAGCGGCGGGGGACAACAGCAAGTAATTTCTGTGCATCTTCCTCAATAACTGCACAACTACTGTTTTTGCAATAGCTGCTTAGCTTCCTGTAGCTTGTCCAGTTCTTCTTTTAGCAATACGGGATATAGCAGTTTCAGCCCCTTTAATGTATCCCTGATAATGGTTGAGATCGCAATCCGTGTAAACCACTTTTTATCGGCCGGCACTACATACCAGGGGCAATCATTGGTGGATGTTTCTCCAATCGCTTTTTCATAAGCTTTCATATAATCATCCCAAAGTTCGCGCTCAGTAATATCGCCCATCTGAAATTTCCAGTTTTTTTCAGGATGATCTATCCGTTTCAAAAAGCGTTCCTTTTGTTCCTCTTTGGATAGATTGAGAAAAAATTTAATCACAATGGTGCCGCTATGATGGATGTGCTTTTCAAAATTGCGGATGCTTTCATAACGCTGCTCCCAAAACTTCCTGCCTATATCCTTTACCTTTCTTATCTCCGGGTTATTTTCCTTCAAAACAAGTTCCGGGTGAACTTTAACAACCAGCACATTTTCGTAATGCGAGCGGTTGTGAATGCCAATCCTCCCACGCTCGGGCAGGGCTTTATAATGCCGCCATAAAAAATCGTGGTCATAATCTTCAGGGCCTGGCTGCTTAAAACTATACACCTGGCAGCCCTGCGGGTTCAATCCCGACATGGTATGTGCTATCGCGCTATCTTTTCCTGCCGCATCCATAGCCTGGAAAATAATAAGCAATGAATAACTGTTTGAAGCATAAAGTTGCTCCTGTAGTTTGAAAGTTTCGTCAATTAAGCCCTGTAATACCGTCGCGGCATCTTCTTTTTTATAGCCATCACAAAACGCGGGGTCGTGATCTTTAAGCGAGAATCTGGAGCGGTTTTTTACTTTAAATTGGTCTGTAAAGTTTTTCATATAATAGATATTTTTACAAAGCACAAAAACTAATATAAAGTTTTAATCCCGCTACTTAAAACAACCGTTACCGGCACACAACAATTGGTTTTTAACCTCCAAATCACTTTTAATCTATTTATTATGTATTTTGCATACCATAAATATGTTATCAATCCAGTATCAACCTAAAATTTACCCTTGTTTTTGGCGTTGTTATTATTTGTTAAACGGGCTATGATATAGTGCCATAATTTTTGATATTTACCCAATGTTCAGACGCATACGCAACCGGTTTCTACGATACTTTGTCATCTTTATATACTTTGTAATTATCTTTTTCTGTTCGATAGAACTTAACTTCCTCTGGCTTTTCGGATATTCTCCTGATATGCAGGATATTAAAAACCCCGTACTGTCAGTAGGCTCGGAAGTTTATACCGCCGATGGTAAGCTGATTGGCCAGTACTATAAGGAAAATCGTTCGCCAATTGAGTTTAAAGAGATCTCACCCAACCTGGTAAATGCGCTTGTAGCTACCGAAGATGCCCGTTTTTACAGTCACGGCGGTGTAGATTTTTATTCGTTTTTCAGCAGCATGCTGTCAACTGCTAAAGGCGATAAACGCGGCGGCAGTACGGTAACCCAGCAACTGGCCAAAAACCTGTTCGAAACACGTAAAAAGAAGTCGCAAGGTATAATTAAACGCGTTCCTGTGCTGCGTACCATAGTTTACAAATGCAAAGAATGGCTTACTGCTTTTAAAATTGAACACGTTTACAGCAAACAGCAAATATTAACGCTTTATTTTAATACCGTACCTTTTGGCAATAACTCGTATGGTATAAAAACTGCGTCGCTAAAGTATTTTAATAAACAACCTGCTGCCTTAAACCCTGCCGAATCGGCCCTGCTTATCGGCATGCTGAAGGCTACATCAAGCTATAACCCCATCCGTAACCCGCAACGCGCCACCGAAAGGCGAAATGTGGTTTTAGGGCAGATGGAAAAATATCATTACCTCACACCAGAGCAATATAAAGCTAACACAGCCCTCCCACTTAATCTCGACCTAAGCTATGTGGAGGATGATTCGCATGGCGACTCATACCTGCGCCGCGCCGTTGAAAAATGGCTGGACAAATGGTGCAAGGAAAACGACTATAACCTGTACGAAGACGGGCTGAAGATCTACACCACCATCGATTCGAAAATGCAGCAATACGCCGAAGAGGCCGTTGCCGAAAAGATGAAAATGTTGCAAAAACGCTTTTATAACCTGTGGGGCAATAAAACGCCCTGGCGGGATTCGAAAGGTGTTGAGATTAAAGATTTTATCCTGAAAAATGAGCAGCGCCTGCCCATTTATAAACTGCTCGACAAAAAATACAAGGGCGATACCATCAAAATACAGGAGTATTTTAAAACCAAAAAACGGATGAAGGTATTTACCTGGAACGGCGAGCAGGATACTACTTTCTCTACTATCGATTCGATTAAATACTACGCCAAAATTCTCAATACCGGCATGATGACCCTCGAGCCATCTACCGGAAAAATAAAAGTATGGATAGGCGGTATCGATCACCGTTTCTTCAACTACGATCACGTAAACCAGGCCCGCAGGCAGGCAGGTTCAACATTTAAACCCTTCGCCTACCTAACCGCGCTTGATAATGGTTATAACCCCTGTGATAAATTTACCGATAAACCGGTATCCATCAAATACAAAGACAACGGTAAAGACGAGGTTTGGGAACCCAACAATGCCGATTTTCACTTCTCATACCGCGAAATGTCCTTACGTTGGGCCATGGGTAAATCCGTTAACTCCATTACCGCGCAGCTAACCGAAAAAGTGGGTTGGGATAAAATTGTAGAGTATGCGCACCGTTGCGGCATTGAAAGCCCGCTTAAATCGGTGCCATCGGTATCCTTAGGTTCAAACGACGTTTCAGTTTATGAAATGGTGCGTGCTTACAGCACTTTTTTAAACAAAGGCGAAAAGATAGACCCGCTACTGGTTACCAAAATTACCGATCAGCAGGGTAACGTGATACAGGAATTTAAGCTTAAAACCGAAAAGGTATTAAGCGAAGAAACAGCCTGGCTGATGCTTTATATGTTCCGCGGAGGTATGGAAGAGCCGGGCGGCACCTCGCAGGCGCTTTGGGAATACAACGGTTTATGGAAAAAGGATAACCAGATAGGCGGCAAAACCGGAACCTCGTCTGATTACGTGGATGGCTGGTATATGGGCATCACCAAAGATCTGGTTACCGGCATCTGGGTAGGTGCCGACGACCGCTCGGTACACTTTACCACTTCCGAAACCGGTGAGGGTTCACATACCGCACTTCCTATCTTCGGCAGATTTATGGAAAAGGTTTATGCCGATCAGTCGTTAGGTTATACCTACGGCCCGTTCCCGAGACCGTGGACTAAGATCAGCAAAACCTATAACTGCCCGTCGCCGCATATTGAAGAGGATACCACATCAACCGATAGCTTAAGCAACCCTATTGATACAACCGGCGTAACACCTGTACAGGAACCGGCACCGGAGAACCCGGAAAGCACGCCTCCTGCACAAAACAGGTAGTTATTATACTTTTGAAGATAAAATGAATAAGGTTGTTTTTTAATTAAAAGCAGCCTTATTTTGTTAAATTAGCCATATCTATTTACTTGAATAATATATGAATAAAGCTTACTCACTTTTCAATAGAGTTAAAAAGTATACCATCATATTTATTGCAGTTGTTGGCTCATTGTTGTTAAGCACCAATGCCAGGGCGCAGTATTTTGGCCAGAATAAAGTGAGGTATAAAAACCTGAAGTTTAACGTTTACAAAACCCCACACTTTGAGATTTATTACTACCTGAAAAATGATAGCATGGTAAAACGCTTCGCCCAGGAAAGCGAATTGTGGTACACCCTGCATCAACAGGTTTTCAGGGATACATTTAAACATGCCAACCCCATAATCCTATATGCCAACCACCCCGATTTTCAGCAAACTACAGCTATCGACGGTGAGATTAGCGTAGGTACAGGCGGTGTTACCGAGGGCCTTAAAAACCGCGTGGTAATGCCGGTGATGGAAACCAACCAAACCACCCGCCACGTTATAGGCCACGAGTTGGTGCACGCCTTTCAATATCGTTTATTGCTGGGCCATGATTCAACCGAATATGAAAATATCAATAACATTCCCCTGTGGATGATTGAAGGGATGGCCGAGTACCTGTCGTTGGGTAAAAAAGATACTTATACGGCGATGTGGATGCGCGATGCCTATTTAAACCACGATATACCTACCGTACGCGATTTGACGGAGAGCAGCAAGTATTTCCCTTACCGTTACGGAGAGGCGTTTTGGTCGTTCATTGGTTCAACTTATGGCGATACCGTGATTGTTCCGTTTTTTAAGAATGCTGCGCGATATGGCCTTGAATACGGCATTAGGCGCACTTTTGGTTATGACGATCGTACACTTTCGCGCCTCTGGAAAAACTCGATCGAGGCTACCTACAAACCTTTTTTAAAAGATACCACCCAAACGCCCAAAGGCATTAAACTGGTTGATAGTAAAAATAGCGGCGACCTGGTGGTTGCACCTTCGGTTAGCCCCGATGGCAAATATGTAGCCTTCCTTTCGGCTAAAAGTTTATTCAGTATTGATCTTTACCTGGCCGATGCCAAAACCGGGCGGATCTTGCGAAAGCTCACGAGTAAGGTATCCAACACCCATATCGATGAGTTTAATTTTATCGAATCGGCCGGCGCATGGTCTCCGGATGGGAAGAAGTTTGCGTTCAGCGTGTTCAGCAAGGGGCGTAACCGGCTGGATGTGGTTGATTTGAAAAGCGGCGACGTGGTTGATGATATTTCGATGGAGCAGGTTGAGCAGTTTAGTAACCTGTCGTGGTCGCCAAATGGTAAGGATATCGCCTTCCAGGGATTGGTTGAGGGACAGAGCGATTTGTACTCCTATAACTTCGATACCAAAAAGATTACCCGGCTTACCAACGATAAATATTCCGATTACCAGCCGAGTTATTCGCCCGATGGTAAAAAGATCATCTACTCGAGCGACAGGACAACTTATGATCAAAGCCTGGAGCAGGATATCCCTTTCAACCTCGCCGAGCTCGACCTGGAAACAGGTAAGATCACCGATCTGAAAATTTTTAACACGGCTAATAACCTCAACCCGCAATACTCGGCCGATGGCAAACAGATCTATTTCCTGTCCAACCGCGATGGTTTCCGGAACCTGTACCGTTATACTATCGACGGCGGTAAGATTGAACAGATGACCAACCTGTTCACCGGCATTTCGGGCATTACCGAATATTCGCCGGCTTTGAGTATTTCCAATCATGATGATGTGGTTTACTCCTACTACCGTGCACAAAAATATTCCATTTATAATGCTAAGGCTTCAGATTTTACACCAGTTGTAGTACAGGCAGGCGATGTAAATTTTGCGGCAGGCACCTTGCCGCCAAACCGCTCGGTAGGTGTTGATCTGATCAACTCCAACCTCAACAACTTTTTGGCCTATCGCAAAATCCCCACCGACTCGGTAAAGGCTATCCCCTTCCGCTCCAAATTTAAGCTGGATTACCTGGCGGGCAGCGGCATTGGTGTAGGGGTGAGTAACTTTTACGGTACCAGCCTTTCAAGCGGGATCCAGGGGGTATTCAGCGATATTTTGGGACGTAACCAGATCTTTGCGGCGGCATCGGTCAACGGGCAAATTTATGACTCGGGTGCAGCGGTTACTTATGTAAACCAAACCGGCAGATGGAACCTCGGTGTCGGCGTTTCGCACATCCCTTACCAGTTTGGTTTTAATACGGCTACCTACCCGGTAAAGAATGTTGGCGGTAAAAACCAAACGGTATATTCCGACAATATTGATATCATCCGCAACTTTGAGGATGCGGGTAGGGTATTCACTTCCTACCCTTTCTCGCGTACTACACGCTTTGAAGTAAGTGGAGCAGCATCGCACAATTATTACCGTGTCGACCGCTATGCCGATTACTATACTATCGATACTGCCATGGTTAACGGCAAACCTCAGATCAACATAGGAAACTATATCAATTCTGACAGGAAAAAAATCCCTAACGATGAGGAAACCGCCACCCTCAACCAAAACTACGGTTCAACTTATTTTTATAACCTGAAATCGTATTCCATACTTACGCTTTCAACCGCTTTAATTGGCGATAACTCTTACTTTGGCGTAACTGCTCCGCTTAATGGTTTCAGATACAGGCTGGAAGCCGGTTACAACTTTGGTACCTATAAATTTTTCTCGCCTACAATTGATCTCAGGAAATATGTACGCGTTGCGCCGGTAACGTTTGCCGCCCGCTTTTTTGCAACAGGCCGCTTTGGCGAAGACAAGGGTTTATACCCGCTTTTTGTGGGCTATCCGTTCTATATCCGCGGTTACGAGGGACAAACTTTTTACAACCGTAACCAAACTTCATCAAATGGTTTCACTATCGATCAGCTTTCGGGAAGCCGTTTGGCGGTATTTAACTTTGAAACCCGTTTACCCTTTACCGGTCCGGAAAAACTGGCGGCTATTAAATCAAAATTCCTGTTTACCGATCTCAACCTGTTTTTTGATGCCGGCTTAGCCTGGAACGCAGGCGATCATATCTATTTCCGCAAAGACCCGCCCGTAATTGGTACGCAGGAGTTTAATGACGGTAATGGCAATATCACCACACAAAATATTTACGGGCGCGTGCCGGCCTTAAGCGCGGGTATTTCGTTAAGAATAAACGTTTTCGGCGCTTTTATTCTCGAGCCTTATTTTGCTGTGCCGTTTAACCGTACCGACGTTAAAAAACCTGTATTCGGCTTAGGCTTTACACCTGGCTGGTAACGAAATCTTTATTGATAAAACAACAAACGCGGCTGTACGCCGCTTTTGTTGTTTTATACCGGATTGGCAATTTCAGCTACGGCAACAAGACATGGGCCGTATCCATCCACTTTTTAATCAAAGCAGTACGCTCTTTCAAAAACTTAGGCCCGAAAAACAGGTTCGACCAATCGTCAAAATTTTCGTACTGAAACCCGAGGTAAAAAACCCAGAATCCAAACCCCAAATATGGTATAGCCGAGATTTCTTCATCTGATAAGCGCCGTACTTTGCGGTAACTATCAACAAAAACGCCAAAGGCCCTCCGCGCTTCCTCCGCGGTGATTTTGCCGGTAGTGAACTCTAAAAAGAAATGGATAAAAAACGATGTGATGTCATAAGCCAGGAAGCCTTCGCCTGCAAAATCGAAATCAAAAAAAGTGATGACATCGTTATCATCAAAGTGGAAATTCTTTGGCAAAAAATCAAAATGGCAGTACCCATAATTAAAACCGGAAAAAAAGTTTTGATATTGATTGATCACCTCTTTAGCCGTATGTTTTAAATAGTCATATTCTTCTTCAAGCCCGGCAAAAGCCGGTTCAACCACCTCAAGCGGGCGAATAATCACTGTCTCAACCGAATAAGCTTTCCGTTGATAACTTAATTGAATGGATGAGCTGATATCATGGAGTATGGCCATCTCCCGTCCTACTGTTTCTAATTGACTATCAGTCATGGTGTAAACAGGCTTACCTTCGGCCCACGTAAATAAAACTCCGTATCGGGTACCTTCCGCAGCATTAAAAACCTGTAGTATTTCTCCGCTTTTATCAGGAATGGGGCGGGATACACTGGCGCCTTTTTCAAACAAAACAGTCAACAGTTCCACTTCTCCCCTAATTTCTTCCTGTTTGCGATGCGCATCGCGGTAAATTTTGAAGATATATTTACCGGTAGCACTTTCAAGTATGTACGTGTCACTCACATTCCTGACCAGTAATCTGCAGGTAGTATCACTTAAGCTATAGCTTTCGCCGAGTTTAATATTCAATGCTGCGGAAGATAAGGTTGAGTATTGGGTGGGAAAGATTTCCATAGCTTAACAAAGGTAATACTTTAATAGGTATAGATTCCGTGCTATTGCCATCCCCCGGCCACCCACATATAATTCATTTCAAAAACAGATTTTTATTTTGTATGTTTATGTGATAACCATCACACTATGAAAAAGTTACTACTATTTGGGTCGGCGCTTTTTTACACAACAACCTTACTTGCCCAGGCCGATGGCAAAAACAATGCGCCTGTAGTCCCGGCGATGCTTTCAACAAATGATATTGTTAAAAACATCTCCTTAGCGCCCAATACACATACTTTTTCATCCTTCATCAAAAAAACAAACTTAACCCGCACCTACACCAGCCGCGGCCCTATCACCATATTTGTGCCGGATGACACGGGTTATACTGATATGCCTGCCGGTAAACTCGATTCGTTGGCCAAGCCTGCTCACGTATGGGATTTAACCGACCTGGTTACCTATCACGCCATAGCCGGCGAATACAAAATAAAACAGATCAGGAAACAAATAAATAAACATAAAGGGATAGCAACATTTACCACGCTCTCCGGCGGCATCCTTACTGCCCGGATAGACAGCAGCAGCAACATTGTTTTAATAGATGCCAACGGAGGCAAAAGCATCATAAGCCAGGCAGATATTGCCCAAAACAACGGCGTTATTCATGTGGTGAACAAAGTGTTGATACCAAAGAAACGGGTGATATAAACAAACTTTTTAATGACATCTTCGCCAACCGGAATTACGTAATTTTAAATAGCCGATGTAACATCGGCATAGCAGTCAAAATGCATCCCGCATATTGTATTGTTTAAGTTAAAAAAAAAACACCATGAAAAAAATACTTGCAATATTAATAACGCTAAGCATGCTAACCGTCCTCGGCTGCCAAAACAGCAGCGGGCAAAACAGCAAACGCCTGAGCAAACCGGCTGCCGAATGGAAAAAGACCCTAACGCCCGATCAATATCATATTATGGTTGAAAGCGGTACCGAACCACCATACCATAACGAATACTGGAACAACCACGAAAAGGGTGTATATGTGAGCGCTGCCACCGGCGAGGTACTGTTTTCGTCGGATGATAAATTTGACAGCGGTACGGGCTGGCCAAGTTTTGTAAAACCGGCAGACCCGAATAAAGTAGCAATAGTTACCGATAACAGTTACGGCATGACGCGCGATGAGGTTATCGAAAAAAGTACAGGCCTGCACCTTGGCCACGTGTTTGACGATGGCCCCGCCAATCGCGGCGGCAAAAGGTACTGCATGAACTCGGGCGCTTTAAAATTTATTAAAAAGCCATAGCCCTGCGGTTGGTGTTGAGCGACGGGCGCAGCTGCGGTCTTACACGTAAACCACTTTCATATTTCAACCCGATGGTTAAATCGATCCAGTCGGCATTAACCGCACGGATCATTTTTTCTTTTTGCGGGCGGGTAAAAGTGCTCACTACTTTAAAACGTTCCATGGCCTGCTCTTCGGTATTGATCTCTTCAAAATACACCAGGCGGTTTAGCTGCTGCGCATTGTCAAAAAACAAGGTTGGCATTTCGCTGTAAAACTGGATGGTTTTCATCAGATCAGAACATAGGCCTACGTGCAGATTTTTGCGGTTTCTGTCGGTAATGATATAAACGAAACGTTTCATTTTATGATAAAAAATTTGGTGAACAAATAATTATTACTAACTTTATGAGCATAAAATTACTAATAAATTTAGCAAATCCAAATTTTATGTCAATAATTTCACAAAATATTAAATTTCTCCGCAAAAAAAAGGGGCTTACCCAACAGCAATTTGCGGATGAATTAGGTATAAAACGCTCATTAGTAGGCGCATACGAAGAAGACCGTGCCGACCCGAAATACGAACTACTAAAAACATTAGCAACCTATTTTGACGTTACTATTGATGACTTTATCAACGAAACCATCAACGAAAAGTGGCAGCCCAAGCCAAAAGGTAACCCGGCCAACATCCGCATCCTGAGCATCTCGGTTGATAAAGAGGATAATGAAAATATCGAGATGGTGCCTGTAAAAGCCAGTGCCGGCTACCTTAACGGCTATGCCGACCCGGAATATGTATCGCAATTACCGAAGTTTTACCTGCCTATGTTTAAGCAGGGCACCTTCCGCGCTTTCGAGATTAAAGGCGATTCGATGCTGCCCTTACAATCGGGTACTATTATAATAGGTGAATATGTAGAAAACTGGGGTGATGTTAAAAGCGGCGAAACTTACGTGGTGATCTCTAAAAATGATGGTGTAGTATATAAACGTATCGGCAATAAATTTAAAGAGAATAAAAAACTGAAGCTGATATCGGATAACCCGGTATACGAGCCCTACGAAATATCGGGCGAGGATGTGCTGGAACTTTGGAAGGCTAAAGGCTACATTTCAACCCATCTGCCCGAGCCATCGCCCGAGCCTACAATGGAAAGTTTAACGGCTATGATGGCGCAAATGCAACGCTCAATATCAAACCTGCAGCAAGGCAACAATTAAGTTACATCGGCTTTTTTAAACCATTACGGTATATCTTTATCTTAAGATTAAAACGTAAATTAAATTAAAAAGCGATGAAAAAATTATTGTTAATGTGCTGTTTCGTATTAGGAATTTCGGCAGCAAGCCATGCGCAAGGCATGATGAGGAAAAGCCCTGAAGAAAGAGCCAAGGATTTGCAAACTCAGCTTAAACTAACGGATGATCAAACTACCAAGATCACTGCGGTTTACAAAGAGCAGGCTACTAAAATGGATAGTGTACGTACCGCTGCCAACGGCGACAGGGATGCTATGCGTTCGGCAATGCGCCCGATGATGGAGGCAACCAACACCAAAATTAAAGCTATTTTAACTCCGGAGCAAGCTGCCGCTTACGATAAAGCCATGAAAGAACGCATGGAGCGTATGCGCCAGGGCGGAGGCCAATAATATTTAACCCTATTGGGATAAAGGAGCGGCTAATGGCCGCTTTTTTTATTTTTGCATAAAACAACAGCATTGAAACAGGCCGAAGATTTTTTACAACGCAAACTGCATGAGCGCCGCGAGGCGGGTATATACCGCCAACTTAAGCCTGAAAACGGCCTGATTGATTTTTGTTCGAACGACTACCTGGGTTTTGCCCATTCGGCCATTTTAAAACAGAACATTACAAATGAGATAGAAAATCATCCGCTCAGTTTAAATGGTTCGGCCGGGTCGAGATTGCTATCCGGTAATATCCAATATGCAGAAGCGCTTGAAAAACAAATTGCTACATGGCACCAGGCCGAAGCAGGACTACTGTTCAATTCGGGCTATGATGCTAATCTCGGCTTACTGTCATCCCTGGCTCAGCGCGGTGATACCATTATTTTAGACGAGCTGGTGCATGCCTCTATTATTGATGGTGCCCGGCTAAGCTATGCCAACCGGTACAGCTTTAAACATAACGACCCGGAAAGCCTGGAAAGTAAACTAAAACTGGCCAAAGGCAATTGTTATGTGGTTATTGAAAGCGTTTATTCGATGGATGGTGATATGCCTCCCCTATCCGAAATATTAACGCTTACCGAAAAATACAATGCCGCATTAATTGTTGACGAAGCGCATGCCGTTGGTTTATACCCGCACGGCCTGGTAAGTGAATTAAAGATGCATAACCGGGTATTTGCCCGCGTAGTTACTTTCGGCAAGGCACTCGGCGGCCACGGTGCCATTGTATTAGGCAGTAACAACCTGCGTAATTACCTCATTAATTTTGCGCGGCCTTTTATTTATACTACGGCCGCTCCTTTTCACCAGTTGGCCGCTGTAAAAATGGCATATCAGTTGCTCAAAGACTCTCCGGATACCGTCATCAACCTTAAAAATAACATCCGGTTATTTAAGGATATAGTTAAACTAAGCAACGATTTTCCGTTAATTGAAAGCCACAGCTCCATACAATGTATTCTGTTAAGGAATAATGATCTGGCGCGCGAAGTTGCTAACCAGCTGCAAATAAACGGGTTGGATGTACGGCCTATTTTAAGCCCCACAGTTGCGACCGGTACGGAGCGGATCAGGATTTGCCTGCATAGTTTTAATACAGAAAATGATTTAACTTTGCTGGCTGATACCCTTAAAAATTTAACACGATTACATGCTCGATAAGCAACCTATTTTTGTTACCGGTATTGGCACCGGTGTAGGTAAAACGATAATTTCGGCAATTTTAACCGAGAAATTAAAAGCCGACTACTGGAAGCCCATCCAATCGGGCGATCTGGACAAAAGCGATACGCTTACCGTTAAAAGCCTCATTTCAAACAGCGAAACACATTTTTTTCCCGAGGCTTATGCGCTTACGCAGCCGTTTTCGCCCCACAAATCGGCAGCGCTGGATAAAGTAACCATCGATCTGGAAAAAATAGTACTCCCCCAAACCGAAAAACAACTGATAATTGAAGGTGCCGGCGGCCTGATGGTACCCCTGAATAATAATTTTTTAATTATCGATTTGATTAAACAGTTAAATGCGCGTGTGGTGCTGGTAAGCAGGCATTACCTGGGCAGTATTAACCATACCCTGCTTTCTATACATGCCCTTAAAAAGTACGGCATCCCGGTTATGGGGATAGTTTTTAACGGGCCGAAGGATATTTACTCCAAAAGCTATATCCTCGAATACTCGGAACTGAATGATCTGGGCCAGGTTCCCGATTACAAAACCATCGACAAAAAAGCCATTAAGGAAGCCGGCAAGTTGATTACCTTGTAATACAGGCGTTTTTAATATCTTTAACGGGTTATAAACATCCAGTTATGAAAAATATTACCGTTATAGGTTCGGGCACTATGGGCAACGGCATAGCTCATACTTTTGCGCAACACGGCTTTAACGTAGCCGTTGTTGACATCAGCGACAACGCATTGAGTAAAGCCTTGCAAACCATTGCCAATAATTTAGACAGGCAGGTAAAAAAAGGGACTATTGATGAGCAAGCCAAAGCCGACACGCTAAGCCGCATCAGCGTATTTACCGATTTAAATGACGGTGCCAAAAATGCCGACCTGGTAATTGAAGCCGCAACCGAAAATGAGGAGATTAAACTGAAACTGTTTAAACAGCTAAGCGAAATCTGCGGCGAAAACGCTATCCTGGCATCCAACACCTCATCCATATCCATCACCAAAATAGCCTCGGTAACCAAAAAACCGGGCAATGTGATTGGCATGCACTTTATGAACCCTGTACCGGTAATGAAACTGGTAGAGGTGATTAGGGGATATGCCACCACCGATGAGGTTACCGCAACTATTATGGAGCTTTCGCGCACGCTGGGTAAAGAGCCTGTTGAGGTGAACGATTACCCCGGCTTTGTAGCCAACCGCGTTTTAATGCCGATGATAAACGAGGCTGTTTATACCTTGTACGAGGGCGTGGCCGGCGTGCAGGAAATTGATACCGTAATGAAACTGGGCATGGCCCACCCGATGGGACCATTGCAACTGGCCGATTTTATTGGCCTTGATGTTTGCCTGGCTATTTTAAAAGTATTGCACGATGGTTTTGGCAACCCTAAATACGCTCCATGTCCGCTATTGGTTAACATGATAACGGCAGGTCATTTAGGTGCTAAAACCGGCAGTGGTTTTTATAAATATACGCCGGGAAGCAAGGAACTGATAGTAGCTGATAAGTTTGCTGGTTAGGAGCGGTTAAACTTTTGATGTTTGCAAGTGTCAATAGTTAATACTTGACAATTAAAAAACATCTAAAAATGAAAACCATAGCTAAATTAGGAATAGTACTTGCCTTAACAGGCTCATTGTTTGCATCGTGCTCAAGCCAGGCTTACGTAACCGAACAACCGGTTGAACCTGTCTACGAACGCCCCGTAGCTCCATATCCCAACGCCGTTTGGGTGCCCGGCGAATGGGTTTGGCGCGGAAACCATTATGTATATCGCAGAGGCTTTTATGCAAGGCCCCGCTATAACAGGGTATATGTACAAGGCCATTGGCAGCCAACCAATCGCGGTTATGTTTGGGTGAGAGGTTATTGGAGATAAGCCCCCCAGCCCCCTAAAGGGGGAGTTATAAAAAACCAAAAGCCCTGAGTGTTTGATTTACTCAGGGCTTTTGGTTTTATTGCATCAGGTATCGGTTGTTACATCGTCCCAGGCCTGGTTCATGTAGTTAATGAGCCAGTTTAGCGCGTAGTGACGTTCGCTTACAATATCTGCATCGAGTTTGCCGGGAGCAGCCTTATTTTTAAGGCGGGCGCTTACGCAGGCCCAGTGAAGCCTTAAAATAAGATCTGCCTGATCAAGAATTTCCTTCCTGCTTCTTAATTTCGCCTTCGCCCTGAATTGCTCTTCGCTTAAATCATAAATGATCTTTACATCCTTGTATACATTGCAAACGGTATCCGGGTATGATAAATTATCGATATAACCCAATGCCCAAAGCATCACGTGCAGGCTTTCATATCGCCAGTTGGCATCTGCAGTTTGTTGTGCTGTAGGCTGCGCCGTATTGACATACTCCTTCTCTTTAGCTGTAAAGTTTGATGACATGTGATATTTCTTATCCAATTCATCAAGCTTATCCTTTGTTTCCCCTTCGCTTTTAATGCCCAAATACATTAATGCCAGGGCGCGATTTACAATTTCATCTTTAGTGCGGATAGAAACCTTGCTTTCCGGATCGGTAAACAGCGCATTAGGATTTTTATAAACCGGGATCTCATGGAGCTTGCAATAAGCTTCAGATGTACGTCGCCGTTCGGCCTGTTCAGCAGTGGGCTTCACATACTCAACGGGCTTTGTTACCGGTTCCTGTGCCTGCGGCTTATTGCTGTTATTACAAGCGAATAAAAACGCGGCCAATCCTGCAAAAAGTATTTTATATTTTTTCATCAGATGAGGTTCGTTTTTATATAGTTCAGCAACTGGGCTACATCCTTTCCGGCACTTCTATTCCCAACAATTTCATCCCTTTCGAGATCACTTTGGCCGATGAAGCCGATAAGATTAACCTGAATTGCTTCGAATCTTCGTCTTCTGCCTGTAGTATCGATTTTTCGTGGTAAAACTTATTGTAGGTTTTAGCAAGCTCGTATACATAGTTAGCAATAATAGCCGGACTATAACCTTTCGCCGCCTCCTTAACTGTTTCGGGATATTTATCCAGCAATACGATCAGGTCGCGCTCAACACCGGCAAGTTCTGTAACCGTTGGCTTGCTTTGCGGCTGATAATCTGCCCTGCTTAACACCGATTTGATACGCGCATGCGTGTACTGAATAAACGGTCCGGTATGGCCCTGAAAATCTACCGATTCGTTAGGGTCAAATAACAAACGTTTTTTAGGGTCAACCTTTAACAGGAAGTACTTAAGTGCCCCCATCCCAATGGTATGGTAAAGTTCGGTTTTTTCTTGTTCACTGAAAGCTTCTACCTTGCCCATCTCTTCGGTTTGTTGCTTTGCAGTCGCTTCCATTTCGGCCATCAAATCATCTGCATCAACCACCGTTCCCTCGCGCGATTTCATTTTGCCCGAAGGCAGATCAACCATACCGTACGACAGGTGGAACAAGCCATTACCATCCACTTTACCCAATTTTTGCAATATCAGGAACAATACTTTAAAGTGATAATCCTGCTCGTTACCCACCACATAGATGGATTTATCCATGTGATAGTCGTTGTACTTAAGCTGGGCTGTACCCATATCCTGGGTTATATAAACCGAAGTACCGTCGCCGCGAAGCACCAGCTTTTCATCGAGCCCGTCGGATGTAAGGTCAATCCAAACCGAGTTATCTTCTTTTTTGAAGAACACACCTTTTTCAAGGCCTTCTTCAATAATATCCTTACCTAACAGGTAGGTGTTTGATTCGTAATAGTATTTATCAAAATCAACGCCCAGTTGCTTGTAGGTTTCAGCAAAACCAGCGTAAACCCAACCATTCATGGTACGCCACAGGTTCATCACCTCCTCGTCGCCGGCTTCCCATTTTTGCAGCATTTGCTGGGTTTCAATCATGATAGGCGTAGCATTTTTGGCTATCTCCTTAATTTTATCTTCTTCCGCAGCAATTTTATCATCCAGTTCGCCAAGCAATTTTGTATTGGTTTCGGGTGTTTGAGCACGCTTTTCCTTTACTTTGGCTATAGTGGCTAATGATTCTTCTATTTTCGCCTTCTGATTTTCTTTAAAGGCCGACAGATCATGTTTTTCATAAACCTCGTTTAACACAGGTTTAAGCTGCTCCCTCAGTTCCTTATCAAAAAGCACATAATACTTACCTACCAGGTGATCGCCTTTCATACCCGATGACTCAGGAGTTTCGCCGTTACCCAATTTTTGCCAGGCCAGCATCGATTTACAAATGTGGATCCCGCGATCATTAACCAGGTTGGTTTTAATCACCTCGTAACCATCAGCCTCCAAAATTTCGGCTACCGAATAACCCAACAGGTTGTTACGGATATGGCCCAGGTGCAACGGTTTGTTGGTATTTGGCGATGAATATTCAACCATTACCTTTTGCCCGTTTGGTTTTGGTTCGGCAAAATCATCGGCAGTAATGGTATTATATAACCGGCCAATCCAGTATTCATCGCTGATAGAAAGATTCAAAAATCCTTTGATAACATTGAAAGCGGCAACTTCTTTCAGCTCGTTTTTGAGGTACTCCCCTATTTCGGCACCGGTTTGTTCCGGACCTTTCTTTGAAAATTTTGTAAACGGAAAGGTTACGATAGTTACCTGGCCTTCAAACTCCTTACGGGTTTCCTGTATGCTAACGGCAGCCGGTTCGATATCAGTTTGGTATAATGCTTTAACTGCTTTTACGGCTGCTTCAATAATAAAATCCATAATGGCAAAATTAAATAAAATGGGCGGATTGGGGAGATTAAATTGGTGATGTTTCTGTGCGTGCGGATACGAGGCATCTACGGAGCCGGAAAACACTGTGTCGTTTTGGCTATAAACACGCTACTCCTACGGAGTTGTAAAAAGCGGAATTATTGAACTCCGTAGGAGTACCGTGTTTATAGCAATTAAGAAAATCTGCTTTAAGGCTCCGTAGGTGCCACGTATATTAAAGCGGCCGGTAATCTACTCCCGACACATCCGTCTCAATAAATCCATATGTTGCGGATACTTCTTAACCAATTCATCCCGCTTAGCCATCTCAAATTCGCTGAAATCAAAACCAGGTGCAACGGCGCAGCTCACCAACGTAAAGCCCTCTCCCGTTTTAATTTCGGCGGCGAACCATAAACCGGCTTTCACCATAACCGAAAAGCTGCCGGTATCCAGGTCGGATAATTCATGACTTGTCAAATTACCATCCAGATCGATTACATGAATCAACAGCGGTGCGCCTTTATGAAAATACCAGATCTCATCAGAGGCGATGCGATGAAAACCCGAAAAATCATTATTCTCCAATAAATAATAAATTGAAGTACAGGCTTGTTTAACATCTGCTGCGCCAACCCGGCTTACCTCTTGCCCCGACCGGAAAGTTTCTTTGTAGTGCCCTCCCTCGGGATGAGGCAGGAGGTTTAGCGTTTGGATGTAATATGCGGCAGATTGAGTTTTCATAAGACAAGTATATTAATATTTCACCGGGATAAGCATAACATATATTTACTCCCCCCGGCTACGCTTCGCTGGCCGACCCTCTCTCCGGCTGCGCCGCAAAGAGGGTAAAAAATAAAAAACACAAAAAAGCCTCCCTTGCGAGAGGCTTCCGACATTAATTAACCAACCAATAGATAACCTGTCTATTTGAAGCTCGTGGTTCCGTCGCCCTGGTAAGCGTAGCGGAAGGTATAGTAACGTGATGCCGGGCGGGTAGCCAAATCGGCAAATGTTGCTGTTGTTGTGTTTGGATTGCCTTTGTAGTAGCTTATCATTTCAACCTTGGCGTATTTGCCATCGGCTGTTTTGATAACCAATATTTTACCGGGCACGGTAAGTATGGCATGCTGCGGGGCAGTTTCGGCAGTGTAAGTGTACCAGCCTGCAATAGCGGGAGCGCCGGTTGCATCAGTTTTATAATCGGCAGTCGGGGCCGCGGTCAGGGTCTCGAAGGTACTGCTCACCACCTGGGCCTGGGCTGTGCCGGTGCCTGATGTACCGCCATTTACAAAAATACTGGTCGATTTAAATTTCAGATCCCATTTGGTGGCCGAAGCCGTGTCGGCACCGGTTACCTGCGCGCCGGTTGCCAGGCTAAAGTATACCGCACCGGTTGTGCCGTTCAGGTCGGCAATGGTTTTGGTGGTTAGTTTGCTTGGCTCGGGTGTTGGGTCGTCATTGTTTTTATCGCATGATGATGCCAATAAAATAACTGCGGAGCAAAGGGCTAATGATAAAGTTTTGAATTTGTACATGTGTTTTGAATTTTTATGATCGTTTAATAATTATTGCTTGTTAAAATTATAGGCCAGGCCGGCGTTGATCAGTCGTCCGGGCAGGTTCAGGATCACCTGTGGGTCTTTATGGTTAAACAGGTTTTGAGCCGTGATCTGCAATCTCAGGGCATCCTTCAAAAACAGTTTGGATACCGAGGCATTGATGAGCATGTAGCCGTTGGTATACTCGTCATCGCGGTTTACTATGCCATTACCATCGCTGTCTTTATAGCCATATCTGCCGCGGTAAATGGCCCTTACCGAGGTATTGAGACCTGTTTTTTCGTCGTTATAATTAAGCCTGATGTTGTAGGTATATTTTGAACGGCCAAGTAAGCCTCCGTAATCGCTCCGTTTTAAAGTTTTGGTAAGATTGGTTTCCGGATCTTTGGTGAATACCTTGCCGGCTTTAATCTGATCAAGCACATCCTGATCGTAAGCCTCAAGGTATTGCATGCCGCCGCCAATTTGCAGGGGGTTGAATAGCTGGTAAGTTAAATCGGTTTCTACACCCTGCGTGTAAACTTTATTGAGGTTGAAGTAGGAGAATACCGATTGCCCGTTAGTTTTCAGGGCGATGGCAGCCGTCTCGATCAGGTTATTGATGTTATTGCGAAACAGGTTGGCTGTCCAGTATAATTTACCGGCGGGTTTGTATCTGAACCCGAAGTTAAAGGCGGTTGAGCTTTCGGCGTTTAATCTTTTAAGGGTTGATGGGTCGATCAGGACGGTTTCTATCTGGCCGGCTTGTTTCAGGCGGTTGATACCGGCCTGGGCTTCTTCATAGCCAAATACGCTGTAGCCAACCTCGGCATTGGTAAAATTGAGGTATAGCTGCCTGAAATCCGGCGCTTTGTAACCTTTACCTGCCGAGGCCAGTACGGTAAACTTGTCGCTAAGCGCATAACTGGCAGCCAGCTTAGGGCTGAATTGCGATTTATAAACGCTGTGCGCATCAAACCTGCCACCGGCAATAAGATCCAGTTTTTTAACCGGCAGCCAATCGGCCTGGAAATAGCCGTAGCCCGACGTGAACGATTGTTGTTTGGTATAGCGCGTGGCCTCCACAGTTTCATACTGGGCACCGGCACCGGCGGTTAGTTTCAAATTATCCTGAATAGCGTAATCATTTTGAATTTCGCCACGGTTAAAGGTTTGATTGAAAAAAGTTTGATCGTAAACGGCATTGTTGTCCTCGTACCTGATATCGGAGTTGGTTTTGTAAACCGAGCGGTAAAGCTGCAATACCGATACATCTTTTTTGCTGAAGCGATGCGTGAGGACCGGGGCAATGTTAAAATCCTTTTCGGTGCCTTTGCCGGATGCAAAACGATTATCCTCAACGGTAAAGCGGCTATCCTGGTTGTTGGTATAATATCGTACGGATAACTTCAAACTGGTGTTATCATCAAAGCGATAGGCCGATTTGCCATTTAAAGTATAGCCATAAAAAGGTGATACCGTTGGGATACCCGATGCGGGCTGCAAACTGTAGCCCGCGCTGCTGTACCTGTTGGCAAAGCCGCTGATATAAAACTTATTGGTTTTGTAGGCAGAATTTAGCGATACATCGGCATTTTTATTGGTGCCGTACCTGCCGGCTACACCGCCCGAAAAGCCTTTGGCAGGCTCGGCGGTGATGATGTTCACTACGCCGGCCATTGCCTCCGAGCCATAAAGGGAAGATGTAGGGCCTTTTACTATTTCTATCCTGTCGATATTATTGGTGGTGATCCGTGACAGTTCCAGGATGCCTGTGCTGCGGCCAATCAGCGGCAAACCGTCTATCAGGATGAGGGTATAAGCCGGATCAAAACCCTGGATCTGGATGCCCTGCCCGTGCGGATCATCTAAAATATTGATGCCCGTTTGCTCGGATAAAACTTCATTGAGGCGTACCAAGCCGCGTTTTTTTATTTCTTCGGATGTGATGCGGGTTATGGGGATGGGTACCTGCTGCAGGTTTTTGGCAGTACGGGTTCCTGTTACCACTACCTCTTTTAACTGTTTGGTGCTATCCTTCCTCGTGGTATCCTGCTGTGCAAATACAGCGGCCGGTATGGTTATGATGAGTGCGAGAGGAAAGAAAAATTTCATTTATTTAGACTAATTAAAAATAATGATGCAAATTTGTGACATCGTCATGAAGTGTGGTTAACGCCAAACGGATTGAAAACAACGCC
Source organism: Mucilaginibacter celer (assembly GCF_003576455.2). Taxonomy (NCBI): domain Bacteria; kingdom Pseudomonadati; phylum Bacteroidota; class Sphingobacteriia; order Sphingobacteriales; family Sphingobacteriaceae; genus Mucilaginibacter; species Mucilaginibacter celer. The sequence continues at coordinate 3,240,058 of NZ_CP032869.1, forward strand.
AAACGGATTTTATGTACATCAGCCTTACTCCTGCTTCACCAACCACCGACTTACAACTGCAATACCCAGACGATTTCCTGGCTGCCAATTGTATTGATGAACGAACCGGGCAGATACTATTTAGCGATGGCGGCTTAATCGATATCGGGGAGTATTGGTTTGAGGGGGTGGCCATTATCCAAACCACAATCAACCTGAAGCAAACTGCACATTTGATGATCCGAAGTGATATAAGAGGAAGTTATCTGAGCCAGGTATTAAAAGGGCGGTTGGAGTTGAAAACCGACAGCGCAAAATTTAAAATGGATGAAGGTGATATCCATTCTATTTATACCGATGGTATTAGTACAGCGCTATCAGTTAACGGCCATTGCAGTTTGATAACCATTATACTCACCGAAAGCTTTATCAATAAAATAGCATACAGAACTGCCATCCAATTTAATTTAAAAGAGCAGCCCGATATACTTAGTTATCAATCTGTGAAATCTTTTACAGCCATACAGGATATCTTAAGGACCAATCATCTCCCCTACATCAAACGCCTGCTACTCGAGGCTAAAACACTCGAACTGTTAACCGGGCTACACCAACCGGCTAAGCCCGGTCCTGAAACAGGCTTTGCGCTTACCGATGCTGATAAAGAACGCCTGATGGAAGCAAGAAAACTGGTGGAAGCCAACCTGCGATCGCCCTGCTCACTGATCGAGCTATCACGAAAAACCGGGCTTAATGATTTTAAACTGAAGAAAGGTTTTAAAATACTGTTCGGCAACACCGTTTTTGGTTACCTGGCCGAGTTACGAATGAACCTGGCCTACAAACTACTGCAGCAAGGCCGCAGCGTTGGCGAGGTAGCCGAAACCGTTGGCTATAAAAATGCCCATCACTTTACGGCCGCATTTAAAAAACGTTTTGATATTTTACCCAGCAGGCTGGGCAAAGCTATAATATTATTGGTAACGGGTGTGTTTTGGCTATAGTAGATGAAAATCAGCCTTTGGCGGCAAAAAGTTTTAACATACCGGTTTGGTTGTTTTGTTGGGCCAGCATTTTAGGAGAGACGCCTTTGTTATTCTCTTTATCAAAATCGGCCCCGAAGCGCAGCAGCAGTTTAATCTGGTCAAGCTTGTATTTGCGTTTTACGGCGTGATACAGGGTAGTATTACCATCCTTATCGGCAAAATTGATATCGGCGCCGTTGTTTAAAAACCATTCGGCTACTTCAAAGCGTTTCCAGTTAAAGGCTCCCATAAAGGGCGTATCGGCGCTTGTATCATCAATATCGGCTCCATAGCTTTTAAACAGTTCGGCGGCTTCCACGTCGTTATTCCAGGCAATGGCGTACATGCAATGTTCAGGGTCGGCGCCGTTTGCAAGTAGGTGTTTGTACAGCAGCTCATTGCGTCCTTTAGCATAAGCATGCCAAAGCGGCGTGGCCGGGAAAAAACCGCATTCGTCCTTTATCCGGTGAATGCTGTTGATGTTCATCCCCTTCTCTAACAAAAACTTCAGCAACTGTAAACTATCCGCTGCTTTTCCGGGGCGACGGGATATTTCAACTCCGCATAAATAATGCAGGGCGTTTTTGCCGTTGTCTTCGGCCCAGGTTAGCCATTTTGGATCTTTTTCTATCATTGCCTTAACAGCATCAACATTAAAATCCTTTATATGCTGTATAAATCTGATCATAACAAAAACTCAAAATCTATTTATCCAATACCGAAAGCCACACCTTAATGGCGTTACGCAAAACTTCTTCCTTTTCCTTCACCTCGTCCATGCTACGAAAAAATGCCAGTCGCCTGCCATCCGCATAATCTCCGGTTAAAAATCCTGTTGTATCGTTAATCAAATCGCCGCGCCAAAACACCAGCCTGATGCAATCTTTCTGAAACAGGTTGGATACAATTACATAACGCTTGTACTCTTTGGGGTTAAAAGGCTTCATCTCCCCCGTATACAAAAAGCTGGGCGCATTCCATTTAATGTGCTCGCCCAGTTCGGGATCAACGCTGAGGATGATTTGCCTTAAGGCTTCCAGTACATTTTTAAGCGGATGATCCAGCTTTTGCATATAGGCATCAACGCCGGGGGTATCGGCTAAGGGCTGCTCTGCTTTTTTGGTTTTCATCTGGGGCAGGTAATTGATTAATTAACGCTATCTAATTTAAACAATATAATACAACAACAACCATAATTAGTACAATTAGAATAGCCTGCAAAGCCATAATTTTGGTACATACTATAAAAAAAACACCATTATGGAACAGAAACTTCCCCTCCCTCCTTTTACACGGGAAACTGCTATACAAAAAGTTCAGCTGGCCGAAGATGCCTGGAACAGCCAGGACCCGGCCCGCGTATCCTTAGCCTACACCATCGATACCGAATGGCGCAACCGCTCGGAATTTATTAACGGGCGCCAACAGGTGGTTGAATTTTTAACCCGCAAGTGGCAAAAAGAATTCAGCTATAAGCTAAAAAAAGAGCTTTGGGCCTTTACCGATAACCGCATTGCCGTGCGTTTTGAGTACGAATACCACAATGCCGATGGCGAATGGTTCCGTGCCTATGGTAATGAAAACTGGGAGTTTGATGAAAACGGACTGATGCAAAAACGCTATGCCAGCATCAATGATTTGCCTATTACCGAACAAGACAGGCGGCTGTAATTTAAATTACAGCAACCTGTTGTTTGTAGCATTTTTGCCAAAACGGTAACTTAAGGTCACCTCGTGTGCGGCACTATATGAATTGCTCAGGCCTGATGAGGCGTTGAACTGATAGCTATACCCTATTTTAATGGTCGAGGTATTGATGCTCAAGATCCCGGCCACCTGTTTGTTGGTGCTGTAATTAGCCCCTATCCCCAAAGTTTCCTTCAGATACAAAGTGCCCGAAACATTTACCAATGCATCCTGCCCGCGGGTAAGCCCAACCAGGGCGGCGGGCTTAAATTGCACATCATCGCCAACAGTGGCTAAATACGCGCCCGACAAGTAGTAGTGATTACGAAAATTACTGCCTGTTTGCACCGACGCCGTGCCAAGGCTGCGCAAGGTAAGTTCGGGAGCTGATATGCCCAGGTAATAATCTTTGGTAAAGTAAATGACCCCGAAACCGATATTTGGTCTGGTTTCTCTTACATCATTCCTGAATTGCGGATCGTTATCATCTAATTGCGAATAGTTGGCCCGGTAATTTTTAAAGCCGCCGTTAAGCGATACGCCCAAAAAGTCGGTTTCGGTTAGCTGAATGGCTTTGGCAAAATACGCGTTGGCCTGAAACTGGTGCTCTACAGCTATCTCGTCGTTCTGAACAATAAAACCCGCCGAACCGTTTATCGATTCGATGGGCAGATTACCGTTGATGGCATAGGTGGCGGGGGCACCGTTAATACCTATTAATTGTTTACGTACCAGTGTACTTATCGAACCTGTATTATCCACTAACGAATAAGCCGGGTTTAACAAGGTTAGGTTGTTCATGTACTGTGTGTACCGGGTAGGCTGCTGTGCGTTTGCCCTTATGGTGAATAAGGTCAGCACGCACAGCAGCGCGAAGCTTAGTTTAGGCATTAGTATTTTAGTATGATATATCCTGTTTTGCGCTTAGTTTCTTTACCATCCTGGTATTCCAGCACGTAGAAGTAAGTACCCGGTTTTTGCAGCGTACCATTCTGTGCGTGCCCGTCAAATACCCGTGTACTATTATCGTAATTTTTTATCTCATTTACAGCAAGTCCGGTGCTATTTATTATCGATAATTTATTTTCAGGATAACTGTTAATTCCATCAATGGTAAGCACATCATTAATACCATCCCCGTTAGGTGATACGGCCGAATGTACTGTTAAAGCAGCAGCCTCATTAGTCGCATCAAAATTGTTTCGCGCTACAAATGATGAGCCGCCCGCATCCCTTGTTATGTTTACGGTGTATGTTTTGGTTGTTACGCCATCCTCGGCAGTTACAGCTATGGTTACCGTATTAATGCCAACGGCCAACGCTATAGCATCTGATAGCACGCCGCTGTTAACAGGGCTACCATTTACAGTTATAGTTGCCCCTGCGTTAATGGCAACGGGTGTTACCTTAACACTCGAAACCGAATTAGCTACCGTTGCGGTTGAAACAGCCGCTGTTGTAGTATTGCTTACCGTGGTAAGACTTAATGCCGGTGTAAACTTAAACGATGCCAAACCTGCGTTATTTGATCCGTTGCGGCTTATCTCTAAAATAAAGATCCGTACCGTAACTCCATCCTGTGCTGTTACCTCGGTTGTAACTGTAGTAACGCCGGTGGCATTCAGCGCAATCGGATCTGAGGCTACGCCGTTCAACACAGGCACACCGTTCATTTTAATAGTTACATTAGGGTCGCGGCCGGTAGCGGTTAGCCTTAAACTGCTAACATCCGCCCCAACCGATGTTACCAACCTGGTTTGATTACCCGCAATGCCGGTAGAAACAAGCACCGAATTAACATCGGTTTTTAAACCCACCAAAGCATCGTTCGATCCATTTTTCTTTATAGCGATATTATACGTTTTAGTTGTTAAACCGTCTTCGGCTGTAACTATTGCTGTAACAATCGTTTCGCCGGATGCATTAAGAGCAATCGAGGCCGATTCGGTGTTATTGGCCACCGCCAACCCGTTAATCATTGTAGTGGCAAACGCGTTTTGAGTGGTAGGTATAACCTTTACACTATTTACTGCATTATCTACAGACACACTGTAGTTGTAAACCGAACCGGATGATGATGTAACTACCGGCACGCCCGCAACATTAAGCCTGAAAGAAGCGCTGGCGTTATTTGAACCCGTTTTGCTTACAATAACTGTGTTGGTTTTGGTAGTAATGCCATCGGCAGCGGTAATTACAACACCTATACTGGTAGTACCCGTTGCATTAAGGGCTATGGGTGCCGATGCCGAGCCGCTATTTACTACACTGCCATTCACTTTTATGGAAGTGCCTGTTACGGCTGCGGTAGGCGTTATAGTTACGCTGCTTACATCGGCAGATACAGATGTAGTATAAGTGATAACATTGGCCGTTGTGCCGGTTTTTATTAGCACTGATGAGGGGTCGAGTTTAAGTGTCAGGGTGGTGTTCTGAGCATCGCTCCGCACAAACGAGTAAATATATAATTTGCCCGATACACCATCCTGCGCCGCCACATACACATTTACCGGTGTAGGGCGGTCACTGAACAGATTGATAGGGTCAGAAACCGCACCGCTGGCCTGTGGTAGACCATTTACGTATAACGTAGCGTTCGGATCTTGTAGCGTGGGCTGCAGCGTAATACTGCTAACCGTACTGCCAACGGTTACGGTGTACCTGGCCAGTTCGGCATCATTACTGGTTACCACCGTGGTTGACGGTGCGCTGAATTTAATACCCGCCAGGTTAACATTGTTTGATCCGTTACGGCTTACATTAATAACATAATTACGCACAGTTACACCATCCTGCGCGGTAGCTACCACGGTAACAGGCGTAACTCCGCTCGCGTTTAGCGGTATTGGTGCCGATTGGGTTTGGTTAGCAACAGGTACATCATTTATTTTGACAGATACATTGGCATCGCGACCCTTAGGGGTTATGCGTACGCTGGTAGTACCGGCGGCCACAGATGTATTATAAGTAGTTTGATTACCCACAACGCCTGCCGATACTAAAATTGAGCTTGGATCCATTGTTAAACCCACTAAAGCATCGTTCGATCCTGTTTTATTAACAGTAATATTATAGGTTTTGGTGGTTACACCATCGGGCGCTGTTACTACCGTGCTTATCACAGTTGTGGCATCCGTTAATGATATAGGCGCTGAAGCAGCCCCGCTCGGTGTAGTCACACCATTTATTTTAATGGTTGAAAGCGCATATTTGGCTGTCGCGATTAGTGAAATACTGCCCGCAGCAGGATCTACCGAAGTGGTGTAATTTACAACAGTACCTGATACCGATGTGCTTACTAATAATGATACCGGACTGGTAGTAAGTGAAGCCAGGCTTGCATCGTTTACTTTTTCGGCGCGATGTACGGTTACCGTATACGTTTTGCTAACCGATGGATTTTCGGCACGTACCTTGACTTTTATCACATTATCGCCCTCAATCAAATTAACCGGACTTTCGGCGCCGCCTTCAACCGGTGTGCCATTCACATTTAAGCTTACCATGCCATGCGGATCGCTCAATACGGCAGCAACCGTAACCGAAGCAGTGCTGTAAGGTACCGATAAAGCATAAGTGGTAACATTAGGGTCAAAACCGGGTACAGCATTGCCACCAATTGACAAAGCAGTAAGATTAGCATCAACCGCCCTGTTTTTATTAACCAGCACCAGGTAGCTGTTGGTGCTTGTTCCGTCTTCGGCAGTAACATTTACCTGTATATAGTTGGTACCGCCATACAGGCTATACGTTTTGGCCGAGCCTGAAGTAGCAACATCGCCATTAATAGTTAGGGTAGCATGCGCCTCATTAACAGTTGGGGTAATGGTAACAGAATTTGCATCGCCTGCATCGGCTTCATAAAAAGTAGTAGCACTGTCAAAAGCCGGGCTCAGGCTTAAACCGGCCAAAGTGATATTTGAAAGCGAGGCATCATGCGATACCGGTAATATGGTAAGCACGCCATCTACATAATTGGCCGTATAGTTTGGCGAGGCAACATATCCCGCATAAATAGAATAAGTGCCTGCCGGCGAATTTGTACCGGCAGTTGTAGTGGCCTGTGCCTGGCTAACCAGATCGGCAGGGCCTTCTCCGTTTTTAAAGCCGCTGTAAGTAAAGGTGAATACCGGGTTGGCCTCCCCTTGTTTTTTGGTTTTATTATCAACAGTTACCGTAAGTGGTGCCTGGTTAATGGCAAGTACCGAAGGGGTTACTGATAAGGTATAGTCAGGATTATCGATGGCTAATGTACCTCTGGTGATTGCGTAGTTCTGAACTCCTGTTTCGCCTGCTGCACGTGTAAGCGCACCGGTAAAATGATCGCCCGGCAATAATGAACCGCTGACGATGGTATAGGTGAAATCAGGATCAGGATCGCCATAATATTTAGACGCCGAATTGATATTTACCGTAACATTACGTTTAGCAATAACAAAATCATTTTCATTAAAGGTGATATCATAATAAGCACCCGCCGTTAAGGTTCCTTTTTGAATAACGTACGAGCCGGTGCTTTCGCCCGCCTGCCTGCTTAGCGAACCCGAAAACGCATCGCCGGTTACTAATGATCCTGTTAAGGTATAAGTTAAAGCAGGATCGGCATCGCCATACTGTTTATTAATCAGGTTTGCGTTTACGGTGATACTGCGCTTACCGATAGTTAAATCGGCACTGGTGTAGCTGATGGTATAATTATTACTTAAAGCAAGCGAACCCTGGTTAATGGCATAGTTGCCCGGAATTTCGCCCGGGCTACGGGTTAATGAACCGCTAAAGCTATCGCTGCCTACCAGGGCATCGGCTGTATAGGTAAATGCAGGGTCGGCATCGCCATAAGCTTTGGTAGCCGCGTTGGCGGTTACGCTGATCACTTTTTTGGATATGGTAAAGGTTGAGCCGGTAAAATTAAGTGTGTAGTTACCGGCATTTAAAGCCAGTGTGCCCTGGCTTATGGCGTAGGTGCCTACGCTTTCGCCTGCTGCACGTGTTAGTGCGCCTGTAAACGTATCACCAAAGCTTAGCGCATCAGCAGTATAAGGCAAGGTTGGATCGGCATCTCCATAAACCTTACTTGCAAGGTTTGCTGTTACATTAATTGTTTTTTTGGTGATGGTTAAATTATCAGACACGAACGATATGGTATAATAATCGGCTGTTGAAACGCCTGTTGACGCATTTACAGGCCCTTTAGTGCCTAAGGTTAAGGCATAAGTGCCTACATCTTCGCCTGCGGCACGGCCAAAACTACCGGTCATCCCCTCACCCGGTGCAACCGAACCTACAACAAACTGATAAGGGAACGCAGGATCGGCACTGCCGTAAACCTTAGTAGCCGGCTGGGGTTTGAGGGTTATAGCCCGTTTGCTGATGGTTAAATATTCGGGGGTAAACGTGAGTGTATAGTTGTTACTCTGGTCGACACCCGTTGTGGAGTTTATCGGGTGCTTGGTACCCAAAGCTAAGGCATAAGTACCAGGAATTTCTCCTGCAGCCCGGGTAAACGAGCCGGACATACCATCGCTGCCGGCCAGCCCGCTTCCTGCTATATTATAAGGATAAGCTCCCGGATCGGCATCGCCATAAACTTTACTTGCAGGCACCGGCGCAATTGTAATTGGCCTTTTGTTGACAGTTAAATTGGCACCAACAAACGAAAGGGTATAATTAGCGCTTAAGGCAAGGCTGCCCTGTGTTATGGCATAAGTACCTGCATCGGTGCCCGCTGCCCGGCTAAGCGAACCGCTAAAAGTATCGCTGCCAACTAACGCGCCGGTAGTTATACCATAAGTTAATGAAGGATCGGCATCGCCGTAAGTTTTACTTGCAGCATTGGCGGTTACAGTAACGGCAGCTTTACTAACGGTAAGGCTTTGCGTAACATTGGCGGCAGCCAGGTTATTGGCATCACCGGCCTGCGAGGCGGTGATGTTTGCCGTACCCGCGCTTACAACATGAATTTGCCCGCCAACTATAGTGGCAACTGCGGTATTATCACTGCTGTAGCTAACTGTTAAGCTGCTGTTTACGGTAGCGCCCGGCGCAAAATCAGCATTGCCATAAGTTTTTGAAGGTAGCGCGGCAAAAGTTATAACCTGTGTAAATTTAGCCCTGTTTACGGTTAAAGTATAGGTTCTGGTAGTGATACCATCCTGCGCCAAACCAACAACTGTTATGGTATTATCACCAACATTCAGGCTGATGCTGCCTGATGCCGTACCTGATGTAACAGCGGTACCGTTAACTTTTATTGTGGCGTTGGCATTGTTCCTGGTAGGTGTTACGGTTATTGAAGTTGTGGCATTACTCACCGAAACGTTATAAGCCGTTGTACTGCCTGAAAACGATGGACTAAGGCTGCCCGAACTGGTTGTAAGTGCCGAAAGCGAAGCATCGTTAGATAAGGTAGTGAATGTTTGTACACTGCCATATGATGTGCCCGCCCCGCTTATAGCGTAAGCCCTAACATAGTAGGTGGTAACCGGGCTCAGGCCCGAAGTGTTTACTGTAAACGAACCTGTACCGGTACCGCCGGTTACCTTGCTATCGGCAGTTGTTGGTGTGGTATTGCTTGAACTGTATACCACCCCGCGCTCGGTTACGCTTACATCGCTGCGGGTAATGTTGCCGCCTAAAGTAACCGTTGTTGATGATATGTTGCTTGCTGCTGTTGTGCTGAGTATAGCGCGGGCAGGTACCCAAATACCGGTTATCAAACTGCTTGTTACCCCAAATACTGTTTTTACTTTAGTTGTTGTACCATCGGCAAGACTAACTGAGTAAATAGCTTTTTCAGATGAACTGTTATCAATTAAAAATGCGCGGTTATTACCGGCATCTAAAGCCAGCTGATATTGTACGCTTGGGATTACCGATGCTTTAACGGTAGTTTGCCCGGTACCGTCCGAATGCATTTTATACAAAGCATCGTTAGCAGTGGCCGTAGTACCGGCGGCATTATCTGATGTTAAAAAATAAATATAATCGGTAGCAGCGTCATATTCGCAATCAACACCTACCATCGGTGCCGGAACAGTAGCTGTAGGCAATGTGGCGGTTAAACTTGCAGTATTGCCCGAAAGCGTAAGCACTTTAAATGAGTGATCAGAAAAAAGATTTTGGTAAACAAACACCCGGTTATGAGCTATATCAAGGGCCAGGAACGATGGATTGGTACAAAAACCGGTTATTAAAGTTGTTGAACCGGTACCATCGGGCTTAACCCTGATCAGCGCATCATTGGTGGTTGAAGCAGAAGTTGGTGTAGCATCCTGAACTACATAATAAATATAATCGTTAATAGGGTCGTATTTAATGGATTGGATCCGGCCTGTAAGTGCCAGCGGAATAGTTGTTATAACAGCACCCGAAGTAAGGTTAACTACTTTTATAGCCAGGTTGGTTGGCGGGCTGGATGAAAAAGCCTCATAGACAAAAGCCCTGTTGTTGGGCAAATCTACCTGCAATAACGCCGGCGAATTGGTGAACCCCGAGCCAAGGGCTGTTGCAGATGCACCATCGTAGCCCATCCGGCTTATTCCGTCGGTGCCCGATGACGAGCCGCTGGTTGCATCGTTGGTTAAATAATAAACCTGCGCCTGGCTGCTCCCGGCCAATCCAAGCAACATCAGCATCAATACAAATGCCACCCCTAAACCGGGTAGTTTTGAAAAATGCTTTTTAAGTAGAAGTAAATGTTTTAACATAACAAAAGTAATAAGTAGTAGGGTTTATATTTTGTACAGCTTTCTCCGTTATAATTTACTCATGAATTGCTGCCCGGTTTTTAAACCATAAAAACCGGCATGCCGGGCAGGGATGCTGGTGTTGTTGATATTAAAAAAATTAACATTTAATGAAGCACCATTTACACAGGTTACATTAAAGGTTTTGTTCGTGATATCGATAGTGCCCGGCGCGGTGTTTGCCCTTGCAACCGGTACCTGTTCGGCATCAAGTATTTTTAGTTCGTGACCGTTAATCAGGCTGCTGGCCCCTCTGTTCCAGGGGGTGCAGGCTTTTATCAGGTTAATGATTTCACGGGCGGTCATTTGTTCCCAGTTTATCATAATATCGGCCAGTTGAGGTTTATTATAATAAACCGCCCTGGTTTCGTCTTGCGCTACCTGGTTCAGCGGCCGGTTATGGCTAATGTATTCCAGCACATCCAATACGCCGCGCACCTGTAAATCGCTAAAAACATCATTTACATAGCTGTAATTGCAATGCTCTTCATTTTTAATGTGATGTTCCCATACAACTGCCCCGCTGTCAAATTTATCGCTGAGCCTGTGGATGGTAAGGCTCAGGTTAGGCTCGCCCTTTTTTAACTGCCAGAAAACCGGTGATGGCCCCCTGAATACCGGCAGTTTGCCAAAATGGATATTATATACACCATACTTCACATCCTCCAGCCTGGCTACACTCACCTTGTGGCTGTATCCCGAAAAAAACAGGATGTCGGGATTAAGCATTTGCTGCCAGGCATAAAGTTCTTCTTTATCATGTTCGGTATAAACCGATATATTTCTCGCTTTGCAAAACCCGATGATCTCATTAATATTCAGATCGGGGTTCTCGGATTTGCCGAGATAGAGCATAACCCCTGCTTTATTATAATTACTTAAATAAGAAAGCAGGGGTATGCAGATTTTTGAATTTGATACAATGCCTATTTTCATTGTCAATTTCAATGGTTTAGGGTTGAAAAAGATTACGGACGCGGTGGCCAGATACCGGTAAGCGCTATGATAAAGGTTACAGCCAGCACCGGCGATTGTATTGAAAACGGCTGCCCGCCGCCTGTTGATTGTATAGTAGCCGGGTTAAGGGTAACATCAGGAGCAACGTCCGAATAAAATGGCGTACCGGAACCGGTAACCGGATCCAATATATCCGATGGATAAAAATTTGTAGGAATAATCTGGTTACCACCAGCCGAATTTGCGCCCAGTAAGTGCGAGTGCTGTGGCATTTGCGCTACGGTAAGCGAGTTTACCTGCGCACCTGCAGTTTGGCCTTGTGTATAAGGGCTCAGGTTACGTCCCTGCCCGGCGTGTACCGGTGCACGGCCTCTTAAATCGGGCAGTTGAAAGGTTTGAATACCATCACCGCCGTAGGTGGTGCCAATTAAAGCAAACAAAGCCTGGTTTTGAGCGATAGACATGGTCTGACCATCGCAGGTTGCCCACCCCTGGGGGGCATAGGTGCCCGCAAACATGCGGACTTCGCCAATGTAAGGTTCCATAATTTTAGCAATAAGGCTTAAGCCTCTTTTTTAGGTTGATAATTGATTGGGTTAAATGTATGGTTTTGTTTTAATTATTAACTATTATAATACTAATTAATTTATTTTTAATCAGCGCTTTAAGGTTATTATAACCGGATAACCTGTTTATAACCGAAGTAAAAATTTCAACCTGCATCTTCATTATTTGATATCCCAAATCTCCGTTTATGACTAAAGGTTTAAAAGGGTGAAAACACCCTTTTTACAAGTACTATTACCTATAATTTTGTAATGAATAATTAAAAGGGGATGGATATTTCTTGGCAGGAGAAAATGATTTTGGCAGCCGCACTAAATCTTTCTTTGATTAATTTAAAATATTGCACTTTCGTAAACACCTAAAACAAAAACTATAATGAACCTTAAAAACCTAACTATTGCAGCGGCCGTACTGGCCACCATGTCATTTTATGCATGTACCCAAAAGCCCCAGGGCGCGGCTACCACTCCGGCACCATCAATTGTACTCGATCCCGACACCATCAGCGTTGATTCGGCGATGAAGTATGTGGCCAACTTTAGCCGGAACACGCATGACAGCATTCCCGGCGAAGGCGTTCTTGGTAAAAAACGTCCTAACACCAGGTGCATCTGGTTCAGTATCGACCGTTTAGACAGCCTGGTTAAAAAAATCAAGGCCGAAAAGGGCGACGGGATCCGCTTTTACATGGCTGCTTATGACAACCATTACAATCCTAAAGGCCTCAACACCCCGCCAAAAGATTACTGGGGCCACAGCACCCTTATTATGGTATCAACCTACCTTGACCAGGCCAGCGGCAACCATAACGATTATTATAAAGGATCGCCGTTTTCAAATGGCGGTAGCGGCGGTATCTTCACCACCACGCCCGAAAACCGCGGCGAGCTTTGCCCTCCTCCCGCTACCTGCAAATCAATCGGAGCAACTTTATTTGATAAATAAGTGCATTATATCACCATCAACACAGGAGCCGAGCTCCTGTGTTTTTTTATTGGCCTGTTTTGTGTAGCCTGGGATAAAACCCCTGCCTGGCGGGTATTGCTCATTTACCAGTTTGCAACCTGCCTTATCGAGTTTACAGGCATTTACCTGCGCGATCATCATCAGCGTAACTCCATCGTTTATGATATTTTTATTACGGCCGAGTGTGGTACGGTGAGCTACTTTTTTTATTACCTGTTCCGCAGGTATTTTAAGCCCTTTAAACTTTTAGCAGCATGGGCTTTTATATTCCTTACAGTATATATTTCAGAGTTCGTATTCTTTAAACATTTTCAGGGTTATGTTGATATCACGGCTTCTGTAATTTCGGTGGTCTTCGTAGTAGCATCGCTGGTATATTATTACCTGGTGCAGAAATATGATGACTACCAGTCACTCCTTTCCTCGCCCGAGTTTTGGTGGGTTAACGGCGTATTGTTTTTTTACTTCGGCAGTACGGTAAGTAACATTTTTTTTCAATATCTCATTAAAGAAGAAACCGACTTTAATTTAACCGCCCGGTATATTATCTTTAATGCGTTAAACCTATTGCTTTACGGCTGCTGGTCGTACGCGTTTATATGCAGATATCGTCAAAAGACTTCTTTCATCTCATCATCTTAGTTTCGGTTATTTTTTTGATAGCGCCGACCTTTTTAATCGCGTACGTTATCATCAGTAACCGCCGCAAAAAAAAGCACTTTGAAGAGAAGGAACTGCTGCAAAAAGACTACGAAAGCAAGCTGTTACGCAACCAGGTTGAAGTGCAGGAACAAACCCTGCAGGCCGTAGCTTATGATCTGCACGATCATATCGGCCAGATCCTGAGCCTTACCGCCATGACTTTAGGTTCGGTGGATTTAGATGATACCAGCCGCCTTGCCGATAAAATAAACCACGCCGAAGACCTGGCCAAGCGTTGTATCCAGGAGCTGCGCGGCCTCTCCCGCCTTTTTCACGGCGAGGAATTGCTGAGCAAAGGGCTTGTGAAAGCAATTGAATTTGAACTGGAGTGGATAAAACGTTCTGTTAATTTTACAATTGATTTCAGCGCCGATAGTTTTGTAACTGCGCCGGATGCACAGGATAAAGAGATTGTTATTTTCAGGCTATTCCAGGAAATTTTGAATAATGCGGTAAAGCACTCGAAAGCAACGGAGGTTACCGTTAAATTATCAAACACCGGGCAATGCGCGCAGCTTGCCATAGCCGATAATGGAATAGGCTTTAACGTAGCCGAAGTATTTGGCAAACGCCAGGGCATGGGCCTGCACAACATGCAAAAACGGACCGAACTGGTAAACGGCCGCGCCGAAATTAACTCGGAACCAGGAAAAGGCACTTTAATAAATATATACGTACCTTTATAAGCACAATTATACCTTTATACCTATTATTTACCCCCGTATCATAATGACCGCTCCAATACAAATTGCTATTGTTGATAACCATACTTTGTTCAGGCAGGGCATGGCAAGCCTTCTTGGCGATTTTAAAGAAGTTAAAATTTTATTTGATGCCGAAAACGGCGAAGACATGATAGGCAAGCTAAAAAAGTTTCCGCTGCCCGATATGATCCTGATGGATATTACCATGCCCGTGATGAACGGGTACGAAGCCACCGCCTGGCTGCAGCAAACCCACCCATCGGTAAAAGTATTGGCCTTAAGTATGTTTGATGATGATAAGCCTATCATCAATATGCTCAAAAGCGGTGCGGTGGGCTACATGCTCAAAGAATCAAAAATAAGGGATGTGGTATTCGCTCTCGAAACCATCCGCAAACACGGCTATTACCTAAACGAACTGGTAAGCGGCAAACTGCTGCATACCATGCAAAATAAAAATGCCCAGGTTGATAAATCAAAAGAACCTACCGTCAACGAGCTTAGGTTTTTAAAACTGAGCTGCTCCGAACTTACTTACAAGGAGATAGCCGAAGAAATGAACCTGAGCCCCCACACTATCGATAACTATCGCGAATCGCTGTTTCAAAAATTCGGGCTAAAATCGAGGACGGGGATGGTGCTTTTTGCCATCAAAAATGAGTTGATCTCGGTTTAAAAGGAAATCTACTCTAATTAATGAACGATGTCATTTTGATCGGGCAAATGACAAACGGGCTTCTTATTTGCTAAAGCCATCCCAACTTACCTGCGCAAAGGATGGCTGACTTTGGTTGCCGGTAACACCTGGCTGCAAGGCGTCTGCAAACAATTCTAAATACGCATTTGCTTCATTCGCCGCTTTTAAAACGGCATATTGCAACTCTGCTTCGTTATCTGGTATTTCACCAAAAATTTCACCGGGTGTATAGATCGTGATCTCCGGGGTGCCATTTTTTATTTTATAACCAAAATTCCTCACCGGAAACTCCGCAACCTGCCGGCGAAAGCAGTCCGGGATATTCAGATCATTCAGTACCTGATCAATACCGGGTAATTGCCCAACAGGCGGCATCCAGGGCAGGGCTAAATAAATATTATCTGTTATACCCGCGGCATCCTTGCGAATCCAGTAGCCGGAAGTTTGTTTGAAGCGTTCATTGCCGGTCATCTTATTAAAGGCATCCGTAAACACGGCGGGGATAGATCCGGATACGGCGCTTCCTGTTATATCGGAATGGAACTGAAAAGTATAAACATGCTTTTTAACCGTTCCGTGCGGATCCCATCGCCAGGCCTCGTAATAACCGGCCCTTTCATGTGCTTTGCGGCCCCGGCCGTGCAGATAAAGGCGAAGCACCGGCCAGCCACCTGTTGTGGCGAAGCCAAAACCTACACATAAGGGACCGGTAAACTGTTCAAAAGCATTTTTTATCTGCTGCGGCGCGTTTAAATCATTAAGGATGAATTTCACCACCTCTCCATCAGCAATTGAGTGGAGATCCATCCAATAATTAAGCCGGCCGTATTTTTCAAAACAACCGGGCCTTAATGTCCACGAAATTTCAAATCGGGCCTTATCGCCGGTGCAATAAGGCCTGATGAGGCTTAGAAAGCCGTTAACATCGTTTAACGTACCTCTTAATTCCCGCTCCATAACCGGTTTAATTTGATATACCTCTTATTTAAGTGCAGCTATAGCTGCCGCGGTTGATTGCGCGCTGAGCGTTCCCAAAACCGAGGCCGAACTTAACTGGTTATTCAGCTCGGTTACCAGTTTAAGCTTTACCGAATCCTGGTTAATGATCCGGTTGATCATCTGGTTAAAAACAGATTTGGCATCGATATTAAACACGATATTATCAGCCTGATCCAACATTTGCTGCAGGGCAAGTTTTATGAAAGTGATGCGGATAGTTTCAGCGTCGCGTCCGTTAGAGGTGGCATCAAATTCGCCGAAAAGCTGGGCGTGCGCGATGTCGGCCGTTACGTGTATTGCAGGGAGCGAGACGCTGCCAACCGGGGTGATGATCAAATCGGCAGCCAGTTTTAGTTTGGCGGGCAGTTGCGGCATGGGGGCTTCGGTGTTAGGGCGCCGGGCGTAAAATTTAACGTTGCTGCCGTTGATGTAAATCCTCGGTACATTTGCCCCTTCCTTTTCAACCTGGATATTGCTGATCCCTTCCACTTTAATATTGATGAGGTTAAATCTGTAATCGCGCCTCATTACCGGGTAAGTGCCCAGATCGATATTATTATTGGTGTAGGGTTCAAGCTTTGGATCATTGCAGGCCTGTAATAATTTAGGGAGATAAAAATCGCTGCCCGGATCGGTTATAAAAATGATCAATAGCGAGATGAATGGATCTGTTTGTGACATGATTTAATTTTTTAAGGTGATTGATTTATGTTTTAATAAGTTTAATGCGGAGACGAAAAGCCCGATGTCATTTCGAACGAACCGGGGTAGGGATGAGCGCCGGAGTGAGGATAAATCTTGTACGCCCTGCTTTTACACCTTGCATAATCGCTTTGCATGGCGTACAGGAATTCTCTTTCGCGCCTCCCTCAATCCGCCCTCTGCTCTATCGAAATGACATTTTTTTTAAAAATTATCGAGCGTTTCCCAATATCGGGTTTTGGTTAATCTCACACATCCAGCCCCGATATTATCCCAGCACGCATAGCCTCCGTTATTTGCGCGCTGATACTTTTCAGGTTATCCGCCGCGTATTCGTTCAGTTTGGCGATAATCTCATTTTTAATTTCGGGCGTATTTATTTTTGATGAGATGAAGCCTGAAAAAGGCGAATCTTTACTTAAAACAATTGTGATAACATCGGGGCTTACCTTAAGCCGCAGGTATTTTAAATCCAGTTGCAATGTATCAACACTATCGCCCAAAAATTCGTTGAGGAAGCTAACCTCGCCCGTTTGCATGGTAACTTCAAGACTGATGGTTACAGGCTCGCTGCCCTTACGCTCGAGGGTAATTTTAGCCGTACCTTTAAGCGGCGGGGCCGGGATGTTTTTACCGCTGAACTGTTTAACAGGCGGCGGGTTAAGTGCACATAATTTCAGGGTAGCATCAAGGTTGCCCTTTTCATCAAATAATAGCTGCGCGGCGGGTGCAATTATATTTGAAAAACCCGCCACATTAAGTTCTGTTATCCTGATATTCTCGAATAGCATACCCGCTATCTTCTGATCGGGCAGATTGATCCGGTCAACCAGCAGGGGCTCGAGCGATGGTGATGACAAGGCGCATACCGCTTTGGGCAGGTACCAGTCATTATCTATATAATTAAAAGCATACCTGATCCTGTCGAACAGATACTCGTCAACCTGGTTTAAAGCTGCATGTTCAGCAACCGGCAAGCCATGAGGCATCACCGTGCCAAAAATACTGTTCAGCACATTCCCCAGCATCGGCGAAACCTCGGCCGATAATCTGCGCAGGTTATCCGCGTCGTTCAAGGCGGCGTTAACCCGGGCAAAAATGCCCTCCACACCTTGCGGAGATGTCATGGCTACTTTAGCCATATCTTCCCATTTGCCAACAAAATACTGGCTGAGGGTCGACTCTACATCCAATTCATCTACCTCGATACCTAATGGCATCTCCGCAGAAAAATCGGTAAAAACAATATTTTTAAACTCAACAGCGGCCTGCCTGTCTGGTCCGTCGCCGGTAATATTAACTCCAATTGTTGCTTTTAAAAGCGCGTTGATAATGCTAAGCCTAACCTTGCCCCTACCATCAACCTTTTGCTTGTAGCCGCCGTTATATTTGGCCAGATCGGGCAAATCGGCAGCGCAGGCAGTGAACGAAAGCAGGTAATCGCTTTTTATACCCAGTGCGCTTAATCCTGTACTTGCCGGATAATGGTTGGGCTGAAGTTTAATCACCACCTCATAGCCGCTGCTATTTTGAATAACCGGCATATCATCCAAAACCCACTGATTTTCCAACCCGTTTAAAACAAGGTTACTGAACGACAGCAAGGGAGCAGGGTTTGCCGGATCGGGAATAATGTCTTCACGATCAAAATTTATCGGGCGTACCTCCTTCTTTTTCGCAGTAAGCACGGTCCGTATCCCTATAAGCACACCTTCTGTTACCAGTGTACATGGCTCGCCGCTCAGTGCGCCTATATTGCAATCGCTTATATTTAAAGGCAGCAATTTTGTATCCGGTTTGGGGCCATCAATTCCTTTTAATACACCGGGCAGCCAAAAGCGCTTGTTGTGTTCATCGTTAACCCTCGGGCGGATAGTATTGAGTAAAAAACTAAAAAAAGGCATAGGTTATCGGTTTAAAAACTACGATCGACAGTATACAGGGCAATATCTTCCAACGCCTGGTAATATTGGTTATGCTTAAAGGGCTTCAGGTATTCCAGGGCATCGAGGGCCTGGAAACGGGCATCGGCGTATGAACGCTCGAAGGCGGAGGTGTTTTTGATAGCCTCCTGTCCCCGCTCCAGCAACTCAGGTGTTGCTTCAATGGTTCCGCGCACTATTTTACTTACCAGGTGATCATCACCCAGCTCTTCCATCGCGTAAATAATGGGGAGGGTGAGCCTGCGCTGGGCCAGATCGGTACCTAATATTTTACCCGATGTAGCGGCATCCTGCAAAAAGTCGAACAGATCATCCATAATCTGGAAGGCCCGCCCTACCCTGCGGCCATAAAAGCCTATGCGCCTTGCCTCGCCGGTGCGGCCATCTACAATTGCCGCCCCTGTTTCGCAGGCCAGGCCAAACATAATGGCCGTTTTGCGTTCTATTACCTCGAAATAGTGATTTTTAAGCGATTTGGTAGAAGCATGCGGATCAGCGTTTATCTCGTCCAGCTCGCCCGCGCAAATTTTGAAGGCTGTATCCAACACCAGCTTTACCAATTCCATTTCGCTGCCGGTATCAATGGCATCCACAAAACACCTTATGGCCTGCACAAACTGCATATCGCCAACCAAAATGGCCGCGTTTACGCCACGTGTAGCATTAACAGATGATAAGCCCCGGCGTAAAAGCGAGTTGTCAATAATATCATCATGTATCAGGGTGGCTACGTGCAGCATCTCTAACGATACCGAACCTTTAATCACCTTATGGCTCAGCTCACCATCGCCGCTAATCAGCCGGGCGGCAAGCATCATCATTACAGGGCGCAGCTTTTTGCCCCGGTTGTACAGGTTAAGCTCGGTTTCGGTAAGGTAGTTTTTTTGCGGTTCGAGCGCTGATGCAAGCGTTTCTTTAAAGCGCAGCATATCAACCGGAAGCAGATCGTTCAAAATACGATCGACAGGGTTTTTAGTCCTGCCGGTCGTAATTTTAAGTCCGGGTCTGCTGCCGCTCAGATCGTCTATTTCGTATTTAGGTTCCAAAGCAGTAAAATCAGTGAGTTGTTACAATTTTAATTCAGGATGCCTGCAGGGCTGTTAAAACCGATTGATTGATTACGGTTTGAATGCCCTGCTCAATTTGCCTGCTTATCAGGCTTTTGATAAAATAAAGCTGCGAAACGCGCTCGCGGATCACCTCGGCAGCCTTACCCGTCCATGATGAATCGTCGATATCAAATTCGAAAGTTGGCAGGCTTACGCTTGTTTTATCAATAGTTATTTGTTGTGCAGCCTCGTTAATGCTCAGCTCTACATCAACCGTGGTATTGATGATCTCAGCACCACATTCGCCCTCCCATAAAACAGTAGCTGCCATATTCGGATCAAAAGCTTTCCGCTGGATGGCTTCTGTTTGCCACATCCTTACCAGTTTACGCTGTTCCTCATCAAGCACTATCCAGCCTTTACCTTCGGCCTCATCAGCCCCGCCTTTACCATTGGCCTGCGAGAAAACATTCATCACCTCCTCAACAGTAACCGGGGGCAGCATGGCGTTTGAGTTATTAACGTGATCATAAACCTGGTTAGCGGTTAAGGGATTGATATTTTTATCGTTATTATGGGTATTCAGATCCACGGCTTTACCAAATGATAAAGCGGCAGCCGCGGCTTTATAGTATTTACTATCCGGATCGGGTTTTGAATCGGGATCGGTAATATCAAAATCCGGATCGGCTATCAGCGTGTTCGAAAATATGTTCAGCTGCTGTAAAATAGCGTTGGCATTGTAGCTGGTATTTTTTACGCCATAGGTTTTTGTGGGCGAGTTAACTACCACCCCCTCTGTTTTCAGGGCGAAATCCGTATCGCGGGCCATGGCGGCTGTGGCACCGTTGGCATACCAGCTTCTGCGGGCCGCAGGGTTGGTGTTAAATACCTCGTTGTATATTTCGTTGTGCTCGCGGTAGGTTTTCATCAGCTCACGGCCTGCAGGCGTATCCATCAGGCGTTTTTCCTGGTCCTGCGCGTTTGCGGCAAAGGCGCGCTGCTCGTCGGCGCTCAGGGTATCCTTACGGCCCGAGTCTGCACCTGCGGCCTGCAGCAAATCGCGTTCATCTTCAAAATCCAACATGTTACCGGCTGTATCCATGGTTATTTTGTGAGCCATTTTAGCGTTGATGGTGTACCTGCCTTTCAGCGTTATTTTATCAAGCATTAAACGGATGCTGACCTGATCGCCGGTTTTTACACAGGCATCTGAAATGAGTTGAACATCCCTTAAATCGGAACATACAAAATCTGTAAACTTAAAGCTCAGGTTGCCGTTATTGAAAGCGTATGAGGTTGGCATATCAACGTTAAATGCCAGCGGATATTCGGCCGTATCCTTTAATGCAAATTGCTGCGCCTGGTTATTAACAGCAGCATATATGGCCTTTTCGGTATTTTTCCAGTTCATTTTTTTAGTTTTTAATTGGTTTTAACCTTTTTGTAACCGGGTGCTGTGCCGGTTAATTTATGTTGTTTGTTTAATTGGGGCTATTAGTTGGCAGGCACGTGCACGGCATTTATTTCAAGCTGCTGCACTATGGTTTTACCTGTTGATACCGTGATTGAATTATCAGGAATGCCTATCGAAATTTTCACTCCCGCTATGGTGTTGGATATAACGGGTACCGAATAAACATCAAGGCTTTGCAGGTGATTGGTGATAATCTTATCTACAATAAGCTTATCTAACGATTTCGGGATCATATCAACCAGGGCACTGGTGGCTGTAGCCATTACCGTACCCACAATAGAGCCCGACCAGGTAGGCAACGCCCTGATGGCAAACTCGTTGGTTGATACCACTTTGAGGCGTACTTTCTGAACATCTTTATCCTTAACCTTTACAGTTACCAGTTTGGCTTCGGCCACTACAGATGCCTCTTTAGGAGTAATGCTCACAGCGAACGAAGCAGTTAATTTATCCCAGTTATCCGGATCAACCATGGCATCGATAGCCGTGGTTACCGGGCATAATACCGATTTGGTGATGCCTATGCCCAAACCGGTTACTTCGCCCTTTGCCGAGATATTGCCCGGAGTTAGCTTCGCGGTGATTTTTTCGTCGGATAAATCGAGCGACAAATCGGCAACCGTAACGGCAATTTTGTACCCGGCCGACCATTCATTAGGCCCCGTTTTATCTTCATCACCAAAGGTTTGCCCTTTAACCTCCTTATTAAGCAAAACATTAGGGATAGCGCTTGATACTTCAGTGTAAACACCCGACGTAAGACCGGATGGCAGCGTATAATCGCTGATATTGGTGGCGGGATTGGTTTTAAGCGATGATGCCAGCACAATGGAGCCGCCGGTTATTTTAAAGGCAACAGGCTGCAGTTCAACACCCTCAAAGGCGGGGATGGCCGGTATAGTGATGCTTGTTAACACCGGGTCAACAATATCAAACAGTGCAGGCACCAGCTGATGGTTAACCAGTTCGGCATCCATTTCAGAAAAATCAGTCTGATCAACTAATATCGCCCGCGGTTTTAAACATACATCAGTAAGGCTGGTGGCAAATAAATCGCAAATAATAATAACCTCTCCGGTTGCGGTGGTGCTTACTTCATCATAAGTCATTGTGCCGGTTACCGATGGCAGTTGCAGCTTAAAACCGTTGGCTAAAGGCCACTCTGCCTTTTCCTGTTTAATAGCAGCGTCCCATTCCTCATGCGTTGGCGCTTCAAAAACAATAAGCGGTAACTCATTAATTACCAGGCTCAGTTCAAAATCGCCCAGATCAGGAATGGTTTGGGTGGTTTGGTACGTAAAAAGTTTTTCCTTCGCTTCGTCGTTATCAAACAGGAAGCGGATCACGTTGTTGATGGCTTGTTGGGAAATACCCGCCGCCACATCAAATTGGCTCATTGGTTTTTAGTTTTTTGGGTTGATAATTTGTTTATAGTCCAATAGGTTTCTGCCCATACCCCGCCCGCGCGGTATTTTGATGGGAAATGTTTGTAGACTATCTGGCTGGGGCCATGCAACGAATCCTGGATATGCAGCGTTGCGTTAGCGGCATTAAAGCCGTTAATCATCACATAGTGTGCATCGCCTTTAAACCAGTTTATCCGGAGGCAAACCGGCCTGCCCATACTTATCTCAAACTGTACCCGCTCAAAAAAAGGCTTGCCGGGGCTCCAGTGGCTGTAGCAGTTAACAGCTTCCAGCGCCTTATCAAGGTTATAATTGATATTGCATCGCTCGCTAACATCAGTGCTATCGGTATAAGCCGAGCAATCAAAACCTAACACCTGCGAGGCTATTTCATATTGTTGGATAGTGTTTTGATGATAGTAAGCCGTTAATCCCTGGGCTATGGCGGCCCAGCACCAGCGCTCCAATTGTTGGTTTGCCAGCGTTGAGTTAGGCAGTATATATTCCCCGGCCGATGGACTCAGTTTTTTTGCATTGCCCAGGCTGGATCTCATTGAATTTTCATTTTCAATAATGATTTTCATCATCAGTTTTTTTAATACCGTCGGCCAGCGCATTTATGAAATTTCGATATCACCGCCAATCATCAGCATCCCGTTAAAATCGCCCAGCGAAAGATTGGCAGGCTTTAGCGTGATGGTCATGCCCGGCGCATTGAAACTCATGTTAGGCACATGGAAAACATCAAAACTTTTATCCCTGAAAATATCTGAAGCAAACATGCCCAGCGAACCTGCTATGATATTGGCAATGGGTGCAAGGATGGTTGAAAGGATTTTATCTAACACGCCGCCCGAATAGCGCGGTATGGCAATTACCACAACCCGCGGAATATCTACCGGTACAATAGTTAAAGTGCCCCGGTTTAATTGTACCTGCAGGTTTAAAGTGATAGGGTTTGGCTGATGGCTGAGATCAAAATTTACGTTTACGGTTGCCATGGTATTATTTTTTTAATTGTTTGCGATAAGGTTACCATTTGGTAGGATCGTACGGAACATCGATGGTGACGCCGGCCTGAGCGAAGGCACGCATGCCTGCCATTGTTCTGAATATGGTAGGGTTACCGGCAGGCTCAACATGCATATAATCGATATGGGCTTCCACGCTGTAATGAGCATTAAAGCCCGAGCCGCCTACCCTGTCGTCAAGACGGAATGTTTGACCCTGAATTTGGGTAGTTACCATGTAGTTGGCCGCTATGCGCATAAGGTCCTGGCTGGCCATCACCACAAAAGGTTTATCGGGTACAAATACATGGCTTACATCAGGCTGGCCACGATCAATGAGGTTAAAGGCTACCACGAGGTTTTTATTGCTGATGCCGGCACGGGGCGGTGTAAGCATAACCCCTTCAAACGATGGAGCGGGGATTTGGAGGCCTGATATGGCCTTGTTAACCTGGTCGATAATCTCAGGAATAAACTCTTCCCTTGCAACATAACTATCCAGATCGGATAAGCGGGACAGATCAATTACAACAGCTTCGGCGGTTAACAGCGCACCCTGGTTGTTATTGGGGATGCGGCCGATAATGGTTAGTGGAAACTCGGTACGCCGGGTATCAACACCATCAAAAAAGGTTATCGCCAGGGCTGGTAAAAAAACAATAAAGGCATTATCCAAGGGTATGGCCCTGCCGCCGTCACTTTTAATACTGCTTATCCATTCGTTGATGGTTGGCGGCCTGAAATCAATTTGGGGTGAGGCGGTAACATCCCAGTCTACCTGGAAATCCACTTTTTCAAAACTTCCTTTTTTTGATCCGACGAAAAGCGACGCGTGAATTTTAGAATCGCTATGCAGCTTTGCAATAGCCTGATTTAATTTTTCCTGGTTGAGGCTGATAAGTAAGTCCATGTTTTGATTTGATGATAAGGTTTAGATTCTAAACTCTTCTTTTTTTGGGCCCGGGCTGCCTGTTCGCGACAGCCTTTTTGCCTATTGATTACAGCTCAAAACTATGCTGAATGCGGGCCGGCCGCAGGGGTGAAAACAGCTTATTTAAAGGGGATTTAAGGGTGGAATAAAGGTTGATTAAGGGGAGTTTGGAGGAGGCGAAAGTACTGTCGCATTTTCTTGCGCTCATCTGTGATGAGTGCAAGATAGTTTCCGGGCCCGGTCCGCTACTTGCTATATACCGTAAGCAGCGGCACGCACTCACGATATATCGTCATCAAAAAGTCACACAAAATCACAAAATACTCAATATCAACACTTTAAAACAATGGCATATACATTGGACAAATCATGGCACATCAAATTACAAATCACTAAAAAACAATATTTTAACCTTAAAACTCTTTATTATGCCAAACGCTTTATCAACATTCGGAGCCATTCATACCGCAATCAGCATTGTGGGAGTAGCGGTAGGATTTATGGCCTTGTTCCAGGATGGAAAGATCAGCCCAAAATCAAAAAACGGGAAACTGTATGCAGTATTTACCGTGCTGGCCTGCCTGTCGTCATTCCTGGTAATGAAAACCGGGCACCTCAGCAGTGCGCACAACCTGTCAATCCTCATCCTTATTTTACTGCCTATTGTTTATTACGCGCCTGCTTTACGCATATTTGGTGGCAAAGCCGATTATGTGCAAACCGTGGGCATGACAGCTACATTATTCTTTTCGCTTGTTCCGGCTGTGGTAGAAACGCTTACCCGCCTCCCGGTTGAACAACCTTTGGCCGACGGTCCCGATTCGCCGGTTGTTAAAACGGGCTTGCTCTCGCTGGTTACCATATTCACCGTGGTGATGATTTACCAGGCCATTAAATTGCACAAACAACGCAAGGCAGCCCTGAGCCCATCTATGTAATTTTTTCTATCGGTATATTTATTGGTTGAGGTCTTCCTGGTTTGGGGAGGCCTTTTTTATTTTCCCACCATTGCGGCCAGCTTACATCAATGGCAAAAGCCTCAAAAATGTAATGCGGGCAGCGGCACCATCTGTATCCGTATAATTTAATACAAGGTTTGGCCCGGTAATTTTATAGGTGGCCTGCTGAAAAATTTTAATGTTAGATGGCTCTTTGCTTAATACGGCTCCCTGCTGATTTATTGTTTTTTCGGTTATCGATATTTTTAAACTGTCGCCCTGGGTTCTGAACCGGCCGCTGTATACGGTATCTGTTGTTTCTCCATCAGCATAGGGCAGCTTGCGCGTTGCAACTGTACTATCCGAAAAAAAGTAAATATGTGTGCGTTGTTCACCTGTTTTCAAAGAAGTATACCAATCGCCCATGATTGATTTTACCGGTTCGGGCGGTTGCGGCTTATCTTTTTTGCACGCACTAAGGCATGTAGAAAACATGCCGGCAAGCAGCAAAAGGTTAATTGTTTTTTGTGATGATGGGATAGGTGTTTTCATAAACTTACAAAGTTTATAATTATTACGCATCAGGCGTATCAATCGCTACAGTTTTAAAAAATATTAAAACAAGGAGGTTGCACTATCAAACAACAGCTTGTAGCAGGTATCCGGATCCCGGGCCGTTTACCTGTATTTTCGGGCAAAAATTAGCGTTCCAATTTTCAAAAAAAAGGTGTTCCAATTTTAAAAACGGGTGTTCCACTTTTGTTTTTTAAAAAATATAACTAATTGATTATCAACACTAATATGTTCCAATTTAATAAATCAACATTTTCAACAAAATGCAACTATTTGATTATCAAGTATTTTTATTTTTAAAAAATACGCAAGTGTTCCACCTAAAAAAGTGGAACACCGGAACAAAAACAGAGCAAATACAAAAAAAGACTGCCGGCCGGCAGTCTTTTTCATACGCTATATAATGATTAAATTAATCGGCTTTGCTTACCCTACCCGATCCGGCATAGCGGGTTTCGCCAATAGTTGCCGAACCTGAATACACCACGCTGCCCGAACCTGCTATGCGGGCCGACACCTTTTTGCTGGCCATAATATTTACGTCGCCAGAGCCTGCAATTGAAGCCTCCACAGTTTCGGTACTTAACGATTTACCGTTGATTTGCCCCGAACCGCTAATGTGGCAATCGGCCATGCCGGTACTACCTTTAACATCAATCGAACCTGATCCGCTGATCCTCAGATCAAGTGTGCCTGATTTAACGGCTGTTTTAATATTGCCCGATCCGCTTAAGGCTATTTTAGCATTCTCGGCAGTCATCACACCATCAACAGTGGCATTACCCGAACCGCTGTTGGCCAAATAACCCACAGTTTTTGCCGAGATATAAATATTAGCCCGCTGAATGTTGCGGTGGTTTTTCCAGTGATCTTTAAACTCAACCTTCAGGATGCCGTTTTCTACCTCGGTTTTAATATCGTCAACAATATTGGCATCAACATCAAGCTTTACACCTTCTGTTCCGTCAATTTTAATAAATACATTGAATGGGCCGCCACAGGCAATGCCGTTATAGCCCGAAACATTACGGGTAACTGTTTGTGCCGAAGCAGTAAAGGCTACCGCTACAACAAGTAACGATGCCATCATTGAGCAGATAATTTTTTTCATAATCGCCTGTTTTTTGTTTATAAGACGCATGCTGCAGCAAAACGTTGCAATATATTTTACCGCAAAATAGTAACCGGGCCCGATAAGGGTGGTTTCCCGGTTTTCATATCGATGATATAAAAATAAGTGCCGGCCGGCAACTGCTTACCATTAAACAAACCATCCCAGGGGCTACTATACCCTACTGAGTGGAACAGCTTTTCGCCATAGCGGTTAAATACATCAACCGTGGTGCTTTCGTAAGCTATAAGGCCTTTAATCTCCCAAAAATCATTGATCCCATCGCCATTAGGGGTAAATGTATTGGGGATAGTGATATCCGGCGATACCTTGATCATCACCTCGCTTTTACCAACGCAGCCCAGTTTATCGGTTACGTATAGTGTGTAAATACCATCAACATCGCCGGTTAGTGTAGGTTCTTTTATCTTATTGTCATTTAGTCCTGTTGCCGGCAGCCACTGGTATTGCACATTTTCGTCGCTAACCGTAGGTGTTAAGGTTATGGTATGATTTTTTTGCACATACCGCACTCCACCTGCATTAACCGATGGCGGCGGCAAAAACGTTATGGTCATGGTACCGGTGGCAAAATAACATTGGCCGGGGTTATTGGCCGTAAGCGTCAGTTTTACCGAACCTTTTTTAACATCTTCATCCGAGGGCTGGTATACGGCCCCCTGCTCGCTTTCGGGAGATATAAAGGTACCGGTGCCGCTGGTTGTCCATTTTCCGCCGCCCGGCGCAAACACAGTACCATCCATTTTTACACTTTTTTGCTGTTCGCAAACATCAATGCTTTTGCCCGCATCCACACCCGGTATTTTACCGAAGGTGATAGTCATATCAGATGTTGCTATATCACAATCATCCTTACTGGTTGACGAAAGCGTAAGCACTACCGATCCGGCTGTTTTGTCCTTATCAGATGGTATGTAACGTGCTCTTTTTTCATTTTCAGAAGGCGAAAAATGCCCCGTGCCACTGCTCGACCATACCCCGGTGTTTGTTCCTCCCCCGATAATGCCCTCCAACTGAATATACTCGTCGGTAACGCAGGCACGCACATTTTTGCCGGCTTTAGCCGTTGGCGGATCATTAATAACAACCGTTGCCGTATCAGCTAAACTGGTACAGTTATTAACAGTAATATACAGGCTATAAATGCCGGCCATTTTTTTAGTGACATTTTTAATTACAGGATTTGGACCGGATGCGTTATAGTTATCAGGGCCTGTCCAACGGTAGGTAGCTTTTGCAACCGGGTCAACATTAAGTTTGATGTCGCTGTTTAAACACACCGGCGAGTTGGTCCGGATTTTTCTTTGTGGTATTTCGGGGTTTACTTTAACCAGGTAAGCAAAGGGAATCCCATCACAATCAAAAGCTTTTGGCGTTATCACATAAATAACATTAATGGCCGAAGCGCTTTTATTTACCAAAACCTCGTTAATTTTATTACCGGTTTGCGTACCCGAAGCCGGGTTGCTGATACCCGGAACTGCCGATCTGCTCCAGGTAAAGGTTGCCGATGACACGTTGGAAGTTATGGTATAATCCAAAGCCGATCCGCTGCAGGTTTCATCAGCTGCTTTACTGGTTATATTAACTGATGGATTAACAGTTGCCACCCATTTAAACGGTGGGCCGGAGCAATTGCTTGTCTGATAGTTAAATACATAGGTAACATCAATAGGTTTATTGGTGGTATTGTACAGCACCTCGCGGATAACATTGGCCATCTGCCCCCTCACCGCCAGGTTGCTGATACCCGGCACCACCTCGCGCGACCAGCTAAAGCTTACACCCGGAATATTAAATCCAACGGCGTAGTTACCGGTAGTCATATTACAAAGCTTGGAAGCCGGGTCGCTGGTAACCTGTGGCGAGGGATAAACCGTAACCACATAATTAAAAGGCTGGCCCGAGCAGCCGTTAACCACCGGTATTATGGTATATGTAACATCAACCGGATCGGCGGTTGCGCTGGTAAGCGTCTCGGTAATTTGTGGCGATGACTGATTGGATACCGCCGTGTTACTTATCCCGGCCACTGCCGCACGCGACCATAAAAAGGTTGTACCCGGCTGATCGGCCGTGATATCATAACTCTGCGCAACGCCACTGCAAATGATATTGGCCGATGCACTGGTTATTTTTGCCAGTTTGGTTACCGTAACATCAACCTTGGTCCGCTCGCTCACGCAGCCATCAACCACGGCCTGTACATAATAGCTTGTATTACTTACTAACCCTGGGGTTACATAAATACTATCAAGCGAAAGTAGTGTGCCGCCAACGGGAGCATCATACCACTGGTAAGTACCTTTTGAGCCCCGGGCGGTAAGCGTGGTGGGACTGCCCTCGCAGGCCACCAGGCTGCGTACTATGGGTGGCTGCGGCTGTTCGTTAACCCTTACAGTTACAGCCGTCATTTCGCTGATTAAATTACCTACGGTGGTATTTACATAGTAGGTTGTTGTTTGTGTAAGTGGCGGGGTAATAAAGTTTGGTCCGGTGGATAGTTCGGTACCGTTTTCGGCAGCATCATACCAATGGTAGGTGCCGCCCGGGCCCGTAGCAGATACTGTAGCAATGCTGCCCTTACAAGTTGATGTACCGGGGGCAGTAGGTGCCGGTAAACCGGTAGTTATATTAATAATCACTTTATCAACGCCGGGGCCGCAGGTTCCTGATGGATCATCGGTTGTGAGGGTAAGCGTTACCTGGCGTTCGCCCGCCGCGGGGGTATAAGTTGCGTCCCCCCGGTCAGGATCAGAAAACTTACCCAAACCGCCTGACCATCGCCCTCCGGCTACCCCAATTATACTGCCCGCCAGTTGTACGGTGCTTCCCGGTGCTACAGTTTGATCGGGACCGGCATCGGCAATAGCCCCCTGATCAATGGTAACTTTAGCCTTTTCTGAGCTGGCTATCGTTCCGTCGAAATTGTAAATGGTGTTCGTAACCTCGTAGGTTCCTGGTTGAGTTTTGGCTAAATTTATTTCGCCCGTGGCTGTGCTGGTAAAAGTTAAACCCGCTGGTGTAGCCGTAAAAGTGCCCGCGCTTGCATTAGGAAAAAACTTTGGCTGTGGATTAAGGCCGAACTGACAAAACGGCCCCCCGTA
This sequence comes from Mucilaginibacter celer, assembly GCF_003576455.2. Taxonomy (NCBI): domain Bacteria; kingdom Pseudomonadati; phylum Bacteroidota; class Sphingobacteriia; order Sphingobacteriales; family Sphingobacteriaceae; genus Mucilaginibacter; species Mucilaginibacter celer. The sequence continues at coordinate 3,270,353 of NZ_CP032869.1, forward strand.
GGCAAACCGGGCATTCAATACCGAAACAATATTTACACCCGCGCTATAAGTTGCCGCACAAGACCCATTACTGGTTATCGTAACAATGTATTGGCCAGGCGCACTTGCTTTTACATCAATTTCGCCGGTGTGATCATCAACAAAAACCAGCCCGGCAGGCGATGAAGTAAAAGTGCCACCCGACGGATTATTAATTATCGGTTTGGGATTAGGGCTTTTAGGAGTAAAAGTTCCCGAAGGATATACAAATTGTGTATCATCTGTAGAGCTAATGTTAACCGTAACCGGCACCCGTTGGCTCACGCAATCGCCTACCCTGCTTTGAATGTAGTAGACAGTTTTCTCGGAGAGCTTTGGGGTTGTAAAATTACTACCCGTAAACAACGGCGTTCCGCCGGCAGGCACACCAAACCATTCGATAATACCGCTTCCGCCGGCTTTTAGTTGTGCCGATGTTCCCGAACAAACTGAGGTGCCACTTGCGACAGGCGGCGACGGGCGGGTTATCACATCAACTGTAACGGCTGTGCGGGGGCTCACACAATCGTTAACCGAGGTTTCGACATAATAAGTTGCCTGGGAAGTTAAATTGGGGGTAACATAAGTTGAACCTGTTGATAATAGTTTGCCGCCAGTAGCGCTATCATACCAGGCATAGCTGCCACTTGCGCCGGTAGCGGTAAGTACCGCCGCGCCGTTATAACAAACTGTAGTATTTGAAACTTTGGGTGCTGCAAGCGGTTTGATAACCGTAACCTGCACAGCAGTACGTGTACTGGCGCAACCATTGGCAGTTGCCTGTAAATAGTAGGTTTTACTTTCGGTTAATGCCGGTGTGGTATAATGGGGCGAAGCAGCCAGCAGTTTGCCTCCCACGGGGGCATCATACCACTGATAGTTTCCATCGGCCGGTGATGTTGTAAATAGTGAGGCCATCGCACCCGAACAAATTACAGCTCCGGCAGCAACAGGGGTGGCAACCGGAGGATTAACTGCCACTTTTACGGCTGCGCGCTCGCTTATACACCCTGCATTGCTGCGGTTTTCAACATAATAAGTGGTATTACTTGTAAGTGCAGGCGTATTAAAGGTGACGCCCGTTTTTAGCAGGCGGCCGCCAATGGCAGCATCATACCAGGCATAGGTACCCACCGGTTTTGCGGCGGCAGTTAAGGTTGTACCTGTATTGTAACAAACCGTAGCAGTTTGCGGTGCGGGCGTTTGCGGTATAGGGCTTACAAATACGGTTACCGGTACACGCGGGCTTTCGCAATCGTTAAGCTTTACCTGTACGTAATATGTTTTGGTGGCAGTTAATGCCGGGGTTGTATAGTCGGGACTCGAAATCAAGGAAACTCCGCCTGTTGGTACATCAAACCAATCAAAAAAACCCTCGGGCGCATCGGCATGCAAACTGGCTACCTGCCCCGAGCAAATATTGACATTGGTAACAACAGGTGTAGGCGGCGGCGGATTTACCCTGGCTATAACCGGCGTTGGCGCACTGGTACAGCCGTTAGTTGCGGCAACCACATAATAAATTGTTGTTTTAAGCAAGGGTGGTGTTCTAAACGACGGCCCCGAACCAACAACTTTACCTCCTGTTGCTGCGTCATACCAGGTATAACTATCGGCACCGCTGGCCAGCAAGGTAGCACCCCCCCCCGAACATACTGCAGCACCGGCCACATCGGGTTTGCCGGTTATGAAAACTGTTACGGCTGTGCGGGGGCTTGTACAGCCACCAACGGTAGTTTCAACATAGAAGGTTGTGGTGCCCATTATGGGAGGCGTAACGTAGGTGTCGCCGGTTTTTAAAAAGTTACCACTTACGGGTGCATCATACCATTGATAAACACCGCCCGAGCCTGTTGCAGTGAGCGTAGCCGGACTATTTTGGCAAACTACGGCGTTTTTGGCCGCAGGCGCTGCCGGCGTACTTGCCTCGCGCAGTGTAATGCCTTTGGCAACAGCTTTGCAGCCGGTGGTTTTATCAGTAACGGTTACGGTATAAGTGCCTGCTTTGTTAGCGCTAATGGTTGAGCCGGTTTCGCCGGTGCTCCATAAATAAGTGAAGGGCCCGGTACCAGCAGTAGTAGCGGCGGTTAACACCACCGAACTTCCCGAACAAATGGTGGTCCCGGGCGATGATATATTAACACTTAAGGCGCAGTTTTGTGCGCTTAAGCCAAATGGCAACGCCAGGAATAAAAATAATATAGTAAATAAACGCTTGCTCATGAAACCTTAAAAGCCTTTAAATCATATTAGTTAATTATAAGGTTGTCACAGACATTATTGCGAAGTATTTATGTTCAGGGCGATAAATAGCTTTACTATGCCGGTACAATTAATCAGGTGAGGATTTATACGGCTGTTTTGTTCAAATTGTTCAGTTTTGGAGGCCGATTGTTAACTTTTTGGAAATTTTCTTTCGAGATAAAAAATATCGCTTACCGATAAACCTTTCATTACCTGTAAGTTTGTTTTTACTGCCGGTAGAATCTCCCGACAACGGGGCATTAGGTTAACACAATGATTACCGTTACTTAAATATTTCTTATTACAGCAACTTGCCGCCTTATCTACCTTTGGCCCCTGGCAAACACCAACCATTTAAAATGAAACGCAGAGATTTTATTAAAAATACCACAATTACGGCGCTTGGCGCATCCATCATAACACCAATAACAGCCCTTGCAGGCGAAACCGTTACCCATTTTGAAAGTGACGATCTTTCACCATCGGCCGGTTTGAAAGATGAATTTAACGTGCATTTTATGGCTATTGGCGATTGGGGCCGCAACGGCGAATACGACCAGACCGAAGTAGCCAAACAAATGGGTTTGTGGGGGGCCGCCAATCCTAACGATTTTGTGGTATCTGTTGGCGATAACTTTTATCCGCTTGGCGTAATCAGCGAAAACGACCCGCTTTTTCACTATTCGTTCGAAAATATTTACACCGCACACTCGCTGCAATGTAACTGGTACCCTGTTTTAGGAAATCATGACTGGGGTGCCGATCCGCAGGCGCAGGTAAGATACAGCAAGGTAAGCCGCCGCTGGAATATGCCATCACTCTACTATAAAAAAGAATTCCCTTTAGGCAAAACCGGCGACAAAACGGATAAGTTATTAATGCTGATGATTGATACCGACCCGATGCTTCACGAAGACAAAAAGCAAATGGTTGAAGAGCAGATGGTATGGATTAATGAGCAACTGAAAAACGCATCGGCCGATGTAAAGTGGAAAATGGTTGTTGGTCATCACCCCTATTACACTGTTGGTCCGCGTATTAAAAATTATGATACGCTTACGATACGAGAAAAAATGGCCGGTATTTTTGAAAAATATAAGGTTGATGTTTACCTATCGGGACATGATCATTCACTGCAACACCTAAAACCTGAGGGATACACGCACCAGTTTATTTCTGGTGCAGGCTCGGAGCTTACTCCGGTTACCTCGGGCATACCCTATAGTAAATTTGAGGCTTCTGAACACGGGTTTATGTACTTTGCCATCAACAGCAATAAACTGCATGTTAAGGCTATTAACATGGCGGGTAAAGTTTTATACGAAACTACGCTGACTAAGTAAGCCCCTGCCAGCTAAGGGTGAACAAACAAATCCTTTAAATATAATGAAAGCCGGAACCAGCACATCTGCTCGTCCCGGCTTTTAATTAATTGGCGATATTTTCTTAATCCAAAAACTTAGCTCTAAGCGCTTTGATGTCCTTATCGGTTAACCCAATCTGGGTTTTAAGATAATTATCAATCGACCCGTATTGTTTTTTGATGGCTGTGAAAGTGGCGTCAAGGTATTCCTTTTTAACGCTTAATACATCTTTGGCCACGTTCTCATCAATTTTCATAAAATTCACCATGCCGTTAACAGATTTTGCATTTTCGGCTGCGCGATAATAGTTCGAAGCTTCATAGTCCTTCATAATAGTTTCGTACGGAACGCCTAAACTGTATAACAACAAGGCAGCACCTATACCGGTACGGTCTTTACCCGCTGTACAGTGAAACACCAGGCTCTTATCTTCCGGCATTGCCAGCAGCTTACCAAAAAATGGCTTGTACCTGTCGGCCAGGAATGTTGTATTGGCATAATAAGCTGTCATCACCGAGTCGCCATGGGTTGTTTTCCTCAGGCTTTGCATCATATTGCCGTTGGCATCATCACTGCCAGCCGGGCATAAAATATAATCGGTATTGGGGTTCATCCGGTCGGGAGCCTGTTTTGACTCTTGAGTGCCACGTAAATCCACATCATAAGCTATTTTACGTTCGGCTAAAGTGGCCAGATCCTGATCCGTTAATTTACTCATATCCGCGCTGCGGTAAACCTTTCCCCATTTTACGTGGTGTCCGTCTTTAGTGGCATAACCGCCAATATCGCGAAAATTTACAGCGCCTTGCAATTCAACCTTGCGTTTGGTGCTGTCGGCAATTTGAGCTTGCGTTTGCCCGGCAAGGCAAACAGATAATAACAATAGTAATTTTTTCATATCCGTTTTAAATGTAAAAAACAGAGGCCCGAAACCGGACCCCTGTTTAATTAATTAATCGTATGTATATTATTTAGTAAGCCACATATCCTTATACAAATCATCAGTACCGCCGTACTGGCTTTGTATAGCAGCGTTTACATTAGCAGTGTTATAAACCTTTTCGTCGGTTGGATACTGCCACCTGCGTGGGATCAGGTTATTTGATGTGCCTATACCCGGGCCTCCCTGTACCAATGCAGGGATGCCTGTACGACGCCAGTTGTAATATGCTTCCCAACCTGAGTTTTGGAACATCGAAACATACTTCTGGTTCAGGATCTGGGTTAAACCGGCAGCATTGTCGCCTGTATAAGCAGCAGCTGTTTTAAAGGCAGCAACATCTGCAGTAACTGTACCTAATGTATTACCTTTTATATCGCCTATAGTAAGGCTTTGACCATTGCTGATACCGTAGAAAGCTAATGACGCATCGATACCATTACCATACCATGTAGCGGCACTAACACCCGGCAACCAGCCACGGTTAGCAGCTTCGGCAATGTTAAAGCACATTTCTGAATAACCAAGGATAATGTATGGTTCCGGACCGGTTAATGATGAATAATACCTTTTAAAGCTTACAAACGAGTAAGGGCTTAATGCTCCTGTTGGCACACCTGCTGTTACTGCAGTGTTTAACTGTGTTTGGGTTAAGTTAATATCAGCACCAACATAAGCGCTGAAATCGCCGATTGATTTATTGTTTGGAGCGACAAGCTGTGCCGGCGATGGTGTAGCCACTACAAATGTACGTGGGTCTTTGTTATCAGTGGTAATTTTTAAATATACCTGGCCAATACTTTCATAAATGTTATAACCATCGGTAGGCGAGTGAGGATATGGGTTCAAGCTAACATATTTGAAAGCAAGGTTATCTGCATTAGCCGTCATGATAGGATAAGTATTCGGGTTACTTACAATAGCCGCAAATTGCTGTTTAATACTCAAATCAGCATTATCATCTGCACGTTTGCTCAGGCTTATCAACACACGTAATTTATAAGTATTGATCACTTTTTGCCATTGTGCATAAGTTAAACCATAAATATCACCGTCAACCAGTAATGATGAGTTGTTGGTTGATGTATTAGGTTTGATAGCGGTTGCTGCAATAGTGTTGGCAGTATCCAGCATGGCTAATACCCTTTTATAAACATCGTGCTGGCTATCGTATTTGGGTGTAAGCGTTGTAGTGTTACCTACATCGCTTGCAGGGATATCGCCAACGCGTTGAGTTAACCATACAAAGCTGTAAGCGCGCAAAAATTTACCCAACGCACCGTAAATATTGTTGTTGGTACCGTTTAAAGCTAATGCTTTTTGCTCCATGAAATTAGCATAACGAATCAAATCATATGCAGTTGCGCTGTTGCTCCAGATGTAAGCGTTCTGACCGCGGTAGTAAGCAAAGTTTGATACTGTGTACTGATTCCAACGCATTACCTGATCCCACGGACCTTCAAATACCGAACCCGGCCTGCCGTCAATAACACCACCGCCCTGGTACAAGCTGTAGGCTGCGTGGTTAAAGAATAATGACGGAGGAAGTAATGACGTAGCACTGTTTACGTTGGGGTTTGCCTGCAAACCATCCATTTTCTGGCATCCTGTAATACTTACCGCAAGTAGCGCAAGTATCAGGATAGAATATTTAAATTTTTTCATTTTGTTTCGATTTATATATTAGAAACCAAAGTTTAAGTTAACACCATAGCGACGTGATGTTGAGCTTTGCAGATCGCTGCTCAAGCCCTTAACACCCTGTGTACCAAGAGTTGACAGGTTAAACCCTGAAGCATACTGATCAAGATCAATGTCTTTACGTGCGGCAAAGTATAACAGGTTACGGCCTACCAGGGTAATTGAAGCCCTGCGGATAAATGATTTACCCAGGAATTTTTGAGGGATGGTGTAACCAATAGTTACCTCGCGCAGTTTTGCATAAGTACGGCTGATCAAAAAGGCCTCGTCAATATTTTGGTTAAATAAACCGTTTGAAGCATAGTTTTGTACAGTGGTTGGCACTGTGTTTGGAGCAAAAGTTAACTCGTTAAGGTTTGAAATAACACCGTTTGCATATTTTGGAGTACCGGAAGCGATAACCACACCCGGGCCAACATACGAACCTAAGCCGTTGTTACCAACTTTACCGGTAGAAACTAATGAGTTCCAATCGGCTAAACGGGCTGCACCGTAGGCACCCTGTACGGTTTCGATAGCTGTACCGGCGTTCATCATACGTGAGTAAACCTCATCATAGATTTTACCGCCTACGCGGCCATCAAACTGGAAGCTTAAAGAAAATGCTTTGTAGCTGAATTTGTTATTGATACCGAAGCTAAAGTCTGGGTTTAAGTGACCTAAGTATTGCAGGTTATCAATACCTGATTGAGATGGCAATGGAATACCGGCAGAGTTATTAATGATCTGTCCATCTGGCGAACGCAGGAATTTGATACCATAATAACCATCTAAACGGTCGCCGATTTTGTACACGTGGTTATTAATCGGAATACTTTTCTCATCACCGTAAATATCCTTAAGGGTTTCTTTAAAGGTAGAGTAGTTAACAAGTATATTCCATGAGAAACCGTTAGGGTTACGTATTACCGCTCCATCTAATGATAGCTCGAAACCTTTTTTCAGCGAAGTAACCGCATTTTCGGTGTGCGCATAATAAAGGGTTGAAGAAGGTATACCTAACGGGAATATCGACGGACCGTTAACTGTTCTGAAATAGGTACCGGCAAAACTTAAACGATTATTAAAGAATTTAACATCAAGGCCGCCTTCATAAGATCCTACGTCAAATGGATTAACTTTAGGATTAGCAAGCGTATTTGAAATTGCGATGGAAGAAGTACCATTGTAGTATGTACCAGATGATAAACCTAACTGGTTAGCATATGATGGACCATCATATGATGAATATAATTCTGTACCGTAGCCCAACAATCCCGAGTTAACCGTTTTGGTAAAGTTTGTTGAAGCAGCATAAGCTGAGGGAATGGTTGAGCTGGTTAAAGCGCCCTTAACATCCGCCCATGATGCGCGTACTTTTAAGAATGAGATAACCTCAGGAAATTTAACATAGTCGCTGATTACCGAGCTAAGTGCTACCGATGGGTAGAAAAATGTGTTATTACCTGAAGGCAGCGTAGATGTTTTATCTACACGGCCGGTAGTGCTGAGGGTAAAATAGTTTTTATAACCGATATCAACCGAGTAATAAGCACTGTAAACCTGCATATTGGCGTTATAGGCATAAACCCTTGCGGCTGAGTTTTTAGAGTTATTTAAGCTGTAAGCCGCGTTATCAAGCTGGCTTCCGTTTGATTGCAACCAGTTGGTCGAGCTCCAGTCTGATACATATTTATACGAGCGTGAGTTTGCACCTGCTAATGCACTGATGTTAAAATCCTTAATGGTTTTGTTATATGATAACAAAACATCGGTATTATTCTCAATCAGGTTACGGTGATCCTGGCGGAAATCACCGGTATAAGTGGCATCCCAGGTTTTAAACGGCGAACCGCTTGGAGCAAGGTACGAGTTCAATACAGTTGAAGATGGCACTTTTTCGGTACGTAACTGATCCCAGGTAGTAACCTGCGAACGCACAGCCAGATTCAAATCTTTATTGAAGCTATAAGTTAATTTTAAATAACCGTAAACATCGGTTTTGTAGTGACCACGCAGCCATTCGTTGGCAACAAAGTAAGGGTTGTTTTCACGACCGTACTCTGCATAGTATTGTGTAACACCCGGTTTACCAAGCGGATTACCGGCAGGAGCTTTATAATAATCCTCCATATCGCGTACATCCCAGCTGGCCGAACCATATACTTTAAACATGTATGGATAGCTGTTTGGGCCGTAACCGGCATCAGGAATATTTTTGCTGTACTGAGTATTGAAGTTTAAGTTACCATCAACACGTAATTTATTGCTGATTTTGTAACCGAGGCTCAGGTTAAGGTTATCGGCATTTAAACCTGTGTTAGGGCCTGTACCTTTTTGGTAGTTGTGCGCGTAAGATGCACGAAGGTCATAAAGCTCGCCAGATGCACCGATGGCAAGGTTGGTGTTGCTTAATAAACCTGTTTCGATAAAGTTTTCGTAGTTATTTTTACCCCTTGCCAACCATGGTGAAGTACCACGGATGCCGGTTACCGGATCGATAGGGCTATCATACTGCCTTACCGGCTGACCATCAAATTTAGGACCCCAGATGTTGGCACGGAACGAACCGCTACCTGCGGTGGCAGCTGTACTGTACAAACCAGATCCGTAATCATAAGCGTAAGCTGTACCATAACCGTAATCAGTTTGGTTTTTAGGAACGGCAACCAAACCTTTTTCAAGCATAGTGCTTGAGTTCAGATCGATAGAGAAACCTCTTTTATCTTTGGTACCGCGTTTGGTAGTGATCAGGATAGCACCGTTTTGGCCTCTGAAACCGTAAAGGGCCGCAGCGTTAGGGCCTTTTAATACGGTATATGTTTCAACGTCGTCGGCACTAATGTTAAAGGTATCAGAGTTGATCGGCACACCGTCAACCACAAAAAGAAGATCGGTGCTACCACGTAAAACCAATTGCGGGCGGCCTAATAACTCGGCAGAAACGCCTACGTTTAAGCCGGCAACCTTACCAACCAATGAGTTGATAGCATTTGGCTCACGGGCTTTGGTTAACTCCTCGCCTTTTACATCCTGTGATGAGTAACCTATGCGGCGAACTTCCTTTTTAACACCCAAAGCCGTTACAACAACTTCGGTTAATGATTTCGAATCAGATTTCATTTGGATTGAAAGGTAGGTTTCTGTTCCGATGGTTACTTCCTGTGAAGCATAACCAACAAAGTTGAAGGTTAAAACATCTCCTTTGGTAGCCGCAATTGTAAAGCGGCCTTCAATACCGGTTACAGTACCGGTGTTTGTACCTTTAATCCGTACACTCACGCCGGGAAGCGGCTGATTGGCATCATCTAAAATGATACCTCTGATCGTTAAGCTTTGCGCCTGCAGGTTACTGTAAGTAAACAAGCAAACCACAAAAAGCAGCAACAACCGTGAAATTTTAAGTAAATTTTGTTTCATTGCAATACAGTTAGTTTGCAACAAAACTACCGGCGCTGTATTAAGGCAGGATTTTCATATTAATAAGATAGGAATAAGGAATTATAAACAAATGTATTTTAAAGCCTCATTTTATCATTTAATGTTAAATATTTCTTAATTCTTTTAACATTGATACAATTTGGCACACCGAAGCCATAACTCACTCTAAACCAATCTAAAACCAAAAGAGCCGAAAAATCGTTTTATCAATTTCCGGCTCTTTTTCGTTATGCTTTATATGCGCTTTCGCATAGATTAATTACAGCCTGAAATTAAGCGATATGTAAGGATACCAGCCCTCGCTGGAGTGACCTGCAAGCAACTGTAATACCGTTAAGCTGGCCGGCGCAAAATATAAGCCGCCGCCGGTGCCTGTATGCCATTTATCCGAGTGCTCATCTTCTATCCAAACACGGCCGGCATCATAAAAGCCTACAAGCCCCAGCTCGCCGGGTAAAATGTAGCTGGCTATATCAACCAGCTTAACTCTGCCCTGCAAATTGTTAAACACCATGTGCTTGCCTGCAAAGCGGTTTTGTAAGTAGCCGAGTAAATTACCTTGTCCACCTAAAAACATCGATTGATAAAAAGCAGGCTTGCCAAAACTTACGCCGCCGCCTACCCTGTCTGACAGCACAATGGCACCGCCCGGGGTAAGGCTTTGGTAATAAGTAAACTCGGGTTTGATCTGCACAAACGATTTTGAATAATCATTAAGTCCGGTATAGCCCTGAGCTGTTACCGTAAAATAGAAACCTTTTTTTGGCAGGATATTATTATCGCGCTGATTGGTTGTGTAATTGATAAGCGCGCCAAGGTGTGCTTTGTTCTTACCAACGGTTAAACTATCGTACGAATTGATGAGTGATGATTGGTTGATAAACCGTCCGGCATTATCATTCAAATCGAGGTGATAAAACTGGAATGAGGGGCCCACGCTGATATCACTGTTTTTACCGGTATGCCAGCGGATAGCAGGGTCGAACTGGTAAATATCATACCGGGTGCGGTAATAAGTACGGTAGCCCGGAAATTTGTTCAACGTGCTGGTGTTACCAAGACCAAAAAAGTTCACCGTATTATCGGGCGATTGAATATTGGCCTGCATGGTAAAATCAGCCTTACCAAAGGCATCAATCCACTCACCTTTATAATTGATCCTAAACGCGTCGGTAGCAAACGAGTGGGTGATCATTACCTGCTGCACGGTTGAATAAGGGAGCTTACGGAAACCATCATGACCGGTATATTTAAAACCCAGGCCTAATAAAAAGCCATCATCCTTATTTAAGGCCGCTGTAGCAAGCGGCATCCATACATTATATAGGTTGGTAGGTAAAAACTGAGTATTTGAGGTATCGTTTGATAAATGTTTGCTTAACCGGCCCGCATTACCTGTAAATGTGATACTATCCTGCCGACCGTAAAACTGCACCCGGCGTGATGCCTGTTTAACATCAACTGTTTTGTTGCCTATACTATCTATCAGCCTCAATTTTATTGATGAATTAGCGGTATTGATCTGCACTTTATCATCGCCGGCCGAGGTATATAACCTGATCTCCTTAGTGATATCAGGAGTATAAATCATATCCATTAACTGATCTTTGGTATCGTCATCTTTGTTAAGCTTTGATACAGTGATGCGGGTTGCGTTATTCGGGGCATCGGTAATAGTGATCAGTTCGCTTTTATCGGTTGTGCGGATATCAACTATGCGGTTGATAAATTTATAGTATTCGGTCATTGCCGCGGGAATATTATCGCGACGCTTTTTTAATATGGCCAGTAATTCGGCATGCCTTAAATTATACGATTCTTTGGGTAAGCGTTTTAAACCGGCTTCCAACACTTCGTCGGTCTCGGCTTTTACAAACTCATTCACTACCTTCATGTACTCGTCATAGCTAAGATGCGCGTCGGGGTACTCCTTCATGAAGCGGGTTTTAAAAAGAGAAAATTTTACCCGCGGGATCTCCGGGCTGAAATCTTCGAGCAAAGGGTCTATCCACGGTAAAGCCGCAATGGAGGGGAATACACCCTGGGTTACGTGAAACACCTGGTCTCGGTCGCGCGGAACGGCGGTATAGGTTTTGCCTTTGCCCTTTTTGTCGTCGGCCCAGCGCCATTGGTCTTCGTGGCGGTCCCAGTCGCCCATCAGCAAATCAAGCAGGCGGGCGCGTAAAAACTCCTTTCCGTCCAGCCGGTTATCATTGGTTTTTAATAACTGATCCTGCATTTTAAATGAATTATCCGAATGACCGATGGGCTCCCGCTCTTCTATCAGGCAAACCAGGCCGACAAAGGTTTTGCTGTACTGGCCCAGGGCCGGGTCGGCAGCTACAACACCAATTACGGGGTTAGCATGCGGTACCTGTGCCGCCTCGGCCAATGGCGGTACAATTAAGGCCGAATATGGATGCTGGCCGCTAAACTCATCTCCTACCCAATCAACCGCGAAGGTGCCCTGCAGGTTTGGCGGCAACAGCTTATCCGGTACCTTTTCTACGCTGCGCAATACCCACTCCCTGCCACTTTTGTCTTCCAGCCTCAGCGATTTGGATTCCAGACCGCCGCCTTCCTTTACGGGGGTCAGGCCTCCGTTGACCTCCGATAATTTAATTACCGGCAGTTTAACTTTCATGGCCCAATCTTTACGATAGTTTTCGCCAAACAACCAGCGGTGTATGCCGCTCACATCATTATAAGATGCATGAACACTTACAACGGTACTATCAGGAAATTTTTGCCAGGCCGAGTGCGCTATGGCCTGCCCATGCGCATAAAAAGCGGAGGCTACAAATAGTGAGGAGGCAAGTAATTTTTTTATCATGGGTATACGTATTAAGATATAGGAGCTTTAAAAATACAGAAAAACCAAAGCAACTCGCGCACCAAAACCATAAAACACTTATTTTCAATAATTTAAACAAAAATCACAAGAAATTAAATAACGATATATCGTTATTTAATCCTATTATAATATAATTATCGGAGGTTGGGTGCAGCAACCGGCGGTTTTACGGCTGCCGGTAACCGGATATTTTCATAGTTTTAATGATATTTAATTCTTCTGATTAAAAAAATGGCAGCCAACACCAAATCACCACATATATTAAATGCGGCATCCAATTTATTGGGACTTTGTTTTGTAGTGCTTACCTCATTAAAGTTTCTGAAACTATCCGAGCGCACCTATATTGACGAAACTGTTACCATCGCCCTTGTATTTTTTATGCTGAGCTGCATTTTATCCTTCTTATCAATCCGCGGCAACATCAAACCGGGAGGCAAACTGGAAACCACGGCCGATTACCTGTTTCTGGGTGGGATGATAGTGCTTTTTATTACCGCAATCCTCATCCTGTTTAACGTAATAGCCTGACAGGAATTTACCCGCCAGGCTATCACCAATACTAAAATGTAATGTTTTTTTGCTTACCTTAAATGTGATCTCAGCATCCAGGCCATTTTTTCGTGGGTTTCCATCAAACCGGTAATGTAATCGCTTGTGCCGGCATCATGCAGATCGTTTGCAAAATAGTTGATGTTTTCGCGCAGGCGGATGATCAGGCTTTCATGATCGTTAAGCAGTTCGCGGATAAAGCCATCGCCGTCGTTTTTTTCGTGCAGTTGCTCTGAAAGATGAGTTAATTGCAGGAAACTTTTCAGCGTTGCCGGGGCGTAGTGGCCTAATGAACGGATTCGCTCGGCCACGCTATCCATAATCTCGTCAAGCTTATTATACTGCGATTCGAAAAACAAATGCTTGCTGTGAAAATCCGGGCCTTCAATATTCCAGTGCGCGTTGCGGGTTTTTGTATATAATACAAACTCGTCGGCCAGTACGCCGTTTAACGCATGGGCAACTTTAGCCAGATTTTCGGGGGTGATACCAATTTTAGGTTCCATGTTTTTATGTTTTACAGATTGATTGTTCTATGTTGATTTAAGCGGGTACCAATATCGGCACTACACTAATCGGCGATAAAAGTAAAAAGCATATCCTGTAAAAAAAATAACATTTATCACTTATACTTATTAATGACAAAAGCACCTTAAATCTTCCCATTCTAAATTAACTATTCCGGGATTTAGGTAACAAAGAAGCATTGAGGCGTTAATAACAATTGGCTTTTTCAACCTCAACAGCCCGGTCAATACGTTTTACCGGGCAACAGGTAATTTTCAAAACACAGCTAAATCAGCCATATATATAATATATTTATTTCTACATATCCTTAGTGTTAAATCACCAAATAACACCCTATCCACTCAAGCCATTACTGTTTGATTGTTAACATCATGCGCTGTTTGTTAATAAATAATTTCCTCCCGATACCCGCTTAATAATTTGATAACCATAAGTTCTCATTATCTAAAAATAGCGCCCCTACTTTTATCAAATTATAAGTTTTTTACATATGCGGACTTGATTATGGTACGTCATTAATATATCCGGGTAAAGAATTTGTAAAGACAGTACGCCCTAAAGCTTTTAATGTTGATATGAAATTCATTCAAACTGGTATCATAAACGCAACTGCCGATGCAGACTTCTTACGGGCGTCGAACTACAGAATTTGTTCAAAATCAGCCTGTACCTTACCACTCACAAATAAAGCTAATTGAAATAAAAGGATGAAGAAAATATTGTTCATTACCGGTTCAATTAACCAAACCACGCAAATGCACCAGATAGCCAATGAGCTGCCTGAATTTGATTGCTGGTTTAGCCAGTTGTTTACAGATAACGCCCCTCTTAATTATATACTAAATAATACAAAGCTTTTTAACGGCACTGTATTATCAAACAAATTCAGAATCATTTCTGAAGAATATTTAAATAATCACGGCCTTCAGATTGATTTTGCCGCCCGCAAAAACCAGTACGACCTGGTGGTGTTCTGCACCGATCTCATCGTACCGCAGCGGATGCGCAAAACCAAAACTATCTGGGTTCAGGAGGGTATGATTGACCGTTATACACCGTGGAGCCACATTGTGCGCAATTTAAAATTGCCTCCTACCTTATGCGGCAACACTTCGCTTAACGGCTCATCAAATCGTTGTGATATTTATTGCGCCGCGTCTGAAGGTTATCGCCAGTATTTTGCAGGTAAAGGAACACCTAAAAGCAAGATTGTAGTGGCTGGTATGCCTAATTATGACAACCTGGCACAACATGTAAACAACGATTTTCCGCACCATGGCTATGTTATGGTAGCCACTACCGATATGCGCGAAACCTTCCGTTTTGAAAACAGGATAGCTTTTATTAAAAAAGCGGTGGCTATTGCCAATGGCCGTCCCTTGCTATTCAAGTTGCACCCTAACGAAAATGCCGAACGCGCCGAAAAGGAAATTAAAGCTAATACCCCTGCCGGTACGCTTGTTTATGCCAAAGGCAACACCAACCACATGATAGCCAACAGTGTTGAGCTTATCACTCAATATTCAACCGTGGTATATACAGGCATAGCGTTGGGCAAAAAAGTACACTCATTATTTGATGTTGATGAGTTGAAAAGACTTACACCGGTACAAAACGGAGGAACATCAGCTAAAAACATAGCTGCTTTATGCCGTGATTATATTAACTACAACGGTGCTGCTGAAAACTACGATCCTATTATGGCTTTGGCACAGCACCAGGCCCGCGAAGAAGCAAACCTGCAATTGAAACCCGAGTTAGTTGAAACCTGGTAATATTTTACCATGAAAGATAAGATACTGATTGTTATACAGGCCCGCATGGCCTCAAGCCGCTTGCCAGGCAAGGTAATGCTGCCCATATTGGGTAAAAGCTTGCTTGCGCGGATGATTGAACGCCTGCAGATGATAAAACATAAGGCACAACTGGTGGTAGCAACATCCGAAACGGCTGATGACGATATTATTGAAACCGAGGCGAATGCTATCGGCATTCCCTGTTTTCGTGGCAGCCTAAACAACCTGCTCGACAGGCATTACCAGGCAGCTAAACTATATAACGCGGACGTTGTATTAAAAATCCCTTCAGATTGCCCGCTGATTGATCCGAAAATCATCGACGAAGTGCTTGATTATTTTTTCGCCAACCGAGGTCAATTCGATTTTGTGAGCAACCTGCATCCTGCGACCTACCCCGATGGTAACGATGTGGAGATTATGACTATAGAGTGTCTTACCAACGCCTGGGAAAATGCAACACGTCCTTTAGAACTGGAGCATACCACCCCTTACATCTGGGAGAATCCGGAATTATTCAGCATAGGAAATTTCGCCTGGCCAACGGGTTTGGATTATTCCATGTCGCACAGGTTCACTATCGATTACGCTGAGGACTATTATTTTATCGAAAGGATCTTCAGGGAGCTTTACCCGGAAAACAACGCCTTTTCCTGCCGGGAGATTCTCGATCTGTTGGAGCAAAAACCAGAGATCTATAACATCAACGCCCAATACGCCGGTGTAAACTGGTATCGGCATCATATCGATGAACTGAAAACAGTATCAGCCGATAAAACAAGGCAGGCACCTACAACAACTATACAAGAGCAATAAAAAAGAAGAATATAGCGTGGAGAACAAGAATTACGAAGAATTAACAGCAACGGCGCTTAAAGTAAGGGAGCATATTATCCGCATGTCTACCGATGGCGGTTGCTTTACGGGCGCATCACTCTCGGCGGTAGACCTGATTGTGTACCTGTACAGCAGTTTTTTAAACATCAACAAGGATAACCTGAACGATCCCGATCGCGATTATCTTTTCCTATCAAAAGGCCACGATGTACCTGCCCTGTACGGCACTTTTGCCGAACTGGGATTACTGGAAAAAGATCGCCTTAAAAATCATCTGTTATTGAACGACCATATCTACTGGCACCCCAATACCAAAATTCCGGGTATCGAATTTCATTCAGGCTCATTAGGCCATTTACCATCGGTAGCTTTAGGTGTTGCTTTGGATTTGAAGATCAGCGGAAGCACCAACAAGGTGATCTGCATTTTGGGTGATGGCGAGTTGAACGAAGGTACCTGCTGGGAAGCTGTATTGGTGGCTAATGCTTACAAGCTTGATAACCTGATCTTTATTGTTGACAGGAACCAGTTCCAGGCCAATATGCGTACTGAAGAACTGATTCCGCTGGAGCCGCTTGCTGATAAATTCGCCGCTTTTGGAGCAGCGGTTAAACGTATTAACGGGCACAGCTTCGCCGAATTGGACGAAGCGCTAAACGCCTACCCTTTCCAAACCGACAAACTGAATGTACTCATTGCCGATACCATACGCGGTAAAGGCCTGCCAAGCATCCAGGAGCGTGCCGACAGGTGGTTCTGCAATTTCAACGCAGGTGAAGTTGAGCAGCTTTTGCTCGAACTGCACGGCGAACACAACACAACATTAACATCCGAAACTTTAGTGGTGAGATAAGATGAGTTACGAAGAACTTTTAACCCAAACAGCCCTTGCCGATGAGCAGGTGGTAGTAATGACCGCCGAAAACCGCGCGCTGGTACGCAACCTGCCCGCCAAATTAGGCAAACGTTTTATTGATACCGGCATCACCGAACAAACCATGGTTGGCGCTGCTGCCGGCCTGGCTTTACGTGGCCGTGTGCCGGTTATACATGCCCTGGCGTCGTTTTTAACCATGCGTGCTTTCGAGTTTGTGCGTACCGATGTGGGCATTGCCAATCTGCCGGTAAAACTAAGCTCGTTTATCCCCGGCTTTTTATCGGATGGGAACGGCCCTACCCACCAGGCTATCGAGGATATTTCGATTATGCGCGGCATCCCTAATGTAACCGTTTTTGCCCCTGCCGATGAGGACGATCTGGTAAAAATGTTGCCGCAGATCTGGGCAAGCAAAAGCCCTGCCTATACCCGCATCAACACCCGCCAAACAGCTTATAACCACGAGCCATTTGTGATGGGCAAGGCAGAAGTAATAACCGAAGGCACAGATGTAACTATTTTAACCTACGGCCTGCTGTTTGAACAGGCGCTGATAGCTATTGAGATGTTAAAAGCTGAAGGTTTATCCGTTGGCCTGATCAATATGCGCAGCCTTAAACCGGTTGATGAAGAAGCCATTCTGAAAGCATCGGCACAAAGCAAACTGGTGGTTACGCTTGAAGATCATTTTGTAACCGGCGGCCTTTACACCATTGTTGCCGAAGTTTTATTGAAAAACCGTACTACAGCTAACGTATTGCCTATCGCCCTGAATGAAAAATGGTTCAGGCCATCGTTATTGCCATCAGTATTGGAATACGAAGGTTTTACCGGCAAACAGATAGCCGAGCGGATATTAGGTTACCAAACCGAACACCACCAACCACAAATTTTAACCCCTGAATTTTCAGAATAAAAATATTTACCATGGCCAATAAAATTGAGCTTAACAACGACTTCCCGATCATCACCGAATCGGACAAATTATACGAACGCGCTTTAAAAGTGCAGAAACCGGTTACCCAAACCTTAGCAAAAGGCCCAGGCCAGTTTACCAAAGGTGCAGCGCCTAAATACCTTGTAAAGGGCAAAGGTTCGCATGTTTGGGATGCGGATGGCAACGAGTTTATTGACCTGAACGCTGCTATCGGTCCGGTTTCATTAGGCTATGCCTACCCGGCTGTTGATGAGGCTATCCGCACACAACTAAACGATGGTATTACTTTTTCATTAATGCACCCCCTGGAAGTTGAACTTTCTGAACTTGTTCAGCAGGTTGTGCCAAATGCCGAAGCTGTAAAAATTTCAAAAACAGGTGCCGATGTTTGTTCGGCGGCTATCCGCGTAGCACGGGCATTTACCGGGCGCGATAAAGTATTTTGCTGCGGCTACCACGGCTGGCACGATTGGTATATCGGCATCACCAGCCGTAACTCTGGCGTTCCAGAAGCTATCCAGGATTTGACCTATACTTTTGAATATAACGATATCGAATCGGTAAAAGCCGCTTTGGATGAAACTGTTGCTGCTTTGATCCTTGAGCCATTCATTTTCGAGGCACCGAAACCAGGTTATTTACAGGAACTGGCTGAGGCTTGCAAAGCCAACGGCACCCTGTTAATTTTTGATGAGATGTGGACAGGTTTCCGCATAGCTGTTGGCGGTGTGCAGGAATATTTTAACGTTAAAGCCGATCTGGCGGTGTTTTCAAAAGCATGCGCCAACGGTATGCCGATAGCTTTATTAACCGGCCGTGCCGATGTAATGGAGCTTTTCAATTCGGAAGTGTTTAGCTACACCACTTTCGGCGGCGAGGCTTTATCCTTAGCTGCTTGTATTGCTACTATCAACGAGCTTCGCGATAAAAATGTGCCGCAATACCTTGATGAGCACGGCGCTTTATTGAAAGATGGTTACAACAGCCTCGCTATTGAGTTAGGCATGGATAAATACACCCGCGCCGTAGGCTTTAACTGCCGCAGCATGGTAACTTTTACACCCGATGCAGGCAATGGATTAGAAGTAAAAACCCTGATGCAACAGGAAATGATTAAACGCGGTGTTCTTTGGGCCGGTTTCCACAACATGAGCTACAGCCACACCACCGAGGATATCGACTATATTCTTGCTGCTTACCGCGATGTATTGCCACTGGTAAAAGAAGCTATTGAAAGCGGCAACATCAAACAATACCTTAAAGGCGAAGTGCTTGAGGCTGTTTTCCGCAAGGTGAGCAATTACAATATCAAACCTAAAACTACCGCCTAAGCCATGGAGCTTTTTTCATTAAAAGGAAAAACAGCTGTAGTTACGGGTGCTTTAGGCCTTATCGGCCAAAAACACTGCGAGGCCCTTGCAGCGGCAGGAGCCAACGTGGTAGTAGCTGATTTAGGAGCTGAGCAAACCGCCCTATTCGCTGCACAATTAGGCGATAATCATTTGGGCATTGAGGTTGATGTAACCAGCAAAGAATCATTAATTGACGCGCTTAATGCCGTATTAAACAAATACGATTCGGTGGATATATTGGTGAACAACGCCGCCATTAACGATAAGTTTGAAAATCCGGCCATGGCCAAAGAGCTTTCGGCTTTTGAAAACTATCCGTTAGAGGCTTTTCAGCTATCGCTTAACGTGAACATTACCGGCGTGTTTTTATGCTCGCAGGTGTTTGGCACCCAGATGTCATTACAGCGCAGCGGCAGCATCATCAACATTGCCTCAACTTACGGTATTGTTGGGCCTGATCAAACGATCTATCGCGATGCACAGGGAAAACAAACCTTTTATAAGTCGGCAGCTTACCCGGTGACCAAGGGGGCTATCATCAACTTTACGCGCTTTCTGGCAGCCTATTGGGGGCATACAGGTGTTAGAGTTAACACCCTTTCGCCAGGTGGCGTAGAGGCCGGGCAAACCGGGGATTTTATTAACAACTATTCAGCAAAAACACTATTGGGCCGCATGGCCAAAGCGAGCGACTATCAGGGCGCACTCATATTTCTGGCCAGCGAAGCATCGGCATACATGACCGGCGCTAACCTGGTTGTAGACGGGGGATGGACAGCAATTTAATTTAAACCTATTATGAACGAGATTTTAAAACAAAAAGCGGCAGGCATTAAACTATTGCTAACCGACAACGACGGGGTACTAACAGATGCAGGCGTATACTACAACGCCGAAGGCGAATTGCTGAAAAAATTCAGCATGCGCGATGGTATGGGTGTTGAACGCCTACGCAAACTGGCTAACGTAGAAATAGGGATTGTGAGCGGCGAAAACTCACCATCGCTGGCTAAAAGGGCCGAAAAATTAAATATCACTGAATTACATTTAGGCATCAGGGATAAAGTGGCAGCTTTTAAAGAGATCTGCAGCCGTTTAAACCTATCGCCTAACGAAGTTGCTTTTATTGGCGATGATACCAACGATATCGAGATCATGAAACTTGCAGGCCTTAGCGCCTCGCCCGCCGATGGCCTGCCACAGGTTAAGGCGCAGGTTGATTTTGTGAGCACCTTAAACGGCGGCGATGGCTGTTTCCGCGAGTTTGCAGAGTTCATCATCGAAGCTAAAAACGATAAGTTTTTAACCGGCAACCGCAATGGTACCATTACCCTGCAAAATGGTCGCGTAATTGGTAAAGGCCAGCCAAGCTATATTATTGCCGAAATCGGCATCAACCACAACGGATCGTTAGAGATCTGCAAAAAACTGATTGACGAAGCCGTAGCAGCCAAAGCAGATGCCGTAAAATTCCAGAAACGTACACCGGAAATTTGCGTTCCGCGCGACCAATGGGAAATTATGCGCGATACCCCATGGGGCCGTATTAGCTACATCGACTACAAACGCAAAACCGAATTTGGCATTGCCGAATACGCCACCATCGATCAATACTGCAAAAAAGTAGGTATCGACTGGTTCGTATCTGCATGGGATGCGCCTTCGGTTGATTTTATGGAGCAGTTTGATACCATTTTATACAAACTGGCATCAGCTTCATTAACCGATTTTGATCTGATCCAACGCATACTGGAAACCGGCAAACCGCTGATGCTTTCGACCGGTATGTCGACTATGAAAGAGATCGAAACCACGATGGATTACATCAACAAATTTGATGAAAACTATCCGCTGTTCATCGCTCATTCAACCTCGGCCTACCCATGCCCTCCACAGGAATTGAACCTTAAAATGATCCGGACTTTGGAGAACAAATATCCGGGCATCCCAATCGGTTACTCAGGCCACGAAACCGGCCTGGCTACTACCGTAGGTGCAGTAGCTATGGGGGCAACATTTGTTGAACGTCACTTTACTTTAGATAGAGCCATGTGGGGTTCAGATCATGCGGCATCTGTTGAACCAGGAGGCTTCCAACGTTTGGTTCGTGATATCCGCGATGTGGAAACAGCCGCAGGCGATGGCGAAAAACGCGTTTACGAATCAGAACTGGCACCGATGAAACGCCTGCGCGTTAACATCAGCGACGAATACAAAGAAAAACCAACCGTAAAATAATAATGCCACAGGAACAAGTACTTACCATCACATCCACTATCCTTTTTTGCTGGATAGCATTCATCATTGCCTGGGAGCGGATCTCACCTTACAGAAAAGGTTTGAAATTTTTCAGGGAAGGGTTTTGGATCGACCTGGTATGGTACACGCTGATACAAAGTTACTTTCTCAAAATTCTGATTTTCGATTATATCATCGCGCCTATGCAAAGGCATTGGGACTTGTCGCATTTTCATTTTGTGAGTAACTGGCCGGTGGCTGTGCAGGTGTTGTTCTTTTTGTTTACACACGATCTGTATATCTACTTGTTTCACCGCTTTCAGCATTCCAATAAGCTTTTCTGGAGGTTTCACGAAGCGCACCATTCGGGTAAGGAAGTTGATTTCCTGGCCGGATCACGGTCGCATGTTGTAGAAATTATTATCAATCAAACCATCGAGTTTGCACCTATCATTCTGTTAGGTGCCGACCCGATGGTTATACCGATAAAAGCCATGTTGGATGCCATGTTCGGCATGTTTATCCATGGCAATATCAAGGTAAACATGGGCAAGCTGAAATACATCATCAACTCGCCCGAGCTGCATTTATGGCACCATGCCAACTACATCGAGGTGTTTCACGCCAACTTTGCTACCAAGTTTTCATTTTGGGATTACCTGTTTAAATCAGTTTATGATCCGGGCCACGCGCCGGGAGACAAACCCGAAAACTGGGGATTACATTATGATTATCCGCGCGATTACTTTTTGCAGCATGCCTTTAGTGTAAAACGCTTTGACGAGCAAAAGCTGCTTAAATACCGCTGGTTTAGCTGGTATTATAATTTACGGCCACAGTTAATGGGCCTCTTAAACAAAGCGCTGCCGGCTAAGTTAAAAGCATCTGTACAACAAACAGATACAACAAAGGCAGCGAATAAATTGCCTGAACCGGTTATCTTAGCGCCTCAGGAAGAAAACATTTTACAATAAAACTTACACATTGGCCTGGTTATACCTTTTAATAGCTGCCGCGTTTGAAGCGGCCTGGACCTTCTGCTTAAAATTCATGAAATTCAGCGATTTGAAAGCTCTGCGCTGGAATTCGGTTTTGAGCTTGCAATATGGGTTGCCGGTTTGGTTGCCGTTTTTGGGTTATATACTTTTTGGTATCGGTAATATTTACTTCTTTTCCTTATCCATTAAATCGGTGCCCACTGCTGTGGCTTATGCCGTCTGGACGGCTGTAACGCTCATCCTGATTAAGATTGTTGAAATGACTTTTTTGGGGGAACGGCTATCGTATATGGAGATCTTTTTTATGTTGTTGATTATGACGGGTGTGTTGGGATTGAAGTTTTATGGGCCGCAGGTAAAGTAACCAAAAGGCGCATCCCTCTCTTCTGGTCGAAGTTTAGCGCAGCGTAACTTCGTCCTAAACTGTGTTAAGCTTTCAGCTTAACTTTATAACGTTTCATTTAATATTTTCAGAATCCGATAGCTTTAAAGTTTGGCTGCGGAAGCAGAATGCTTCCGACAGTTTAGGACGAAGTTACGCTGCGCTAAACTTCGACCAGAATTCGATGCAGAGACGCATAATTGCGTCTCCCGCAGGACAAGCGGCCTTGCAAATCATTTCCACCGTAAATTGCACGCGGAAGACGCAATTATGTGTGTCTACAATAAAAAATCTTCTTGATGATAAAATAGAAAAGGCCGGGTGGTTACATACACCCGACCTTACAGTTCAACTTAACCAAAGTGAATTGTTACTCTTTTATAATTTCACTGTAGCCGGTAAATATTTGGCTATCAGATCTTCATAGTATGGTTTTAATTCCGATACCACCGGTGGTTTCGGGCTTTTTGAATACAGATCGTAAGGGTTAAACTTATCAACCCATTTAAACATCTCCTGGTCGTGCGCGGTTAGTAAATGATCGTACGCTTTCTCGCGGTGCTGCGAATAAAACGAGTGATAACGGATCATGTACAGCGCCTCTTCCGGTAGGTGATCTTTAGTGATCTGGTACAAATACTCATCGTGTCCCCACGACATTTGTACATTATCCAAACCGCATTGATGCGTATAAACACCATATTTGGTATTGAAACGCTCATCATAGCTATCCGGGTTATCGGCAAAAAACTCAGGATAAACTATCTTATCCGAAAATTTGCAGCCTACCGGGAAGGTATCCCCTACCACGTTCCATTGGGGCTCGCCAAAAAGGCAAAGTACTTTACCCAGGTCGTGGATAAAACCGGTTAATACAAACCAGTCCGGGTGACCATCGGCGCGGATCGACTCGGCAGTTTGCAGTAAATGCTGTAACTGATCGAGTGAAATATCCGGATCCGAATCATCAACCAATGTATTCAGATACTCCATGGCTTTCCACCATGGCATTTCCATTTTATCAAACTTTAAAAAATTGGCCTTTTTGGCCAAAACGTTATCATAAGTTTGATACTTGTGATTTAACCTGTAAAACTCGCGTACCGGGTTATCTTCGGCCTCGCTGTATACTCTGAACTCATCCTTCGCTTTGGCAGGGCCCGGCTCCGGGTAACGTTCTAACACATCATCTTCCCACTCTTCGATACTGGCCAAAGGAGAAATTTCCTTTTCGGTTAACTTGTCCATGTCGGTTGTTTTTGGTTTTTATAACTGGTTGGTTGGCTTGTAATAAGCCGTTATCCAAGGTTATAGCGACCTATCACACTACTAAATTCCTAAAAAAACATACCCGATTTATTGATCCGTCCGGATTTATTTACGTAAACGTTTACGTAAATCTGTTACATTAGCGGTTTAAAACCCCGCTACAATCAGCCTTTGTGGATAAAGTAAACATCAAAAAGCTCGCCGCCGAACTTAACCTCTCTGCCGCTACCGTATCGCGCGCGTTAAGGGACAGCCATGAAATTGGCGCGGCAACCAAGGCAAGGGTAATGGAAATGGCGCGGAAGATGAATTACGTAGCCAACCCATCGGCCAGTAACCTGCGCAGCCATAAAAGCAAAACCATAGCGGTTATTGTGCCTGAGATTGCAAACAGCTTTTTTTCGCAGGCTATAAACGGTATTGAAGAGATTGCCCGTGCGCATAATTATCACGTACTGATATACCAGACCCACGAGAACGTTGAAGCTGAAAACGCCTTTATCCGAAGCCTGCTAAGCGGACGTGTAGATGGGATTTTAATATCGATAGCCAGCGGTACAAGCGAAAGCCGGAATTATAAGGATGTATTGCCCGTTTTGCCTTTGATATTTTTCGACAGGGTTTGTGAGGATATCGAGGCCATCAAAATAACCACCAACGATTACCAGAGCAGTTATACCGCCACCAAACATCTCATTGAAAATGGCTGCAAAAAGATAGCGTATTTAAAAGCTATTGACCATACTCCTGCCGGAAAAAACCGCATAGCTGGCTATGTTAATGCTTTAAAGGATAGTGAGATTTTATTTGATGAGCGGCTAATGATAGATACCCGGAGCGAGCAGGAAAATGTTGAGTTGATCAAAAATCTGCTGCAAACTCAGAAGCCGGACGGGCTCATCGCCTCGATAGAAGAGCTATCTCTCCCCTGCTATTACGCGTGTCGGGAATTAAGCTTGAAAATCCCAACGGATGTAAAGATCATTAGCTTTTCGAACCTGAAAACAGCCGGGATTTTAAACCCATCGCTTACAACAATAGCTCAACCTGCATTTGAAATGGGCCGGACAGCGGCCGGGATTTTGTTTAAGATATTGAACAGGAAAGAGGTTGAGCTAAACCAGACTTTGGTTTTGGATTCGGAGTTGGTGGTGCGGGATTCGACGCAAAATTTGTATTGATAGAAAAGAATAAAAAGGCGTCAGTGCGAGGCACGAAGCAATCCCCGATTTGCAGAGCGGCTATGCATGTCCGCCTTGTATAGTTTGGGATTGCTTCGTACCTCGCAATGACGTGGTGGTATTAGATTGATTTCAAGCATTGTAAAGCATCAAAACGGAAACATCACTTTCAAACTCACGTTCCGTCCAATATTACAAATCCCGGAACGGCCATTTGGCGACGCTGTGTAATATTCAAAATACTTTAACCGGTTTAAATTTGATTGATAGGCTTTATCAAACAAATTATCAACCTGCAAAAACAACTCGCAAAACGTTCGTTCCGATTTTGTTTTGATTTTGGTTCCCGCACCAACATTGATCAATGTATATCCCGGTGTAGCTGTTTCGGTATTATCCAACGCGTAAAAACGATTTTGCGCAGCATAAATATCAGCCTCAAGCTTAAAATATGTTTTTGAGAAAGTTTTTCCGTTTTGCTGCAAATTAAACTTCAATTCCGAGCGCACATGCACCGGCGGTATAAATGGCAGATACTTAGCCGCCCCGTTTGATTGAGCGATGAGTTTTTGATCTTTATTAATACCCGTTACATAGGCCAAACTATTATTAAATGCCAGCCATTTTAACTTTTGTGGATGCAGATTTACCGTTACCTCAGCCCCATACAACCTGGCTTTCGATTGCTGATATTTGTAGGTGCTATTGCCGGGAACAATAACCACCGGGTTGCCATTAGCATCGTTCAATTTAGCCTGAAAGATATAATTATCAATATTATTATTAAAAAACTCGGCAATAAGGTCGGCATCTTTCAGGTAAGATATAATTCCGATATCCTGTTGTAAGCTAAATTCGGGTTTAAAAGTACGGTCGCCTAAGTATACAATGTGCGCTCCGGGATCCAAGCCGTTCGAGCCAATCTCGGTAATATTTGGCGCACGGTAGCCACGGGCAATATTGGCTTTCAGTAATAACCGTTCACTTACGTTATAGGTTAACCCCAAACTGCCCGAAACGCCATGGTAGGTATGTCTGAAAGCAGGGAACTGCAAATTAGCCCCCGCCGTATCGGGTAGCGCAACATGTTTGGTAAAACCATTATCAGGATTTGGCCCCACATAAAAATCATTCCACCGGATATTACGGTTATCATACCTGATGCCACCCGACAGATCAAGCTTTCCAAAAGTTTTTTTGGCGAAAAAGAAAGTTCCCGCATCAAACAAATTATAATCAGGTATTGGGAAATCAGTAGCAGCTTTACTCCGGTTAGTTTGATACATGCCGTTTACACCGATGGTACTTTCAATACCGGCAAAGGCGGGCAGGTTATATTTTACATCATAATTAAGCGTATTCAACACCACATATAAACCCGGCTGATTAACCATTGTGGGATGATTATATTCCCCGCGAATACTTTGTTGCAAACCCAAAGCCACATCAAGGCTGCTCTGCCCCATTTTTAACTCACCAAAACTATACAACCTGTAATGCTGAATGCGTTGGTGCAGTGGCGCTATAGCATATGACCTGAGCTCATTATCGCTAACCAACGGCCTGTTCTTAATATCATCCGCTGCCCCCTCGGCAACCTGTTTGGTAAAACGCCGGGAAAGCGAATCGCGGCTACCGTCGGGTATTTCCTGTTTGTTATCATATAATGTACCGGATAGCTGCCAGAAGCCCCACTTTTTATCAGTTCGTACATTGCCACTCAGGTTATACTCCCGGAAACCGGTATTATAAACAAACCCATCAACCTTGTTCTGATAATCATGAGCAGTCTTAGCCGTGGCACGGAAAGTATATTTCCAATCAGTTTTTTTATACGCCAGGCCAAGCGATGTACCGATCATGCCATTGTTGGTATGATAATCGGCCAGGTAATCGCCTTTTAAAACCCCATCGCCGTTCTCGGGCATAGCCGGGATCATATTGATCACACCCGCCAGCGCATCCGAACCGTAAATTAAACTTGCCGGGCCTTTAATTACTTCAGCCCTGCCTATGCCATATTGATCGATCTCGATGCCATGTTCATCGCCCCATTGCTGGCCTTCCTGCCTTATGCCATCGTACAAAGTAAGCACCCTGTTATAGCCCAGGCCGCGGATAAATGGTTTGGAAATATTGGGGCCGGTAGTAACCGCGCTAACGCCTGGTACGCCTTTAACAATAGCATCTATAATGTTATTATTCACGTTTTCGTTCATTTCCCTTTTGGTCATTACAGCAATAGGCACGGGGTTTTGGCGAAGTTCGGTAGCACGAGACACGCCGGTTACCACCACTTCGTTTAGTTTGGAATTGTTTTCTTTTAAATTGCCGCTCAGAGTTGTTACTTGCCCGCTTTGTATGGTGACCTTATACTTTTCGGTAAGATAACCTATTGCGGAAAATGACACTTCGTAGCTGCCGGGTTTGATGTTCTTCAGTTCGTAATGGCCTTTATCATTGCTGGTGGTACCGGTTTGGGTACCGGTAAGCACTACGGTGGCGTATGCAAGCGGTTCGCTGCCTCCCGTTAAGCGGCCCTTTAACGAGCCGTTTTGGGCGTAGGCGGCAAAGTGTATAGTGGTAATTATTAGCAGTAAAAGCGTACGGGTTGTTTTCATTTATATAGTATGATAAATTTTATGCGACGGCTGTGTTTAAATTCAAACAAACATAAATAAAAAATTAGACAGGACTAATTTATTTTATTAGATATAATTTATTCAAAAAAATTACCAACCCAAAAACCAATCATTCTGTATTTTTTGATGAGATTATATTTGTTATTTATAGCAGCTTATTTACATATATTTAACAACCATCAGGTTTAGTTAGCATAATTAAGCTTGTTGAAAACCGCGGAAGATTTTAACTCAAATGAATTCGATTGCTTTTGTTGATACTGAGATAAACCCTAAAAACGATCGTATAATGGATATTGGGGCTATCAAGGACAATGAAAGCGCTTTTCACAATCCATCCGAAATTGAGTTTGGCCGGTTTATTAGCGGGGTTCAATTTATTTGTGGCCATAATATTTTAAACCACGATATAAAATACATAGGGCGGATAATCGCCGATGTAGGGATAAATGGATTAAATATTATCGATACTTTATTTCTCTCTCCCCTGTTGTTTCCAGCCAACCCTTATCATGCCTTATTAAAGGATGATAAGTTACAATCCGACGATCTCAACAATCCGCTTAATGATTCGAAAAAAGCCAAAGAGCTGTTTTTTGATGAGGTTACGGCATTCAAGCAAACTGATGGAACGTTGAAACAGATCTATTACCTGTTATTAAACCAAACACGGGAGTTCGGCGCGTTTTTCAGGTTTATAGGATATTTATGCCCGGACACAGGTGTGAGAGACCTTATCCGGCAAAAATTCAAAGATCAGATTTGCTCGGAAGCGGGCTTAATGAAAGCAATTTCAAATCACCCTATCGAACTGGCTTATTCCCTGGCACTCATCAATGCAAACCACAGGTATTCCATTACCCCTCCCTGGGTGTTAATGAATTACCCAAAAGTTGAGTGGATCATCTACAGCCTCCGCAATAATCCCTGCATCACGGGCTGCCCGTATTGCCTGCAAGCGATGGATGCCCATCGCGGGTTGAAAAGATTTTTCGGCTTTGATGAGTTCAGAAAATACGGGGATGAACCCTTGCAGGAAAAAGCGGTTAAAGCGGCCATCAACAATAAATCGTTACTGGCAGTGTTCCCTACCGGTGGTGGCAAATCCATTACCTTCCAGGTACCGGCACTGATGGCCGGCGAAAACAGCAAGAGCCTTACGGTAGTGATCTCGCCGCTGCAATCATTGATGAAAGATCAGGTTGATAACCTGGAGAAGATAGGCATTACCGATGCAGTTACCATCAACGGCCTGCTTGACCCAATTGAAAAAGCAAAATCATTTGAACGGGTTGAGAACGGATCGGCGGCACTGTTGTATATCTCGCCCGAATCATTACGGTCTAAAACTATCGAACGCCTGCTTTTAGGCCGCAAGATTGCCCGTTTTGTGATCGACGAAGCACACTGCTTTTCCTCATGGGGACAGGATTTCAGGGTTGATTATTTGTATATCGGTGATTTTATAAAGGCTTTACAGCACAAAAAGAGCCTTGATTATACTATCCCGGTATCCTGCTTCACGGCTACGGCCAAACAAAAGGTTATTGAAGATATCAGGGAGTATTTCAGGAACAAACTTTCGCTGGAGCTGGACCTATTCACCTCCAAAGCCTCACGAACCAACCTGCAGTACCAGGTTTTTAGCAAGGAAGGTAACGACGAAAAATACCAGACCGTTCGTGATCTTATCGAACAAAAAAATTGCCCTACCATTGTATACGTTTCCAGAACCCGCAACGCCGAAAACATTGCCGATAAGTTAGCCACCGATGGTTTCAACGCCCGCGCCTTTCACGGCAAAATGGATGCGAAGCTGAAAACCGCCAATCAAAACGCTTTCATTGCCGGCGAAGTGCAGATTATGGTGGCCACATCGGCCTTTGGGATGGGAGTAGATAAGAAGGATGTGGGTTTGGTGATCCATTACGAACTTTCCGATTCGTTGGAGAATTATGTTCAGGAGGCCGGTCGCGCGGGGCGGGATGAAAACATAGAGGCCGATTGTTACGCGCTGTTTAATGAGGAAGATTTGAGTAAGCATTTTATAATGCATAATCAAACCAAACTTTCTATTAAAGAGATTCAGCAGGTTTGGAAAGCCGTAAAGGATATTACAAAGTTTAGATCAACCGTTTCAAATTCAGCTTTAGAAATTGCCCGGAAGGCTGGTTGGGACGACAACGTTGCCGAAATTGAAACACGGGTAAAAACCGCCATATCCGCACTCGAAGATGCCGGTTACCTAAAACGCGGGCAAAATATGCCACGCGTATTTGCCAATAGTATCCTCGCGAAAACCGCCCAGGAAGCCATCGATAAAATAAATCTGTCGACCAGGTTTGACGACAAGCAAAAACAGAAGGCGGTGAGGATCATTAAAAAGCTTTTCTCGAGCAAAAGCAAAAAGCAGGGTAACGAAGAAACAGCCGAATCGAGAGTTGATTACATCGGCGACCATTTAGGGTTGATGAACGGGGATGTAATTGCCATTATAAACCTGCTGCGGGAAGAAAAAATCCTGGCAGATACCAAAGACCTAACTGCGTTTATTAAACGTACCGAAAATAAAAATCGCTCGCTCGCCATCGTTGAAACGTTCGCCAGAATTGAAAAATTTTTACTCCCCTATTTTGAACAGGAGGAAAAAACGATTCAGGTTAAAGAATTAAATGAGGCTGCCGCAAACGCGGGCTTTGATGATGTAAATCCCAATAAAATTAAAACCATCATCAATTTTTGGTCGATAAAAAAATGGATCAAACGCCAAAGTTCCGACTTTTCGAAAAGTCATTTTGTGGTGATGGCAAATTACCCCGAAGCCGAGCTGCAAGACAAAATGAACAAGCGGCATGAACTTGCCCGGTTTATTGTAGCCTTTTTGTATCAACGCAACATCTCTGATCCCGAAAAAGGTAAAGAAAATAGCGAAGAAACCCTTATCGAATTTTCGGTACACGAACTAAAAACTGCTTATGAAAACAGCCAGACGTTATTTAAAGTAGACGTAACAATAGATGATATTGAAGACACGCTGTTTTACCTATCCCGAATTGAGGCCATAAAAATTGAGGGTGGCTTTATGGTGGTTTATAACCGCTTAACCATTGAACGCCTGGAGCAGGATAACAAGATCCGTTACAAAGTGGAAGATTATCAAAAACTGGAGCAGTTTTACGCCAATAAGGTTCAGCAGATACATATTGTGGGCGAGTATGCCAAAAAGATGATCGCTGATTATAAAGAGGCGCTGCAATTTGTTGAAGATTATTTCCAGCTCAATTACTCGTCATTCCTTAACAAATATTTTAAAGGCAACCGCCGCGATGAGATTAACCTCACCATTACCGCCACCAAATTCCAGCAGCTTTTTGGTGAACTTTCGCACACCCAATTAGCCATTATTAAAGATAAGGACGCCAAACATGTAGCGGTAGCGGCAGGCCCAGGCAGCGGAAAAACAAGGGTGCTGGTACATAAACTGGCTTCGTTGTTTTTTATGGAAGATGTAAAGCACGAGCAATTGCTAATGCTCACGTTTTCGCGGGAGGCGGCTACAGAGTTTAAAAAAAGGCTGATTAAACTGATTGGCAACGCTGCGCTGCGTATCGAAATAAAAACCTTCCACTCCTATTGCTTTGATTTGCTGGGCAAAATTGGCAGTCTGGAAAAATCGGACCAGATACTTAAGCAAGCCATCAAAAAAATCAGGAATAGTGAGGTTGAAGTAAACCGCATCACCAAAACCGTTTTAGTGATTGACGAAGCGCAGGATATGGATAGCGATGAGTTTGACCTTGTACGCGCCCTGATGGAACAAAACGATGAAATGAGGGTGATAGCCGTTGGCGACGATGATCAGAACATTTATGAGTTTAGAGGTGCCAGCTCCAAATATTTAGAGGAATTTATTACCGTAAACAGGGCCGCCCGGCACGAGCTGATTGAAAATTACAGGAGTAAAAGCAACCTGGTGAGTTTTAGTAACCAGTTTGTACAAACGTTAAGGCACCGGCTAAAGCAAACGCCAATTGCAGCTAAACAAACCGACGACGGAAAAATAAAATTAGTTCAATATCAGCATAAAAACCTCATTGTTCCGCTGGTGGAAGATATTGTGAATACCGGCCTTACCGGCACTACCTGTGTATTGGTGACTACCAATGATGAAGCTTTAAAAATTACCGGCCTGCTTATAAAAAAAGGCTTCAAGGCAAAGCTGATTCAAAGTAACGATGGCTTTAATTTATATGATTTGCTGGAAGTAAGGTATTTTATAAGCCGTTTATATCTTACCGACGATGTTTACACCATTGACGATGAGATTTGGAAAAACGCCAAAACTGACCTGGTAAAGAATTTTCAACGGAGCGCGAGGCTGGAGCTTTGCAATAAAATGCTAAGGGATTTTGAAGTAATTAACCCTAAACTAAAATATAAATCAGACCTCGTATCCTTTATCCGCGAGTCGAAACTGGAAGATTTTTTTGATCAAAACGGCGAAACCATATTCGTATCAACCATACATAAAGCTAAAGGAAAAGAGTTTGACAATGTGTTTATGATGCTTGAAGATTTCAACGTATCAACAGATGAGAAAAAGCGCCAGCTGTATGTGGGGATGACACGGGCTAAGAAAAACCTTACTATCCATGTAAACTCAAACCTGTTTGATGGCTTTAGTGCCACTAACCTGGAAAGGGCTGAAAATAACGATGTTCATCCAGAGCCTAACCAGCTAACTATATTACTAACTCACCGGGATATCTGGCTTGATTATTTTGATAGCCGCCAATCTTTTATTTCACAACTTTTAAGTGGTGATAAACTGATTGTAAGCGGCGATGAATGCTTAACTACAGCAAGACAATCTGTTTTAAAATTCTCTAATGGCTTTTTGAAGCAGATTGAAGAATTAAAAAACAAAGGATACACCTTAAAAAGCGCTAAGGTAAACTTCATTGTTTACTGGCAAAGCGAGCGGATAGCTCAGGAAATAAAGATCATTTTACCGGCCCTATATTTTGAAAAAGTTTAGGCATGATCGTGATATTTAGCTCGGCAAATCTTTCAAATCCATTAATGCGCGTCAGGCACCTCTACCTTACCTCCTGCTACCTTAGCTTCCTTCCTCCTTTTAATGGTCATGATCACCAACGGGATACAACAAGCATTCATGATAGCCAGCAACAGGAAGGCATCCATATAACTCAATAAAAAAGTTTGCCTCGAAACAGTATTTTCCAAGGCCCCTAACGATTGCTGTAAAGCCCTTAAATAATTGGTACCATGAGCTATCAAATTATTAACAAACGATTGGCGACGGGCAATAGTAAACGGATCGGAGGCGGTAACATGTGCTATTAACGACATCCGGTTATTAGCCGCCCTGTGCGCGATATAAGTATTGATTAACGCTATACCAAACGAACCGCCCATTTGCCGCATCATATTGTTTAAAGCCGCGCCTTGCGGGATATCCTGCGGTTTTAACTCTGAAACGGCAAGGGCTGTAAGTGGAACTATTAACAGTGCTGCCCCCAAACCACGACAAATAAGCGGGATAAAGAAGTAGGCATTACCCGTTTCAAGGTTCGATCCCGACATCATGAAGCCGAAAATAGCCGACAAACCAAACCCCATAATGATGAGGTATTGCGGCCTCAGTCCGCTCTGCAGCATTTTACCCAAAAACGGCGAGATCATAGCCGCCATCAGCGTACCCGGCAGCAACATGGTGCCGGTTTGAAATGCCGAGTAGCCAATAATACGCTGCGCATACAACGGGAACACAAACACCGCGCTAAATAAACCGAATCCCAACACAAACGTCATTATAGCCGAGATGGATAACGTTGTACTTTTCAATACGCGCAGGTTAATCACCGGGTGCTCTATCCGCAGTTCCCACCAAATAAGGATGGCCAGTGATGCGATAGATAGCATGGTTAAAACGATGATGTATGTAGCTGCAAACCAATCATCAGTTTCGCCGCGTTCAAGTACTACCTGTAACGAGCCAACGCCTACCGCCAGTAAAAATATGCCGAACCAATCGATACTTCGCCCATCGGTTGATGGTTTGCTGGGGCGTAGGTAGATATAGGATAACAAGGCTGCCATAAGCCCGATAGGGATATTAACATAAAAAATCCACTGCCAGGAAAGGTTATCCACAATATAACCGCCCATTACCGGGCCTATCGACGGGCCAATGATAATACCCAAACTAAATATACCGCTGGCGGTAGGCCGCTCCTTTACAGGAAAAGTTTCAAACAAAATAGATTGAGAGGTAGATAATAAGGCTCCGCCACCTATTCCCTGGAAAAAACGAAAAGCCACCAACTCCCACAAATTATGCGAAAAACCACAAAGCGCGGAGGCGAGCGTAAATAACAGGATCGAGCCGATGTAGTATTGCTTCCGGCCAATCTTCTCGGCCAGAAAGCTCGTCATGGGGATAATGATCACGTTTGCTATGGCGTACGAAGTGATAACCCACGCGGTATCCTCAAGCGATGCGCCCAAATTGCCACTCATCGTATTGATTGATACGTTTACGATGGTGGTATCTATTAATTCAATAATGGTTGAGGTAATAATGGTTACCACAATAATCCATTTCCTAAAGCCGGTTTCCATGCCACAAAAGTAGATGCGCTTTTGTTGGAGGGGCTTATAGTTTTCAAACAGAAAATTATAACAATCAAACACAACACTCTTTTTCAATCATCAAAAAGTCATATTCGGTTATAATATTCAAATAAGTTTTATCTTAGCGTAATGCAAGCAATAGAAACCCTTGAGCAATTTTATCAGCGCCACCCGGTTGATAACCAGAAAGTGTTTTCAGAAAACAATACCGGGCAGGGACACTTTAACGTGTTTTTGCGCCGGCCCTGCCAACGGCGCACTCCCTTTAGTCGTCGCGATTTTTATAAAATAACGTTGGTTATCGGTCAGGGTAAAATGCATTATATCGATAAGGAGATAGAAGTTAATCAGCCGGCGCTGGTGTTTTCAAGCCCCTCGGTACCCGCCTCATGGGAGTGCGGGCCAGGACCACAAACCGGTTGGTTTTGCATATTTACGCAAGGTTTTATCGATTCGTACGAGCAAAAAAGCCCCATCCAGGATTTCCCGCTGTTTAAAGCCGGTGGTAGCCACATTGTTTTTTTAAATGATAGCGAGGTAAGCTTTTTATCGGCCGTGCTTAAAAAAATGATGCAGGAAATGGATTCAGATTATCCGGGTAAATACGACCTGCTACGCAGCTACCTCAAGATACTGATGCACGAGGCTTTGAAAATAGCCCCTGCCTCATCCGAAAACCTTGCAGGCGCCGCAGCGAGGCTCACAAGCCAGTTTTTAGAACTATTGGAGCGGCAGTTCCCGATAGATTCGCCGGGGCAGCATCTCAAACTAAAAACAGCAAATGATTTTGCAGGTAGCCTGGCCGTACATACCAACCACCTTAACCGATCTGTAAAAGAGATGACGGGCTTAACCACCAGTCAGCATATTTCAGGGCGGATTTTGAAGGAAGCTCAGGCTTTGCTGAAACATACTGACTGGAGTATTGCCCAGATAGCATCGGGTTTAGGCTTTGAGGAGCCTGCCTATTTTACAAATTTTTTCAAGAAACATACTTCTTCTTCGCCGGGAATGGCAAGGAGCGCTGTTTAATAACCGTTATTTTTCTATTGGTCACAAAACGACATTAAATAGACAAATTTGTCTATTTAACAATATACCTTTGCTTCATGACAAAGCAAAGAGGCCAGATTGTAACCGACAAGATATTAGATACCGCCGAACGCCTGTTTTACGGGCAGGGCTATAATGCCACCGGTATAAACCAGGTAATTGAAGAGGCCGATATCGCCAAAGCCTCGTTATACAAACACTTCGAATCAAAAGCCGACCTGATGCTGGGCTACATGCAGCGCTATCATCAGCAATGGCTTAGCCGGATAGAAACCTGCATCAACCAGATTGCCGATCCCAAAGAAAAAATACTGGCTATTTTTGATCATCACGCCGAAAGGCAGAAATACCGCGACTTTGGCGGCTGCCCATTTATTAAAGCCAACAACGAAGCCGGCAGCACTGACCCGCGCATACAGGCCGAAATACAACAGGCTAAGCAACAATTTAAGGATATTTTAAAACAGTTGGTAAACCAAACCAATCACAAACATATACTGAGCGATGCCGAACTCGCCGAGCTCATTTACCTGCTTATAGAGGGCGGTGTTGCCGCCGGATCTGTATTTAAGCAGGCTACCGACCTTCAAAACGCAAAACAAATCATTCAACAATTTATCTGATCATGACAAAGCAACATAATAAATGGTTAGAACTGGCTATCGTTCTCTCGGCGCCGCTTCTATCAGTAATAGATGTTTTTATAATTAACGTAGCAGCGCCATCCATTAAAAAAGGCGTGCACGCTACAGATGCCGAAATACAATTGGTTATTGCCGGTTATCTGCTGGGGTATGCTGCCTTCCTGATTACCGGCGGCAGGGCCGGCGACCACTTCGGGCGTAAAAAAGTATTTTTTTGGGGGATGCTGGCTTTCACTGTAGCTTCCTGCCTGTGCGGGCTATCAACAACGCCATTACAACTTAACATCACCCGCTTTTTTCAGGGACTGAGTGCCTCGTTTATGGTACTGCAAACCATCGCCTTTATCCAGATCCTGTTTACCGATGTTAAAGAGCGTGCCAAAGCCATAGGCATGTTTGGCATCACCCTGGGCGTAGCTGCTGTTACCGGGCAGGTATTAGGCGGTTATTTATCAGATACCCACTGGACTGTTGCGGGCTGGCGATTGATATTTTTTATTAACCTGCCCATAGGCATCGCCACACTATGGGCAACCTACAAATACGTTAACGAAACCAAGGTTAATCAGGGCAGCAAATTTGATTACTCGGGTATAATGATCCTTACGCTGGCTCTGTTTAACCTGATATTCCCTTTGATAGAAGGCCGCGAAAAAGGCTGGCCTTTATGGAGTATTGCATTGCTCGTTTCATCTGTAGCAGTATTTATATATTTTGTACGCGATCAAAACAAAAAACTGGCGAACAATGCCAACCCGCTTATTGATATGCGGGTTTTCAGGATCAAGGATTTCAATATCGGGCTTATCGCGGTGCTATTCCATTTTATGCTGCATACTTCGTACCTGCTGCTTAGTGCGGTTTACCTGCAAAACGGATTAAAGGTATCAGCGCTTGATTGTGGTTTGTATTTTATTTTGCCTGGGGTGTTGTTCACTGCCTCATCTGTAATGGCGTCTAAACTTATTGTGAGGTTTGGCAAACGCGTACTGCAGGTTGGCGTGGTTATTTTGGCGGCCGCATTTATTTTGCAGCTGCTATTATTAAAACCAGGAGCTCCGGCATCGCTTATTGTTTTACTGATGGGTACCTGGGGTTTTGGCAATGGCATGGTATTGCCATCGCTGCTCAATATCGCCCTTAAAAGCGTACCAACTGAATATGCCGGTGCGGCCGCGGGTATTTACTCTACTTTTCAGCAAACTGCTTCGGCATTGGGGGTGAGTATTATTGGTGGGATCTTTTTTTATTTTGCCAAAGATGGATGGCAGGCGGCTTATCACTCCGGCATTATTGCCATATTGGTTTGTACCGGGTTGGTAGGCTTGATGCTGTATTTACTACCGGAGGGTAAAGAGTACGAATGTTTTTTCTGAATTTTTCATTTATTAATTATTTTAAATTGTTGGACGCAAATTTCTTGCTCCCACATATTTTTCTAAATGGACAATTGTAGTTATACAGTGGATTTTTGAAAAATGAAGGGTATTAGTGTACAGCAAGAGTTTGTGCAGTAATAAAGCAAGGAAGTTGATCAAGCTGTAGTACCAAAAGCTCTCCAGTGAAGAATACATCAGTCCCGATAAAGCAAGCAGCCAAGGGCTTGTTACAAGGTATTTTCAGTTTAACTTAGGTGTTTAAAATTAATTTTATAAAATCGTTATTGAAAATCTGTTCAACTATTTTCTGAGAGGTAACCGGCTCTTGTAGCGGATGTTGCTGAAAAATATCTTTGTTCAAGTCTTCAATTGTATTTGAAATTGACAGGGCGTTGTGTTCTGATACTTCGTAAATTTTTTTCTTATAACGAGTATTGAATACCAAATTGTCGGGGTCAACAAAGCCAGCTGCTATGTTTGCCCTGGTCTTTTTTGCACACCTGCATGGGTTAGCCTTGTTCACTAATCCACATCTTTCGTTCATCCAATTATATAAGTCTTGCCTTGCTCTCATCAAGCGTATCCTAAAATTACCCGCAGAGATCCCCAAAATTTCAGAGCCTAAATTGTGGTCAATTTCAAACATTTCTCCCAGGATATAGATCATTCTTTGTTCCCGGTCAAGGCAGAGCAGCATGCCTGCTGTGCAATTAATCCTGATTTCCTCTATCGAGTCTGCAAGATCATTTTCCTCATTCGTTGTTAAGGTATGATTAGGGATTTTATCAATTGAATCAAAGTAGGTTTCGAAATCTTGTGTTTGTAATTTAGCCTTACTATTTTTTGTGTTTAGAAAATGATTTACCGTAATTCGGTACAACCAGGTTCTGAATTTACTTTTGCCTTCAAATTTCGTTAAAGCCGTAATGGCTTTAATAAATACCTCCTGTGTTAAATCTTCTGCATCTTCAACACTCTTCGTCATTTTTAAGGCAAGGTTGTATATAAATACCTGATGCCTGATGATCAAATTTTGCAACGCTTTTTTATCGCCACTTACAGCCAATTTAACCAGATCGGTATCTACGTGGTCGGTATAATTGAGTTGAAAAGGATTTTCCATACGATAATATAAAACCAACTGGAAAGCGTAAAGTTCCCAGTTGACTAAATTTATAGGTTAAATTTGATTGATACCGCCATCTACGGCTATTTCGTGTCCGGTAATATACGATGCGTCGGTTGAGGCAAGGAATAATACCGCTTTTGCCACTTCCTCCGGCTGTCCAAATCTTTTTAGCGCTGTTTGGTTGGTTATTACCTCGGCAGCACCTTGCAGGATCTTATCCGGCAATCCAATTTTACCCCAAAAAGGCGTACCTATAGGGCCGGGACTTACCGCATTTACCCTGATTCCCCGCGGTGCAAGTTCGGCGCTTGCAACACGTACAACTGAACGAAGCGCGGCCTTGCTGGCGCTTAATAAACTACTTCCGCCAAAGCCAATTTCATTTAACCAGGAGGTGGTAATGATTACCGAAGCATTTGGGTTCAAGTGTGCAATAGCCTTTTGCAGAGAAAAATACGCCCCTTTCAGGTTTACGCTAACCATTTCGTCAAAAAAGGTTTCTGATGTTTCAGCGATTGGTGCCAATTTTCCTTGTCCTACATTTACGAAAACAACATCAATCCCACCGAATTTTGATTTTGTTTCGGAATATAATTTTTCCAGATCGGTTAGGTTAGTCACATCGCCCTGAATTCCA
This sequence comes from Mucilaginibacter celer, assembly GCF_003576455.2. Classification (NCBI taxonomy): domain Bacteria; kingdom Pseudomonadati; phylum Bacteroidota; class Sphingobacteriia; order Sphingobacteriales; family Sphingobacteriaceae; genus Mucilaginibacter; species Mucilaginibacter celer. The sequence continues at coordinate 3,309,982 of NZ_CP032869.1, forward strand.
TAACTCATAGCACCCAGCTCTCTTGTTGCTTCATCAAGCGCCTGTTGATTTCGCCCGAATATGACAACCTTTGCACCATTTGCAATAAATTCTTTAGCTGTTGCTAAACCAATTCCACTGCCACCGCCTGTTATTACAGCAACTTTGTTTGTTAATTTTTCCATTTTTTAAAGTTTGATAGCAACCTCATTGTTACTGAATTTTTTGACAAGCAAAAAATAGACGTGTTACAAAACGCTATCAACCGTATCCCAAACAGGGCGACTTACCTGTTTATTTGGAACGTTCCAAATGGCAGCAAAACCAATCAAAACAAGCAAAATTATACACTGATTATTAATTACTTAGATAGACAATCTCACCCCGAAACAAAAAAGAAATTTGACGTACCGAACAAGGTGCATTTTTTTGATATAACTTGAAAAAATTGGGGTATAAGCAAAAAAAAGCCTTTCAAATTACTTTGAAAAGGCTTTTTACCTGGCATGGCTTTAGTCGCCCTGCCTTTACAAATTCCGAGCCCTTTTTCTGTATGAGTTGAGATTGTTGGCGAATTTAATTTTATAACTTCATCATAAAATTATGGCGAAGAAAAAAACAACTCTACCAAAAGATTTTGAAGAACTGTTAAGCACAGCTACGTTTCAGGAGCTTAAAGATATTTTCAATAAATGTGATGTTGATGCACGCGGCGGCTATGGCAAACAAACCGCATTAGCATATAACAGTTGCTCTCACGAGTTAGCAAAATGGCTGGTTGAACAGGGCGCAGATTTACACGCCGCAGATACATGGGGAAATACACCGCTGCATAATCGGTCGCGCAGCCGGTTAGGTAATATAGAAAGCTTATTATTATTGGGAGCAGATGTGAATTACAGAGATAATCAAAACAATATGCCTATCCATGCTGCAGCCGATGCTCATCAAATTGAAAGTACAAGGCTCCTGTTGGCATATGGCAGCAAAACTGATGCATTAAATTCCAACGATAATACACCTTTGGAACAAGCGCTTTTAACGTGCCGCAACATAGATATCAAAGCTACCACTGAAATTTCCAAATTGCATTTGAAAGCTGGCGTTGGAATTACCACAAAGATGAAGAAACTTGTTGCCGAAATTGGTAAACAATTTGAGTTTCATCGAGCAAACTTTAACAAAGAAAACATTGCCGAGTTTGATCTTGCGCTTGATGAACTATATAAAATATTTGGCGTTGAACCTGTAGGTAAACGTGTTTTACACGACGGTAAATCTCAAATTGAAATAAAAGGAAAAACCTGGCAAGAACAGCATCAGGAACTTTGGGAGCTGCTGGTACCCTCAAACGGCCCGGCAGAAACGATTCAAGGAGAAATAATTCGCGTTACCGGCCGAATTGCTAATGAGTTGGAAGGAAATGGGGGAATCAACTGGGATGCAGACTATAAAAAAATGACAGATAAATTTATTGAGCTTATCAAACAGGGAAAACAACTTCCTGATGGTGAACTTTTGGAAGCGGAAGAAATTATCATTCAAATAAAACAAAAAAATGGTGATACCGCACGCTTGTGTGAACTTGGCGTTAAGTGGGTCATTGATAATCCTGTTCCGGTGAAACTGTCACCAGTTGATTACAAAAGATAAGCTCTTTTGTTAAAAAACTGACCTTGGGTTTGGAAAAAAAAAGACTGTCCTTTTTGAGACAGTCTTTTTTATAAAATAGAATTTGACATTTTATCCCATGTGGAAAAATCTGTCGGGATGGCAGGATTCGAACCTGCGGCCTCCACATCCCAAATGTGGCGCGATACCGGGCTACGCTACATCCCGTTTGGCTTTCGCCGGGTATTTTAAATTCCCCAATCAGAAAATAAAACCCTCTAAACTTTCGATTTAGAGGGTTTTTGATACTTGGTATCGCTTTTGTCGGGATGGCAGGATTCGAACCTGCGGCCTCCACATCCCAAATGTGGCGCGATACCGGGCTACGCTACATCCCGTCTCCCTGATTGGGTGTGCAAAAGTAGGATTTTTAATCAAGTTGCAAAATTTTTTTTCAAAGAATTTCCTTACAATTTCGTAACATACTCATTAGCAAAATTTTTAGTCTTTTATTTTTTTATTGCATGACAGTGCAGCCGGGCAAATTGCAGGCAAATCTTTCCTTTTTAAATAATAAGCCGATATTTATACAGTAAATGACCAATCAGTTACCTAAAATATACCTTTACCGGCGTTTGGTGCAGGCCAAACTGTTCATCGACAGCAATTATCACGAAGCTATCGATCTGGATGCTATTGCCGATGAGGCTTATTTTTCCAAATTCCACTTTATCAGGTTGTTTAAAGGCATTTATGGCAAAACCCCGCACCAATACCTCATCACGGTGCGCATTGACAATGCCTGCCTGCTGTTAAAAAAGAGCATTGCAGTTAGCGAGGTTTGTTATGCCGTAGGCTTCGACAGCGTTACCTCATTCTCGGCGCTGTTTAAAAAAGTTACCCATTATTCGCCCGCTGCCTATCAGCAATCCGAGCTTAAACGCCAGCAGGAAATGCAGCAAATACCCCTCAAATATATCCCCAACTGTTTTGCCATGGAAAAGGACTGGCTGCAAAACCGCAATTTTCAATAAGCTTTTGTTTACCCTAAACCCGATGTTTGGATCATCAAAACAAAACACCAATGATAACCAAACTTAACCATGTTAGCGTATTTGTACTGGACCAGGACAGCGCTTACGATTTTTATGTAAACAAACTGGGCTTTAAAGTGAACACCGATGCACCCATGGGCCCCGGCATGCGCTGGCTTACCGTTTGCCCGCCCGAACAGCCCGAACTGGAAATTTCACTGATGCTGATTTCGGCCGGGATGATGTTCGATGAGCATTCGGCCAACCAAATGCGCGAGTTGGTAAGCCGCGGCACCTTCGGCTTCGGTGTGTTTGAGTGTAATAACTTAATGGCAACCTACGAAGAGCTGAAAGCCAAAGGCGTTGAATTTACAAAAGCTCCTACCAAAGAGTTTTATGGGTACGAAGCTTTGTTTAAAGATGATTCGGGTAACTGGTTTTCTCTGGGAGAAAAGAAAAGCTGATCATATTATTACACAAAGACGCTACGACGCCAAGATTTATTTTTGCGGCTTAGCGTCTCTGCGCAAATCAAGTGCTTTGCACATGGCACAAAACCACCCTTAATATGGCACAAATACCAAGGTGAGATCCCCTGCTTTTCCATCGACATTTGTATAAACAAACTCTTAAAACGTTATGGAAAACGCCACATTTATAAACAATCAAACCGAAGCCCGTTCTGCTTTAAAAGCTGAATTTGAACATACGGCATCGTCGCTCTTAACCACTTTGGCTGGTTTTAAACCGGAACAAATTAATACCGAAATAACAGCAAACAGCTGGACAGCCGGACAGGTTGCCGAACACTTGTTTAAATCTGCGGTTGGCATCCCACCCCTGTTTGCCGGAAATACCGAACCTGCGCAGCGCGATCCTGCCGAAAAGAAACAAACGCTCAGGGATATCTTTCTTGATTTTAATGCGAGGTATAAAGCGGCACCCAACATAGTACCATCAAACGGCCCGCATAAAAAGGCCGAAGTTATTGCCGCGCTGGAGGCAGTTATCCCCCAGATTAAAGAGATCATCAACACACAGGATCTGTTTGCCCTTTGTACAGATGTTGATGTACCCATGCTGGGCAAAATGACCCGGTTGGAGTGGCTGTACCTGGTATGCTACCACACCCAAAGGCACATTCACCAGTTAGAAAACATCAGGCAGGCTTTGTGAGGTTTTAAATGATGCCTGTTTTGCACCCACATTATTTTTTCCATTGTGTATGAGCAGCCACAACAAAGCCACAAGTGCATAAACGCTCAAAACAATAAGCGACAGGATGTTTACCGAAGCTTCGGCAGCCTGTTTGTTCATAAATAATGTAAGGATAGACAGGCCAACACCTGCTCCCAAAAAATAGGTGGTGGTACCTATGCTTGATGCCAGGCCATAATGCTGTTTAGGGATATTTTTAACCGCCAGTACAGATAGGCTGGTAAAACAGATGGTCATCCCCAGGCCGGATATAAATGCTGCCGATAAAAGCATCAGCGGCAGCGAATAACCGGCAAAAACAGCGCAGATTAAAGCCAGTCCGCCGGTTAGCATGCAGGCCATTCCTAATACGCCGGTTTGTTCGGTAGTAAGGCGTTTCATAATGCCGGGCAGCATAAATTTGGCGACAACCGCAGACAGGATACTGAAGGGTACCAGCAAAAGCCCGGCTTTGGCCGATGTAAAATGCAGATCTTTTTGCAGCAATAACGAGATAATAAACAGGTAGCCTGTAAAAAATGCGCCCAACAATATAAATACACCATTGGCTATAACGGTAGTTGGCGCTTTGAAAACCGACAGGTCAATAAGCGGATTACTGCCGCGCATTAACCTAAGGTAAAGGATCCGCATGCATACGGTGACACCGGTCGCACAAACTACTATTAAGGGGTATTGCTGCCTGATGTCGCCCAGTTGGTGCACACCGAAGCTTAGCATTAGCAAACCGGCCACCAGCAAAAGCCCCGAAAGCAGATCGGGTGCGGGCTGTTTTTCTTTGGGCGAGTCATCGGCCAGGTAAAACCAGCCTAATGTAATTACGAGCGCCAGTATGGGTACATTGATCAGGAAAACCCAGTGCCAGCCCAGGTAAGTACTGATAATCCCTCCTATTGAAAGCCCGCTGCCCGAACCCACCGCAGCAAATGAGCTGAAGATGCCTATGGCTTTGCTCCGCTCCCGTTCTTCTACAAACGTATGCGTAACGATGGAAAGTGCCGAGGGCATAATTAAAGCGGCCGCCAAACCCTGCACCGCCCTCGAAATGGCGAGCATCAAAAATGTATCCGACAGACCTGCACTTAAGGACGTAAGCAAAAACAGTATAGCCCCGGCAATAAATGTAACTCTCGGCCCCTTTACATCCGATAGCTTTCCGCCAATGATCAGGAAACCACCATACAGCAAAACATACAAAGTTTGCAGCCATTGCACCTTATCATTACTTACAAAAAACTGCTGTTGAATTGCAGGTATGGTGAGGTTGATAATAGCTATATCAAGGGCTTCGACAAATACCGCCAGCGAGGCGATAACCACGATGCTGTTCTTATTTTGTGTCATTTTATATCGATATTGTTCCGGCAAAATTATACCAGTAGAAATTAATAGTGTTATTTATTATAATTTTGGAACACAACGAATGCAAACGCAACGTTAACAGAACAAACATATCATCATCCATAATTTATGGCAGCCCAAACAGAACAAGAAAAAACAGCCCTGCAGCTTGACCAAAAAGACTATGAAATTTTACGGCTTATAGAACGCAATGCCAAACTTACCGTGCGTGAAATTGCGGTTAAAATAAACCTGAGCCCTACCCCTACCCACGAGCGCATTAAACGCCTTGAAAAATGGGGCGCCATAAAAAATTATACCGCCATTTTAGATAAGCGCATGCTTAACAAACGCATTATGGTAATTTGTATGGTAACCCTGCGCGAACACAGCCGCAAAGCCGGCGCCGATTTTATTAATGCCGTATTGGAGTTTGACGAGGTGATTGAATGCTACAACATATCCGGCGATTTTGATTTTATGCTTAAAATAGTATCAGAAAGTATGGATAGCTATCACTCATTTTTTGTGAATAAACTAAGCGAGGTGAAAGGTATAGGCCATTCAAAAAGCACCTTTGTGATGGACATTATCAAGGAAACTACTTTTTTACTGTAACCGGATGAAACAGTATGTATTTTAACGCGTTAAAACCAGGGTTGCGGTAGGTATTAATCGGGTCATTTTTTTTGTTTGTCGATTAATTGCGGGCAATGATTAAACTTATTATATTTTTGAAACCAACTTTTACAGGCCTTATCCCGTATTTATTATTGACCGCTAAAACGGATCTGTATGACAAAAAAAATTTTACTATCTCTGCCGAAGTTGTTCGGTTTCCTGTTTATCATTTTAGCTTTTAACTCCTGTAAAAAGGATAAAACCACCACACCGCAAAAACCTACTGTAAATCCGGTTACGCTGGGTTTGTATGAGTATGCCAGCGGCGTAAATAAAAGGATCTTTTTACCGGTTACCCAGGTAGGCACCAAGGCAGTTACCTATTATACTGTGTTCGATACCGGTTCATCGGGCATGACACTTGATGCTGATGGAATTTTACCGGCATCTATGATCACCTCATCAGGAATCCAGGTTACGGGCGACTCGGTAGTGGTAAACGGTATTACCGTTACCAAAACCACAGGCATCATAAGTTTTGGCGACAACCTTAGCGGTACTAAAGAATACGGCAACCTTGCCTATGCCAATATCACCATAGGCGATCAGCTGGGTAACCTCAGCCTCAAGCGGGTACCCTTTTTTCTTTACTATAAAATAGTTGATAACAATAACAATAAATTCCCGGCCCACTCCAGCGATGTGTTTGGCGTTGGCCCCGGTACAAGTTATGTAATCAGCCAGATTCAAAGTCCGCTGCAGTATTTTGAAACGGGGAGCAATCTTACGGGAGGGTTTAAACTGGCTACCTTAAATAAAAGCATGTTCAGCACTGCCGGCAACTATGTTAGCAACCTGTTAACCATCGGCCTTACCAATACCGATCTGTCTTCATCCGGCTTTATTATGCATGGGCTCAGCAGGTTTAACGTAGGCGGGTATTCGCCCAACATCCCTGCAACTATAAGCTACAGCGGCAAAACCATTGCAGCAACGGTGCTTTTTGATACCGGCACACCATCAACCACTGTAATTGAAGATAAACTGGCAACAACGGCCATAGGGAACCTGCCTGCAAACTCGACAGTTACGGTAACTACCAACCAGGGCTTTGTTTACACCTATACCACCACCAGCACTTCAAACCTTACCGAGGTACAAAACCCTGCAAATACCGGCGACAGCCGCACCATTTTCAGCCTCGATTTTTTCATCAGCAATGAATACCTAACAGATTACGGCAACCACCGCATAGGGTTGAAGAATAATTAAGACTATAAAAGGCAGACGCTATCTTTTAAAAAGTTTGCCTTTTAATAACTTATCCATTACCTCGTCGTAAAAACTCAGCCCTATACTAATCCTGGTACCGTTAACATTAATCATATTACCTTCAATATTGTTAATTAAGTCGGCATTAACAATGTAACTTTTGTGCACCTGGATAAACTTTTCGGCAGGTAATTTCTCCTCAATTCCTTTAACGGTTAGGTAAACCACCAGTTTTTTATGCAGCGTGTAAAGCGTAACGTAATTGGCCATTGCTTCAATATAAACCAGCTCGTTATATAACACCCGTTCTATTTTACCATCGCACTTCACATAAAAATGATCAGCTTCATTTTTATCCGCCGGATGCTGCTTTTGCCTCAACATTTTTAATTCGAGTGCTTTTTGTGATGCTTTCAGAAAACGCTCGAGCGGGAAGGGCTTCACCAGGTAATCAACCACGGCCATTTCAAAACCCTCAAGTGCGTACTGGCCGTATGCTGTAGTCATGATAACCATAGGCAGGTTTGTGGTTGAGCGCAGAAACTGGAAGCCGCTCATTTTGGGCATGTTTACATCTAAAAATATCAGGTCGATATCGTTATTGTTAATGATGCTTGTGGCCTTCAGCGGATTTTCGACGGCATCAACCAATACCATAAAGTCGGTTTCTTCAATATATTCCTGCAGCAGCTTGCGGGCTATCGGCTCATCGTCAATAATAAGGCAGTTTAACTTCATACGCCTGTCAGGGTTAAATTCACTTCAAAACTATCTATACTATCCGTTATTTCGAGTTTGTGTTTTTGCGGATAGAGAATTTCGAGCCTGCGCCTGGTATTTGCTATTCCCAGGCCGCACGAACGTTCTTCGCGGCTGCCTGTAAATACATCCTTAGTATTATAAACCCGCAACCACAAATCGCCGTTTTGATATTTCAGGCTGATATCAACCAGGTTGATCCGGTGCTCATTAAAACCAACGTATTTAAAGGCATTTTCAACAAAAGCAACAAACAAAAGCGGGGCGATATAAACCGGCTCATTGATATCGCATGCACAAAACGACACCAAAATCCGCTCATCTATCCTGCCCTTTTGTATGGCTATATAGTTTTTAATATAGTTAACTTCGCTCTCCAGGCTTATCCGTTCAACATTACATTCGTACAGCTGGTAACGAAGCATTTCCGAAAATACAAGCAACATTTCTCTCGCCGCTTTATTTGATTTATCAATATGCCCGTAAATAGAGTTGATGGAATTGAACAAAAAATGTGGATTAAACTGAGCCCTTAAAAAATTGAGCTCGTTGGTGGCCTTCTCTTTTTCAATCTTTTCAATATAAACCTGCGAGCGGATTTTTTCGATGATCATTTTTGCTGCCAGGATACAAAGCACCCAAAAAAGTATATTAACAAACGAATCGGCAAAAATAGAAAGGTAGTTAAACTGCGGATAAGCAACCTTAAAAACATAAATAGTTACAAACATAGATACCGGCACCCTTACTGCTGCGGTTAGGCTTATCCCCAGCAAAAACATAAATGCAAACAATGCATATCGCTTTTTATTAAGCAAAACAGGTATAGTATAAAACGCATTGAAATAGTAGTTTGCCGAGATAAACAGCAGATAACAAAACTGAATGGTGATGGCATGGGTTAATACCAGCGTACCGTTTCTGAAAACAAAAATCCAGAAAAGGTACGCCAGCAACCAAAATACGATGTGATATGCTGTTTTGTTGAATTTCAATTTGAACGATAATATTTATTTAAGTTACGATTTGTGTTTAATGCCAGATGCCTTAAGTAGAAAGTATTAAGTCATTTTTAAGGAGAGACTTTCTACTTAGAACTTATGACTTCGGACTCAAAGCTTCCCATCCGGAAAGGCCTGGCCCTTGTGGCATGTTTCGCATGATACCACCAGGGCTGCGTTACCTATTTTAGGGTGTTTAAGTTTAAAATATTTTTTATTGATGCCGATGGTCATCCGCATCATTTGGCGGGTAATTTCCTTTTCGGGTTTGGCATCGCTTACAAAATCAAGTCCGTGTCCGTTTTTTGAGTTGGCATGGCAAAAACCGCAGGTAACGCCAAGGCCATCCTCAAAATCATCAGCCATAATGCTTTGTAAATCATGCGCACTGATGTCTTTGGGCAATACCTTTAAGTTTTCATAATGCACCGGCTCCGGCTGATTGATAGTGGCAGCCGCGGTAACACTTATTGAAGCCGCCAAAAATGCTATAACCAGCAGCTTCCGGTTTATTTTTACCGGGATTGTTTTTAATTTCATAACCTAAGCCTTTTTTGCGGTAACGTTAATGTTCACTTCTAATTCATCGGCAAGGGTGCTTGTGCCTCCTATCCCAAAATACCTCCGGTTTATTTTAAATGATCCTTTAAAGTTATATCCCCCGGGCAGCGCCACTACTGTAAAAGGGAACGATACCGGCTTAATTACACCCTTCATCGTCAATTTTCCGCTCAGCCGGTATGTTCCGCTTTTACTTAATAGGGTAATTTTTTCAGATACAAGCCTGATTTTTGGGTAATTTTTAGCATCGAAATAGTTTTCACCGCGTAAATGATCGTCGCGCAGGCTGTTTCCGGTGTTTATAGTAGCTGCAGCAACAGTTACATCAAAGCTGCTGCCGGCTAAATTTTGTATATCGAAACTGATATTCCCCTCAAAGCCGGCGAGAGTGCCCTCCACATCAAAGCCAAGGTTTTTTATGGTAAACTTCAAATCCGATTCCTGTTCAACCGGCTTATACTGTGCTTTGCCTGTTGTTGCCAGGCAAAGCATAAACAGCAATACCGTTAATATTCTTATCATGTTTTCCATTAGCTTACTTCTGTTCGGTTACTTTATCGGCCTCTATTAAAGGCATATCGGTAATTGCCAACGTGTGATTATGCTCAACATAATTTACGCTTGTTAAACCCAGAAAACTGCGTAGTTTTTCGGCCGGAACCTTCATTGGTCCGGGTGAGGGTGCAGCACCCGGCGCGGGCTGCGGAAACGCCGTAGAATTAGCGGTATGAAACGTAATATTACCCTCCACTTTTTGAATAGTTTGATGAATATGACCATTAAGCACCGATACTGAACCGAAACGTTTTAGTAAAGCCAGTGCCTGTGCGCTATCATCAGTTCCCCAACCCCATTGCGGGTAGATGGCCCAAAGCGGGATGTGTGCAAATACTACAATAGGCGTACTGTTGGATAGTGGCTTTAAATCATTTTCAAGCCATTTGAGTTGGGCCGGACCAATGTATCCAAGGCCGCCGTCAACATGGTTGGTTACATTCACCAGACCGATAAAGTGTACCCCATGCGAATCAAAACTATACCAGCCATCGCCTATGGTACCCTTGCCGTAACGTTCCAAATAAAGCTTGCCGTTATCGGTTACGTCATGTTCGCCGGGTACATAAAAAATCTTTTCGGTTTTTACGCTTTTTAATGATTGTTCGAGGGTATCAAACTCATCGGCCTGGGCCAGGTGCGACAAATCGCCGGTATGTAAAACAAACGATGGCGCATTGGGCATACTGTTAATTTTATCGATGGTGGCATTAAGCGTACCCACAACATCCGGGTTAGCGGCTTTGCTAAACCCGATATGGCTATCACTGATCTGCACAAAACTAAAATCAGATTTAGGTACTATCAGCCCTTTTTTCAGCCCGCCGGTAGCCCTGTCAATCATCTGGCTCATACCGTATGATTTTAGTACCCCGCCGGTCATCATCCACAGTACGCCTGTACCCGCCCAGGCCATACATTCTAAAAATCCCCGGCGATCGATGCCATCATTATTTGTATCGGGACTATCGTGTTCGTGCGTATGAAAGTGTTTTTTCATCCTGTTATCTTTTTAATGATCAATAAATTATGACACTAAAGAAGACAAAGAGGCGCGCATGGCATACTATTTTACATGAACGTATTGATTTACTTGATGAGGTTGTTTTTTAAATAATCAAACCATACATACCTTAGGGCATAAATGCCGGCAAGCTTCAAATTTGCTAATCAGAAAAATAAAAGAAAATTAATCCACCGAATGCAGGCCCGGCTAAATATCAGCAAGAAATGAACACTCCCGTATATACAACTGCTATAGTTAGCGATGAAAATGACATCCCTTTTGATTTGTTGTTACTGGCCGATGAAAGCATTGAAGCCATTAACAAATACATTTATCAATGCAGGGTGTATATTGTCACAAGCCCGAATAATAACAAGCCTATTGCCGTTTTCGCGCTGTTGCATTTAAACCAGGAGGAAATAGAAATAAAAAACATAGCTGTAGCTACAGAATACCAGGGCTTGGGTATCGGTAGCAAATTAATTGATGAAATAAAGCAATTAGCTATAGACCAGGGTTACCGGCAAATTTGGGTTGGCACAGCTGATTGCGCTTTACCTGAAATAGTTTTTTATGAAAAGAATGGTTTTACTAAAGCCGGCGTAAAAACAAATTTCTTTATTGATAATTATCCCGCGCCGATATTTGATAACGGTGTAATGCTGAAAGATATGATTATGCTGCAAATGAACATATAATCAACTATTATTTTAAAAGTAAAAACGGGGCTGCCTTTTTGTAATGCAACCCCGTTTATTAATTCCCCCGCATAAACAATCTTTAAACAGGGCTCATGATAAGAAATAGGTTTATAACCGTTGTTTAGCCGGATGCTTCCGCTTAATTAACGTTAATAAATGGATCCCATGAAAAGTAGCCGATGATCTGGCCATTTGAGTTGTTTACCAATACAAAAGATAATGTATACTGGATGGTGAGACCGAGCTGCAAAATAGTGCCCGATACTGTACTTACCTGGTTAATAAATTTTGACGGAGAAGCCGCAGGCGGGTTACCGGTAGCCAAATAAGCGTAGGCCTCGCCGCAGGCATACGACAACGGTGTGTTGATAGCTGTTGAGGGGTTGAATGATCCGTTGTATAAATACGCTGTCTGATCAAAATTATTATCGAACGTAGTGATTGCCCATTCAATGGTGTCGCCACCATCGGCGCTGATCTGTAATTCTGACTGGCCCTGGGTTCCGTTACTTACGTAGCTGTTAGGAGCTACCATTGCTATGTACACGTTTGATGTGCCGTAAGAACCTAAATTGTTTGGAGAATCGGCCGAACCAACCGGAAAGCCTGCTGTAGCCAATGCTGCTCCGTCCACTGCGATTAATACATTAATTGTTGCCATGATTTAGATGTGTGTTTTTCCTACTCGTTTGGCTTTTCGGATGTACGCCCCTGCAATATTTGCCTTCACAGGTAGACCCGTTTTTTTATGTGGTAGCTGAATTCCACATTTTTAAGCATACAAACCACAGGTTTAAAAGCAGCGGCCATTTGTGTTTTTACCAGCCTCGCTTTTTACTCATCAGGTTTAAATACTAAAAATGAAATTCCCGGGTATCATTTTCATTATAAAGGTATGAGGCCTGGCAAGGCAGTTCAAGCGTATATCTACCGCTTTAATATTTTGCGTATAAACACATAAATATTAACCAATATGAATAAAAATATTATTACGTAGTTATAACTGAAGAGTGCCTTCCTAAGAGGATTTATCGAAAAGCTAAAATGCAGAGGCTTTGAGAGCCTGATTCCACTATATCTATAGTGCGAGGTAAAACAGGATAAATAATATCCTCAATATTATGAATAAACGATAATGAAGCATCTTCCTCACGCAGTGTAGTCGTCTCGGGCTTGTTGAAGAAGATGCTTCGCTATCTGTTTATTTTTTATTACAAATTTCGGTAACTGCTGTACGGCGGGTAGCGGTATAAACAATACCATTTACCATTTCGTAACCGGTAGATACGCTTTGCGAATAGCGTTTTAACACCATACCTGTATTATTATCAATCAGCATTGTTCCGTTTATCCGGCTGTTAAGGCTTCCGCCTAAAACCGATACTTTATAGGTAATGGTGGTGGTTAAACTGTTAGCTGCATAAATGGTGTAATTAATTTCGGCTGATGATGTGCTGGTTTTCCAGGTATAGCCTTTTTTAAGCGATGGATTTACCGGAAAGTTAACCATAAAAGGCAATGTACTGCCTGCAGATAAGTTTTCAGGCTGGATACCTGCAAATGATAACAGGGTATCATTCGCCATAGCCGGGCGTTTAACCGCCACTATCTCACCTTTATTATTTACTGATACACTTGCCTGGGCATTAAACAACTTTTGGAGCCCTGCCTGGATGATTGAATTAGGATCAACCGGGCGGCCCGAATGATAAACCATAACCTGGTTCATAGCATTAATTGTATCAATCAATTTATCAGTACTGATGGTAACAGAAGCTCCCCTATCAGAAGCATCGGTTACTTTATATAATTTGGTGGCTATCGACACCGAACTTACATTCAGTGTTTGACCACCGCGCTGTAATACGCAGTTGGATTTGGCAATTACCTGCCTTTGAAATTCATCGCCCTGCTTAAATCGTACCTGCCCGTAAGCAAAGCTGCTGATGCAGGCTGTTATGAGGATGAATATATATTTTAACTTGGTTGGGGTAGTTTTCATTTTGATGATTTTGTGATAGTGCCCTTCGGCATATCTACATGATGTCTTTTTTTTTGATTATTTCCGTCGCGGCGCGTGAGGTTTATTCCTTTTTATCGCTTTGCCGCCGGGCTTGCTGTTTTTTTCATCGGCCGGCATAATCAGCTTAAAGCTCAGGCTTTCCGGAAGTACCGGTACTGACCATGGGATAACATCGGCAGAATTTAATGACAGCGGAAACGAATCAAAAAGATTAGGCATTAAGGGTACAGAGCCGTTTGAAATTCCTGACACTCCCGAAGGTGTTGGCTCGGTTGGAGCCGGAGGCAATTCGGGCGATTCGGGTAAAGGCAAATCAATCATCGATGAGGTGGCAACCGGCAAATCTTTAAGGCTTTGCTTAGGCAAAGCAGGTGCTTCGGGTGCATCAGGCGATGGTATATCGGGCAACCCGTCCTGGCCTGTCAAAGGCTGGTCGGGAGCGTTTACCGGTGGTGGCGTTGTTGATACTGCTGCAAGTACCGGCACAGGCACAGGCGAAACAGCCGGTTGCGAAACCACCGGAACATCGGTAAGCGTTAAAGTAATCTGTTTATTATTAGCAGCACCGTTTTTATTGGTACTACCTTTAGTAATAGTACCGGGAATTACAGGCGGCGGCACATTCCAGTCCGACTGGTTGTTACGGGTTTGGGCTACCGTTCGGTTTACGCAAACGGTAATTGCAGCCAAAAGTAAAATCGGTATTAATTTACTTCGGCCTCTGATCCTTTCAGGTTGACGGAACATATATGATATTTCGGTTTTAATTATTCATTTATACAAAAGGTTAACTGCTTTAGTTACACCAGCAGCTTATAAACAGCCTTTTAAATTATTTAACAAGGTTTGGTAATTGATAATTCAGAGGCTCCTCTCTCTTAATTTTATATTGATCTGTGTTAATAAAGTTAACTTTTTTTATCAATTACCTACTTCCCAACTTTTACCTGCAAGCCTTTCTTTAAACACTCAAATCAGGCGTTCTTTTTTAGGCCTGATTCGGGTTATTAATCTTTTGTAAAGCTAAGCCTAACAACCTCATATTAAAATACCAACTGCTTTGTATTGTACACCCTTCAGGTACTCGCTAAAATTGCTTTATCAAATAAAACCAAAAAACAAATAACGAAATAAGCGCGGTGCTATTCACGCAAAACCCCGACGCAGCGTATTTCAGCAGGTTTCACCTAAAAATTAAAAAATTATGGAAAGCAATTTAAATTACCTGATGGGCTGCATGTCATTAACTTTTGTAGGATTATCGGCCATGTACAGGCTAAAATTCAATAAATTAAAAGGTACCGGCCGCATACCGTGTTTGCTTGGTGCAAGGCAGCGTCAAATAATCTTTTTTGTATTGGCAGTACTTTCTGCACTGGTTATCATTATTTACTAACACCGGGCATTATCTTGCAAAACCAGCGCCGTACGGGTAACTTTTTGACTATAGCACCTAATTCGTTAACTTTAACCGGGCTATATACCTGTACATGAAACATATACTATTGCTTTTACTGGGTTTAGCTACACTTCCGTGCTTCGGTCAAAATACCGATAGTTTAAAAAAAATAGCGTTTAGCAACTTACCCGCGCAAAAACAACTCAATGCTATCACGCTGATTATTAAACAATCGCCGGCAAAAGCAAAAAAACAACTTGGCCCTATAGCAATGCAGGGCCTAAATATCGCATCCGGGTTAAAAAACCAGGCTGCTGCCGGTATGCTTTTGAAAACTATTGCAAACTCCTATTACCTCAACGGCAGTTATGATTCGGCGGCCTTTTATTATAACCGGGCCGAACAGGTTTTCAATAAGCTAAATAAACAGGATACCCTAACTGCCGATTATATCAGCCTGGCCGCCGCCTATGCTAAACTCAAACATTACGATAAGGCATTTGAATTTTACAATAAAGCTATCGCCCTTGCTCCCAAAACCGGATCCCGGCAGCAATTAATGACGGTACTAAACCAGGTTGGATCATTATACGAAACAACCGGCAACTATCGTGAGGCCCTTAATTATTTCAGACAATCGTTTGATATCAGGGATTCGTTAATGCTGGTTGAGAAAACCAAAGCAAGCACCACAGAGGCTTACAGCCATAATTTTATGGGAGATGTGATGGGGAGCATCAGGCAAAAAAACGACTCGGCTGCCGATATCTTAAAAACCATCGAGGTAAAAAAGACACTGAACGATACGCTGGCACTATCCATCAATTACTTCAATCTCGGAATTTTATATAAAAATAAACAAATGTATCCGGAGGCGCTTGATGCCTTGAAAAGCAGCCTGCAATTTTCGGCCCAGATCCATTATACTGATATGCAAAGCAGCGCTGCTTACGAAATTGCTGATTTATATGAACTGGAGGCCGATTACAAACAATCGCTTATTTATTTAAAAAAGCATGTGGAAGCAAATGCCCTAAGTAATACCAAAGGCTCCCAAACGGTGGATCAGCTGCAAACCAAATACGAGATAACCCAACGGGAAGACCAGGTACTGAAACAGCAGTTTGAAATAACCAAGCGCAACTACTGGATGGCGGGATCTTTTATTTTTATTTTACTGATGATGTTTGCCGGCTTCTTTTACTATAAACAACTTAAGTTAAGGCAACGCAACATAGCCATGCAGGCCATCATAGCTACCGAAGAAAGCGAACGGCGGCGGATTGCCCAGGATTTGCATGATAGCGTAAGCCAGATTATATCGGCAGCAAAAATAAATCTAACGGTAATTGGCGATGAATTACCTTTTGATAATGACGACCAGAAGGCACGCTTTAAAAAAGCGATAGATTTGGTTGACAACGGTTTTAGGGAAGTACGCACCATATCGCACAACATGGCGCCCTGGGCCCTGCATAAAACAGGACTGGCGCAGGTAATTAAACAATTTATTTCAAACATCGATACCGGCTTTATAGCTATAAACTTTTTTAGTAAAGGCTTTGACGCACCTTTTGATGATACCATCGAGATTATTTTATACCGGGTATTACAGGAGAGTGTAAACAATGTAATGAAGCATGCCAATGCCACCAGGCTCGATATTTCGCTTATCAGAACAGAAGAGGAAATTAGCCTTACCATTGAAGATAACGGCAAAGGCTTTGATACAACCCGCCCCGAAGTTTATAACGGAATGGGACTAAACAACCTAAAATCGCGTATTAATTTTTTAAAAGGTAAGGTTGAATTTATTTCAGAACCTGGTAAAGGAACATTGGTATCGGTATATATCCCTGTTGGTAATAAAGTGCTATAGGTTATTTTGCATAATAAACCTGTTAAGCTCTACCGGGTTTTTAAGGTTTAGCTTTTGCATAATGTTTTTACGATGCGTTTCAACGGTATAAATGCTCAGATGCAGCTGATCGGCCATTTGCTGATTGGTAAGGTTTTGTTTAATGAGCTGCAGCAGCTCCATTTCGCGCTTGGTAAGCTGAAACTGTTTCAGGAACAGGTCGGGCTCATCAAAACCTGAATGAACGGCCTCCTTTTTATGCGGAAAACACAGTTCGCCCTCATTTACCTTGCGCATCACTCTAATTAATTCATCCTTTTCGGCATTTTTAAACAAATAGCCATTGGCTCCTTCGGTACGGGCCTTTTCAATCAAATGCTCTTCATTATAGGTAGATAACATTACCACTTTTACCTTGCCATAATAAGCCCGGATCCGTTTAAGCACTTCAAAGCCATTAATGCCGGGCATATTAATATCAAGCAATACCAAATCGGGGATACGATTGCTGTGCAATAGTTGCAGTACCTCTTTGCCGTTGGAGGCTACATTCATAATCTCAATATCCGGCTCACTTTGCAGCAGCATGCAAAGCCCGTTTATAAATAAGGTATGATCATCCGCAATGATCACTGATAATTTTCCGGCTGTCATTTAATTGGTGTTAGCAGATGTAAAGCTATGCTTTATCTCCTGCCACAGAAATACAAACTGCTTTGTATTGTACACTTTTTTCCGGGTACCTAAAATTGTGTTATAAACCAGCCACTGTGCGGTAAACCAATTAATGCCGACTAAAAGTTGGCTGGCAATGAACACAGCAACATCATTACTAACCTTCCAAAGCAATGGAATACATTATTTGCACAATTATAATAATGCTTTTTTGCATCATAGCCCTATCGCGCGACACCATGACCGAGAGAGCGATAGTATTACCGGCCTCAAAAGCACCCTTAACAAGAAAAATCAATGCTTGTCAGCAGGCCCCTGCAAGGGATTTACGCAGGGTTCATATCACAGCCCCGTTAAAATTCAGTTTTTTTACCGAAACCTCAACTTTAACCCGGGATGTTAAACATAAGCTATTGCCGGCAACCCCTGTTAAACGTACCTACATCTTCGTCGGGCTGAATATCAATAAACCAAAATCAACCTCGGCAGGCAGTGCCACCCTGGCCCGGCAACCCCGATATTATAGCCGGGAGCACCAGATTGTTACAAGTCCGGGCAATCATGCGGTATTAATTGTGGGATACATGAAAAAGGTAAGATTAAAATGCAAAGCCACTGTACCCTCCACAACAGATTTAAAGTTCAGAACATTTTCGGCAACCTATCAAAACATCCCACAACGCCATCCCTATTTAATGCCATTGTCTACACTCCATTCCTTTTATAACAACCCAGGTTATTATTCCTCAAAGCGATACTTTTCGTATTCACGTGGCTGAGTACATTATCACCTCTGTTACTGAACATTGCAGGATAATTATCAGGTTATTAAAAGCAAACACTAATAATTACCCAATAAAACAGCACAAAACACCAAAAATCGAAATAAAATTGTCCAAAAAAAACAACTTCAACTGCAAAACATCAGTAATTGCGAACAAAATGATTAGATAAACAACCAACATACAATAAACAGTCAAAACATTCGTACTATATTTTAGATTAAAATCGCATTAGAAATAAAATAAATTAAAACAAACTACCGCTGATAGCATTTTATCAAATACCATCGTATATTTTTAAAAAAACCATCATAAAATCGACAAGTTTTTAAAATATAGACAGTAATTTTGAAATTTAACACAAAAAAAAGAGCGAGAATCTAAAAGATCCATCCAGATAGAACACTAAATAAATATTAAAATAAAAAATATAATTAAAAAAATATTCAATAACCATAACACAACACTCTAAAAATCAGCTACAAATAAAAATATACAGTTTTTATAATAATAAAAAATAGGTAAAAGGTTTTACCAAAAACTTAATTATACCCGCAAAAAGCCAGGTATTGCAAAAAAAATACACTCACCCCCGCTACTTCGTCATACCCCCAAAGCATAACTCTTCTCAAAAAAATTAAAAATTACTCATAAATGACACAATAATGAGTTCTTTTTAGGTGATATTGATAAAACTGAATGGTTATTATTAATATATCATTAAAAACGTCGCCTATTTTATCACATTACCGCCTCAACCTATAGTTCTCTAAACAATTCCGTGAATTTTAAATGAATTAAAAGCAAAATCAATATTAAATTTACATCAGATAAAATGTTTTATCTGATTTTTTATACATATTTTAATACATTAACACCAATCTTGAACTTTTTTCAAGTTTTTTTTCATTTTATTGCAAAAATTGTAGTTTTGAGTATTAACTAAAACTGATTTTTAATAATGAAAAAACTCCTACTCGCAAGCTGGTGTTTGTTCATGCTATTTATTAGTGTGGCACATGCACAAAACAAAACAGTTACCGGCCGGGTAACTTCGAAAGATGATGGACTACCGCTGCCTGGCGTATCCATCCGGGTTACGGGGACAACCCTCGGTACCCAGACCAATGCAAATGGCCAATTTGTATTGAACGTTCCCTCTTCGGCAAAATCATTAAGCTTTAGCTTTATCGGTTACACTTCCCGTACTGTTGAAATTGGCAACGGCCCCCTGGACGTTAAATTGGAAAGTGCAGCCAATAAGTTATCCGAAGTTGTGATTTCGGGTGCTTATGGTACCAAGCAAACTTCCCGTTCTGCTTCTTATGCCGCCCAGGTAGTAAAGTCGGACGAGTTGAACACTATTCGTCAGCCCAACATCAACAACGCATTGGCTGGTAAAGTTGCCGGTATCCAGGTACGTAGCCAGTCGGCTGCTGCTTTGGGTCGTGGTACCAATATCAGGCTTCGTGGCGCTGTGGGTTTTGGTAGCGGCAACAACCCGCTTTATGTGGTTGACGGTACCATTTTGCCAAACTCAGACGACCTTAACCCAGATGATATGGAATCTGTGTCGATATTGGAAGGTCCGGCGGCTTCGGCACAATTTGGTTCGCAAGGTGCATTCGGTGCTATCGTTATGACTTCTAAAAAAGGCAAAAAAGGTCGTGGTACAGGCATCGAGCTGAATGTTGGCGCCAACTTTGACCGTGCTTACATCCTGCCTAACTACCAAAACACTTATGGTGGTGGTGCATCGGCAGATTTTATCCAGTACCACTGGAAACAAGGCGATCCTGAAGGCTGGAAAGCGCTTGACGGTAAATACTATCCTGATTATACCGATGATAGCAGCTGGGGCCCGCGCATGGTTGGCCAGGAATATATTCCATGGTATGCATGGGCTGCAGGTACAAAATATTCATTCAAAACTGCTAAATGGAACCCTGAACCTGATAACGCGAAAGACTTCTTCCAAACGGGTATCGCACTTAACAACGGTATCGCTTTCAGCAAAGCCGGCGACGACTATAACGTAAGGATGAGCTACAACAACCAAAACACCCGTGGTATTGTACCTGAAACCAAGTTGAATAAAAACATCTTCAACCTGAACGTTAACTTAGATCTGAACAAGCATTTCAGTGCAGGTGCCAACATCAACTTTGTAGGTACCCAGCTTAACGGACAGATCAGCGATGCTTATGCAAGCGCAACCAGCGGTTCGTTCAACTCATGGTTCCACCGTGATTTGGATATGGGTATTATGAAGGAGTTACAGGATTTAAAATCTCCTGATGGTACCTACGTGAGCTGGAACCACCAAAATCCAAACTCATACGATCCGGCACACCCTGATCAGTTTTATGCAGGTAACTACTGGTATAACCCGTATTTATGGCAAAAACAATGGAGAAACCTTAACCAGAGAGATCGTTTTTATGGCTCGGTTTACTTCCAGTACAACATCAATAAAGATTTAAACTTTAAAGTAACCTACCGCCGTAACCAAACCAATACCTGGAACGAGGGTAAAATCTCGTCTGAAATTCAAGCCAGCGGTACCCAAACCGGCCAGAAGGCTGCCTACGGTACGTCAAACAGTTACTCGAACCGCGAAAACTACGAAACCTTGTTAAGCTATAACAAGCAGATCAAAGATTTCCACGTAAACGCCAACGCCGGTACTGATATTTACAACTGGAGCTACAAAGATAACTCTGCAAGTACTGTAAACGGCTTAAGCGTACCAAACCTCTATTCAATATCAAACTCGGTAGATCCGGTTTCGGTAGGTAACGGCCGCACGCAGGAGCAATATCGTGCCGTGTTTGGCAAAGCTTCCATTGGCTACAAATCGATAGTGTATGTTGACGGTACCTTACGTAACGACTGGTACTCAACATTACCAAAAGCCAATGGCGCTAACTCAGTATTATCAAAATCATTTGGTGGTTCATTCATCTTCAGCGAATTACTTCCGGGATACAGAGACTGGCTGAGCTTTGGTAAAGTAAGGGCTTCATGGGGCCAGATTCCGCGCGCTTTAAGTACCGGTACCGAAACCTTTGGTGCTTATGTAAACAACGTGGTTTACGGCGTGGCCGCCAACAAATTTAACGGCTACCTGCTGCAAGGCGGTCCGAACAACTTTGTTGATCCAAACCTGCATGGTAGCACTACCGAAACTGTAGAGGTTGGTTTTAACCTTGGTTTCCTTAACGACAGAGCTACTTTTGGTGCAACCTATTACGCTGCAAAAGATAAAGATTTCCCGCAATCGCTTAATGTAAACAGGGCAAGCGGTGTATCATTTATTCAAACCAACGTAGGTGCTATTAAAAGAAAAGGTTTAGAGTTAATGGCTGGTGGTACCCCTATTAAACTTCCAAACTTTAGCTGGACAATTAATGCCAACTTCGCGCAGTTAATTGACAATACCGTAACCGAAATTAGCGACAAATACGGTGTTGACCGCGTGCAGGTGGCAGGTGTTTGGGGTACAGATATGCCATACCTTATCAATCAGAAAGGCAAATGGTGGGGCCAGATTTACGGTAACGGTATTAAACGCAATGCTAATGGCGTACCAATCCTTACCGCATCAGGTATGTACCAAAATGATCCTAACGTTTACTTTGGCAGCGCATTACCTAAATACACAGGTGGTTTGCAAAACTCATTCACCGTTTTTAAAGACTTTATCCTGAATGTTAACGTAGATTATCAGTTTGGCGGTAAATTCGTATCCCTGTCGAACAGGTGGGGCCAGTTTAGTGGTTTAACTGCAAATACAGCAGCACTTAACGACAAAGGCTTATCGGTACGTGACCCTGTTGAAGATGGCGGTGGTGTTAAAGTTACCGGTGTTGATGCCAACAACAACCCTGTTACTTACTATGTTGACGCAAAAGCATACTACCAGGGCTTAACCAACAACAAAACTTACGATCCTTATATCTACGATCTTACCTTCATCAAATTGCGTGAGGTAGCGTTGGGTTATAACCTCCCTATCAAGAAATGGGGTTTGGGCAAAACCTTACAATCGGCAAGGTTTGAGCTTACAGGCCGTAACTTATTGTTAATATACGCCAAATCAAAAGATTTCGATCCATCGGAGATCACCGCAACAGAAGGTGAAACTGCACAGTATCCTGGTACAAGGGGTATAGGCTTTAACCTGCGAGTAACATTTTAACGATTTAGGGATATCAGAGAGATAAAAAAATGAAAAAGATATATTTATACACCATAGCAAGCGCACTCACATTGTTTGGTGCGGGCTGTAATAAAATTAAAGACTTTGGTGATGTTAACAACAACCCCGGAGCAACCGTAACGCCTATTCCATCGGCGTTGCTATCAAACGTTGAAGTGGGTTTAGGCGGTTATGCCTCAACCGGCACCGAAGCTATAAGCGGTGGCCAGTATGCCCAGTATTTTACCGAAACACAGTATTCAGGTACCTCACTTTATAATTTGCCTCAAAACTCGTTTGCAGGTAACTACGGTGGTAACCTTAACAACCTGCAAATCATTATCAGGCTAAACCCTAACAAAAACATGGTTAATGTTGCCAAAATATTGCAACAGTACATTTTTTGGATCATGACCGACTCTTGGGGTGATATTCCGTATAGCGAAGCACTGCAGGGCTCTGCAAACATCACACCTAAATTTGATGCGCAGCAGGATATTTACAAAGGCATGTTGAGTACGCTTACAACCGCTATCAACTCGTTTGATTCATCGCCAATAAGCGGCGACCTGATTTATGGCGGCGACGTTGCTTCGTGGAAAAGAATGGCAAACTCGTTAAAATTGCTTATCTCAGTACAAATGTCGAAAGTAGCGAGCGTTTCAGCCTTGGGTTCAACATCTGTTAAAGAGGCAATTGCATCGGGTGTTATCGAAAATTATGAACAAAACTTCATCCTGAAATATCCGGGCGGCCCATACAAAAGCCCATGGTGGAACCTTTACAATGGTCGTAAGGACTTTGCTGAATCAAAAACCCTTACCGACTATACTAAGTCAACATCCGATCCGCGTCAGGCCTTGTTTGGAGGCGATAGCGAGCAACCCGGCAGGTTAGGGACTTCCGACGTTGGTGTGCCTTATGGTTTAGCACGTTTAGCGGTTACCGCCTTTACAGATGCCAATCCAAACTGGGCCCGTGTTTTACGCGGCGATAAGAGGCTGGAAAATGGTTCTGTAACATTGATTACCGCTGCTGAAGTATGGCTTGCCAGATCTGAAGCTGCCAGTTTGGGTTGGACTACGGAAGTCGTTGCCACTGATTTTACAAACGGCATCAAAACATCGTTTGACCAGTGGGGACTGGACGGCGATGGAACCGGAGCAACTTTCGCTGCTAAACTTATAAAAGAGAATAGTAATAGTTTAGATATTAAACTAATCTCAACCCAACGCTGGGTTGCCAGCTATCCGGACGGCCACATGGCCTGGAATATCTGGAGAAAATCAGGTTTCCCTCTTCTGACTCCGGCTCCTGACCACACCAACTCTTCCGGTCAGATTGTACGTCGTTTTGTTTATGTACCTGATGAGTACAGCACCAACGGCAAAAATGTAACTGCTGCTGCAGCACGTATGGGCGGCGACAGCCAGGATACAAAAGTATGGTGGGATGGTGGCAATTGATCATTTTTAAAACAGACACGAACATGAAAAAGAATATATCATTTAAATACTTACTTATTGCCGGTATTTGCTCTGCGGTTGCCTTTACAGGCTGCAGAAAAGAAACCACTGCTGATAAGATCACAACAGAAGCCCTTAATAATGGCCTTTCATTTATCGGCTTCCCTGATGGGTTGGAGCAACCACACTTTTTTGATCCGTTTACCGATATCAAAACCGTTGATGTGTTTTCGATAAAACGCGATGCCAAGAGCGCCGCCGATTTGCAAAAAGATCAAACAATTACCTTAAAGGCGTTACCTGCCGCCATCGATAAATACAACGATGATAACGGTACCGCATATGAATTGCTGCCAACAAGCCTTTACACCATCAGCAGCCCCAAGGTTACCGCTGATGCAGCCGGAAACCTGAGCGCCAAGTTTGCTCCGGGCGATTTTCAGAACTACTTTACCATTAAATTGAATGGCGCCAAGTTTGATCTGACCAAAAAGTACGCTTTGGCTTATACTATTACTGATGCAGCCGGTTTAACCGTACATGCGGCAAGCAAAGATACCCTGTACTCCTTCTTTGCTATTAAAAACAAGTATGATGGTGCATACCACTCAACAGGTACCTTCCACCACCCGGTAAATGGCGACCGCGCTATCGACAGGGATAAAACCCTTACCACAGCCGGCGCAACTTCGGTAAGTACAGAAATTGGTGATATCGGCGGTTCAATGATCTTAACTGTGAACGAAGCTACCAACGAGGTAACTGTTTCGGGTAACGTTAGTGCTACTCAGCCATTATTGCCTGTAGCTGGTAAGAAAAGCACTTACGATCCGTCATCAAGAAGCTTTATCCTTAACTACAGGTATCCGGCTGGTACGGGTGATCGCGTTGTTGAAGAAACTATCAAACACAAGTAACATCAGATTCAAAACTAAGGAGAGGCAAAAATCTCTCCTTAGTTTTATTTACCAAACCAATTATCGTAACCGAATTGACAACGTTATCAGGCCGACAGATTGCATCAAACCTTATCTGCCTGATGATGCTCCAATATCGGAATTAATTGGCCCATCTGTACTTGCTCAATTTTTTTTCAACCAGAAACCTACACCTATAAACCCATAAACTAATACTTTGCAGCTTCGTTCTTTTAGTTAATAGTTATATATGCTTAAGCCGTACACAGTAAGCTCGTGTGCGGCTTTTATTTCTTATACCTGTTAAAAGTTTGGATCGAAATTAAAACAGATGGGATTTGAAAGCCCAACCATGTTCCCGCTCAACGCAGCCGATTGCGGCACCTGCGGATATGGTGTTGACGGCCCCTCCACCGTAACCCTGTAATACGTACGACCTGTTAGCGCCGGTGTATCAGTAAAATCAATAACAGGCGTTTTTCCATTCATTTTATAAGTATTAAACGGATTGCCGTTTTTTACCACATTAACAGTATAGGTTGTATCCTTAATACTGCTTCCGGTTAGCTTTACGCTAAACTTAACCGCTTTGCCGGTAGCCTTTACGTTATCTCCCATCATTGCATCCATTTTATCGTCGCCGTTTAAATCGGCATAAAATTCAACCCGCGGAGCATAAGGGTTTGAACTTATCGATACCCTGCCGTTTGTCAATGCATCTATCACAGCCTGCACTGTGCGTTTTTTTGCAAATACCCAGGTGGTTGGTGTGCCGGCATAATTGGCTTTAGCCTGGTAGGTGTTTGGTCCTGCCTTTTCATCGCCAACAGGTACGCCATGATGCGCATCGCTCCCACCCCTGCCGGTAAGCTTGCGGCCCGATGAAAGCATATCATCCCAGATCATTACGGCGTTAGCGTTTTTTGACCAGATGGCCGAATTCCATACTTCGATAGAGTTTACCATATCATACGAATACCCAAAATGGTCTTTACCACTTGGATGGTTAGCCGAAAGATGGATGCCCAACTTATTTTTGATTCGCCCAACCACTGTATCGCGCTGATCGCGTACATCGTAAAGCTGCTGATGATCATAAGGTTTGGCCGAAAAAGCGTTACCGTGGCCACGGGTGGTTGTCCACTCGGCAGCATAAAGTAATAATACCGAGTCTGATTTAAATTCAGGATCGGTCCAGGTGTTGTGGGCTACGTCGCCATCTACATGGTTATCATGATCCGTTATGGCCAGGTAGTCGATCCTTGCAGATTTGCAAAAGGCTATTATTTTAGCGATAGAGTTATTCGACGATTCTTTGCTATGCCTGGAGTGCATATGCAGCTCGCCTTTAAGCCATACGCCATCTGTAAGGCTGGCAACCGGTGGCGGTGATGCGATGGGTTTGGCCGTAAACGGGTTAACATGTTTTGAGTTTTGCCCCATAGCCGAGGCACTGATGCATCCTGCTATAGCTATCGCGCCAATGCGCATTAGCCCTTTTCGCAGGGTTTGATTTTTTGATGTCATATATAACTTTTAATCCGGGTAAATAAATTTTGCCCGAACCTACCCCTGTTATATTAGCTCATTGTTAATTGAGCTGAATGACATAAAAATGTGACAGAGCTAACGTTTATTGTAATATAATCGTTATTGCAAAAAATAAGCCCCCGCAGCCTTGTTCTTTCAAATCCGGCTTTGGGGCGGCTTATTCTCCGAATTTTCACTTTTATATGCTCTGCTATGCCTGATATGTTAAATGTACATCAATAGTTATTCTTTTACCTCGGTTACAACCGGTGCAGGTGCAGGCTCTGTTACGTGGCCGTTTTGAGCATCTTTAAAATCTTTCATGCCTTTGCCAAGGCCCTTCATCATTTCGGGTATTTTTTTGCCGCCAAATAATAATAAAACGGCTGCTAATATGAGGATAATCTCCGGTGCGCCTAATCCCATGGTGTTTGTTTTTTTAAGTGTAAATGTTTATTAAATCCCGGCCGCTTCAGGCGGCTTGTTCTTCTTCGTATTCGCAGACCGCTATCAGCGATCCAGGGTCGGTATCCAGCAGGCGGGCTATCTGGATCAGCCTGTCTACAGTGAGTTTTGAATAGTTAAGCTCAATTTTACTGTACGAGTTTTGACTCATCCTCATTTTAGCGGCCATGTATTCCTGCGAGTAGTTTTTGCTTTCGCGCAGCTGCCTGATGTGGTTTGCTATACGCCCTATATCGTTTTGGCTCATTGGTTTTATTTGATATTCAATTAACAATATATTATGACAAAAGTTAGGCTGTATCCTTAATAGGAGTAATGATTTAAAACGGCACGCATTATAAACTTCTTTTATCTTACCCCCGCGATTATAACATACGCTTAAAAATAATTTGCGGTTTGTGCAGACTGCTATATTTTTTCACTTCGTTTTAGCGTAACATTTTTTAATCCGCCGGTTAAAAAACGCCGTTAGTTACATCAAATCATTAAACATAATATCATGAAAAAATTATTTGTAATGGCCTTTGCTTTAGTAGCTATAGCGGTAGCGCCAAAAACTTACGCGCAAACTAAAATGGTAGGTGGCGCGGCCATGTATCCAACTAAAGACATTGTTGACAATGCAGTTAACTCAAAAGACCATACTACACTGGTAGCCGCCGTTAAAGCTGCCGGCCTGGTTGAAACCCTTAAAGGCGATGGCCCTTTCACCGTTTTTGCACCAACCAACGAGGCTTTTGATAAACTGCCCAAAGAAACCGTACCTACCCTGCTGAAACCTGAAAACAAAGAAACGCTTACCAAAGTACTTACTTACCACGTAGTTGCCGGCAAACTGAGCGCAGCCGATTTGAAGGCTAAAGTAAAAGCAGGCATGGGCAAAGCCGAACTTAAAACCGTAAGTGGTGGTACCATCACCGTAATGAAAGAAGGTAAAAAACTTTATCTTGTTGATGAAAAAGGCGGCAAATCATGGATCACCATTGCCGATGTTTTTCAGAAAAATGGTGTAATCCACGTTGTGAATACCGTGTTGATGCCTAAATAAAACCCAATAATTTGTAATAGTACAAAACGCCCGGTACCGTAAGCACCGGGCGTTTTGTTTATAAATGATTTTCCTGTATTGAATACGTCAATCCTTTAACCTGATCCAAACCGGACCATGATCGCTTGATTTTTCCCAGCCGCGTACGTGTTTATCAACGCCGGCAGCCTCCAGTTTGGGTAGCAGATCAGGACTGAGCAGGAAGTGATCAATCCTTAAACCGGCATCGCGGCCGTAGGCATTGCGGAAATAGTCCCAAAAGGTATAAATAGTTTCGGTTGGATGCAGGTGGCGGATAGCGTCTGTCCAGCCCTGAGCCAGCAGGGTTTGGAAAGCCTCGCGGGTTTCGGGGCGGAAAAGCGCATCGTCAACCCAGCGTTCGGGTTTGTACACGTCGGCGCCGGTGGGGATAATGTTATAGTCGCCGGTTAAAATTACGGGCTTGCCGGTGGCCATCAGTTCGGCCGCGTGGGTTTTGAAGCGGTCGAGCCAGGCCAGTTTATAATCAAACTTGGGGCCGGGAGCCGGATTACCATTGGGCAGGTACAGGCAGGCGATAGTAACACCATCAACTACGGCCTCGATGTAGCGGCTGTGGGTATCCTCCTCATCGCCGGGGAGGGCGCGGCGCACCTCGGTAACGTTGCGGTTACGGGTAAGTATGGCAACCCCGTTCCAGCTTTTTTGGCCGTGCCATATGGCATTGTAGCCAGCATTGAGCAGGGCTTGTTCCGGAAAATTCTCCTGCGGGGCTTTCAGTTCCTGCAGGCAGGCTACATCGGGTTGGGTTTCTTCCAGCCAGCGCAGCAGCACCGGCATCCGGGCATTTATACTGTTTACGTTATAGGTAGCAATTTTCATGATGCAAAATAACTATCTCCGGCCAAAACCGCGCTATAAAACATAATCTGCAACCTATATTTTAAACGCAGATACCTCGTTGTTGCGCGGAGATAGTTGTTACCCCAATATTATTTTTCAAACTCATCCGGGTTTACTTCGGGTTGCGCCGGGTGTTCTTCAGGTACATCGTCGGGCATGTTTCCGGGCGCTTCCTCGGGTATTTCCGGCTCCCCCGGATCTGTTGGTTGCCTGATCTCCGGGTTTTCCGGGGTTATGGGGAACTCTTCGGGTTCGAAGGGGATGGTGTGTTTTTTTGTCATGTATAGTATAACATAGGGCGGACGGAATGGTTTTAAGTTGAAGGGCAAAGGGCTGGGCTTAAATTGTCCCCATATTGTATTCAGCAGTAATGTCCTCTGCCTCCACGGATTGCTTATAAAAACGGCTTACTAACGCTGCGTCTCATAAAGAATTTTTATTACGGGTTCTGATATAACCATAGCTTTGGGAAACTTTCTCTTCGAATCCACTAATGCACCGGCTATCCGAAACAATACATCATTAGGAAAGATATAAGTAAAATCGTCTGCTTTTGCTTTGAATTGCTAATCAAAAAAACTATAATGATATCCTTTATAAAATCCCGGGATATCCTGTGTGATTTGCTCCCGGCTTTCAACAATCATTCGGGCAAACTCGTCGCGGGTACGTTTAGGGATAAAAATGATATTTCAATTCACTTTGCCAAACTGCTTTCCATATTTTTCTACTCCGTCTTTTAGTACAGTATCCCTGCTAAAGCATATTAAGTCTGAAATTGCTCCTTGTAAACGACTGCGGTTGTTTTTGTTAACGGTAAGGTAGCCAAGCAAGTTTCCACTTGCATCAACAACCCGCGGAGGATATTTTGCACTGGGATTATAGGGTGAGAAATTACTGGTTACAGAACCATATCGCCCATTTTCGTTCCAAATCGATTTTGGACCATGGGAGGAACCATATTCGGTAAACGGGCTCCATATTGAGTTTTGAGTTTCCGGGTCGCAGTCAAAACAGCCTAAAAACTGATCGTAGTGTTTGCCGCCATAAATTTTTGTGCCATTTTGCGCTTTTGCTGCAAATGAGGCGATAAGAGTTAAGAATAATATTACCAGCTTTCTCATAGTTGTTTTATTATTTATGGAGAACATTTAGTTCCTTAGAGGCTGTTTAAAAACGATTAAATATTCTTTTATGTAGAGACGCGTCACATGCGTCTCCCGTAGGACACAAGCAGCCTTGCACATCTCAGCTAACGTAAATTGCATGCGGGAGACGCAATTATGCGTCTCCTATGTTTGTCATCAAATAAAAAAGGGAATAAATTAGAAATCTTAAGTGAAAAGAATGAGAGTTGGGTCGCGTCTAAACAACTTTTATAGTATGTACATGTAGAGATCAGGCCTCATTCTTTTTACCTTTTAGAGTCTGAACAGAATGTAAGGAATACAGCAGGTCTGTATATTCAGGATATCCGACCAGGAGACAAGACGAAGAAAGGTTGTTCACTTAAGAAAATACAAACCTAATAAGTGATGGCAAAAATTTTAAAACAGGTAGCAGGCATTGATGTAGCTCAAAAAGAGTTGGTAGTTTCTCTTGGACGTATGGATGATTCTATTGAACCAGATATCTATGCTTTCAAAACATTTGCCAATAAACCATCTGGGTTTTCTGCTTTAGAAGTATGGATAAAGAAACATACGGATAAACAGGTAAAGGTCCGGTTTGTAATGGAAGCAACGGGCGTTTATCACGAAAAATTAGCGTATCATCTTTCAGGCCTGGGCTATGAAGTAAGTATTGTACTTCCTAATAAGATCAACAATTATGCTAAGTCACTCGAAACAAAAACGGTCACCGACAAAACAGCATCACAGGCTATCTGCCAGTTTGGACTGGAAAAGAAGATTAGTTTATGGCAACCACCAAAAAAAATATTCAGAGACCTTAAACAATTGACACGCGAAAGGAATCAGATAATCGCAGAACGTACGGTAGCTAAAAATCAACTGCATGCAGAAAATGCAGAAGCGTTTCCCAACGAAAGAAGCATAGCCAGGCTACACCAACGCATCCGGTTATTCAATGAACAGGAAAAGGAAATTAAAGCAGACCTCGCTGAAATAATCAAAAAGGATAAGGAATTGGTTGAAAAGATAAACAATATCAGCACAATACCAGGGGTTGGGAAGCTTACAGCCATAATTACCATGGCAGAAACCAATGGCTTTAACCTGATTAAAAGTAAAAAGCAAATCGAAAGCTATGCGGGATTTGATGTAAAGGAAAAGCAATCCGGCTCATCGGTAAAAGGAAAATCCAAAATATCAAAAAGAGGGAACAGGCACTTACGTAAAGCCATGTATATGCCGGCATTAGCAGCCATCAGGCATGACGATCGCTTTAAAGCTGTATTTATTCGGCTGGTAAGTAAACACGGTATTAAGATGAAGGCAGCTGTTGCGGTACAAAGAAAGCTACTGGGGCTCATCTATATCGTTTGGAAAACTGATATTAAATATGATCCCAAATTCCTGAACAAAGTAACAGAGAACGAAAAAGTAGTTATAAATAGTTAGAGCGGTGACATCATAAGATGAACCGCCCTAATCTGGCTGGCTTGTGCCGCCTTAATAAACAAATCTAAAAATTATTTGATGTTAACACAGAATCTCTACATTTAAAACCAATCAAATTTAAACAGCTTCTTAGATAATCAAATAAAGAGGATTCTGATTTTTAAAACAGGTTATGAAATCGCAAAAAACGCAATAGACATAGTGTAATCTTTTTCCCATATAACTCAGCCTACCCAACACTTTTTATAATCTTGCTAATCAAAAAAACTATAATGATATCCTTTATAAAATCCTTGGATATCCTGTGTGATTTGGTCCCGGCTTTCAACAATCATTTGAGCAAACTCGTCGCGGGTACGTTTAGGATTGTTCTTGTTAATAGTAAAATATCCGAGTGATTTTCCTTTTTTCATCGATAATTAGCGGTGGATATTTTGCCAAAGGATTATAAGGAGAAAATTGGCTTCGCTTACTACCGAACATCCCTTGTTCGTTCCAAATTGATTTTGGCCCATGAGTTGAACCAAAATCGCCGTAAATGCACCAAATTGACTTTATATTTTGATCGGAGCAATTGATGCAACCCAAAAATTGATCATGGTTTTTACCACCATAAATACTTAATTCTGTTTGCGCATTTACCGGGAATAATAATCCAGGTAAAGAAAGAATTAACAAAATACAATATTTTACAGATAAACTACAAATAGCACACATTTTGTCCCTGCCAAATAATGTCATATATATTCCTCACATATTTCCTTTTGCCAATACCTGTACAAACACTGGTGTCATCATAATAGCTTCTCCTTCAAAATCCCGTTTATCAAATTTTAGATATGATTCCAGGTATTTATTTGCATAATGATTCTCAGACTTCGGTTGTAAGGGCTCAAAACTTACCGGTATCAATAATGATAAATATTCGTATGATTTTTCTTTGGCATATCTGCCAAAAGTCGCCTTAATATCGTGCGTCTGGAGCTTATCATTCCACGCTTTAACAAAAGCAGAATCGGCACTATCTGAAAATCTCATATCAGATACTCTCCCGTCCCAAGTGATATCTACTTTTAATACAGTAAAAGTTGGAGTTTTTGTTTCCCAATAAGTAGGATTATAAAATGTACCATAAATGAAATTATTAATTTCAAGGTACAAGCTGTCTGCTGCCGTACGTTTGAACTTACTTTTCTGAATTGTTTTGATATCGTTATTGAGTTTTACCTGAGCATTTAGTGACGCTGCTACAAAAAGCAAAATCAATGATGATAATAGCACCTTTTTTTCATTTCATTCTTATTTACCTCTCTCCTTTTGCTAACACACGTATAAAAATTGGCGGCATCATAATAGCCTTTCCTTCAAAATCTTTATTGTTGAACCTCATATATGATTCAATATAGTTATTGGTGTAATGTTTATCAGAATCAGGAAGTCGCGGTTCAAAGCTTACAGGAATTAACAGGGATAAATCTTTGTACCCTTTTATTTTTGCATACTTTTCAAGCGTTGCTCTATCATTATGCCATTTTTTTCTGTTTTCAAAAGCCTTAACAAAAGTCGAATCCGCGCTATCTGAAAATCGCATATCTGTTACTTTGCAAGTTGCATCAAAATTAATTTTCAACACAGCGAACGTTGGTGTAGTTACAGACATATATGATGGATTGTAAAAACTGCTGTAAACGGTAGAAGAAAACTCGTTGTAAAGGCTATCAGATAATAAATGTTTATACTTGCCCTCACCCAATATTCTGTCCTGCGCTTTAGTTTTGACTGATAAACAACATAAGGCTAAAAGAAAGATATATATTATAAAGTTTTTCATATTAGATTTATTTACATCTCGAACCTAACGATCCAACAGAGTAAGCCAATTGAGTAGCGGCGTAGTCACCGGAGAGCTTCATATCTCTTGCAACAGTGTAAAGAAAGGTTGTCGTTTGGTCAAGCCCTCCTAAAGATAAGTTTTTTGCATCATTCGATGATAAACCAGGAAACATTTGCATCAACGATGCACTCATTTTAGTAACATAATCGATGATTATATTTTCATGTTGATTTTTAGGGTCAACTCCTTTAGCCTGCAAGTAGGCATGTAATGCCTCATGCATTATAACGGTTGCAACAAATTGTTGCGAATAACCAGGGAGTTCATTTTTATTTAATTGAATCTCTATATTTAAATTTCCAAATGAATCGAAGCCGCCGTTCATTTCGGTATGGCCCTCTGTTCCGGACGCAAGTGATACATTGTCAACAAACTTCAGATTTAATTTTTCAGTTCCCCCAAATACATCTTTTATAAGACTGTTTATTTGGGTATTCACTCCAGAAATTATTGTGGCATCTACCATTTTTTTTAAGCAAGGATTTGTAACATTGTTGGTGACAATCGTAGTCACAGGCGGCAAATTAACCACCGCAGGCGGCGGACAAGGAATAGGATTTGCCGGAGGCGGAAAACCTCCGTCATCAATAGGCGCTACCTTTTGGGTTTGCAAGCTGTTTATCTTAACCGTTTTTACCGCATCATTATTATAAGGTATATTACATTGCGGGGTATTTGGAGGATTGGTAGTGCTGCTGCCACCGCCACCGCCTCCACCGCCGCCGCCTAAGTTGCCGCCAACCCCGCTGCTGCCATTTCCTGATTCATCGTCAATAGTGGTAGTGGTGCAATA
This sequence comes from Mucilaginibacter celer, assembly GCF_003576455.2. Taxonomy (NCBI): domain Bacteria; kingdom Pseudomonadati; phylum Bacteroidota; class Sphingobacteriia; order Sphingobacteriales; family Sphingobacteriaceae; genus Mucilaginibacter; species Mucilaginibacter celer. Next base: position 3,344,156 of record NZ_CP032869.1, read on the forward strand.
AGTGGCTATTACGGTAGTGGCTACAAGCTGGCCGTTATAATAGGTTTTTTGAATAAAATCCTGGCAGGTTCTTACGGTTGTCACCGTGTTGGTTTTAATGTTTTGTACGGTTGGGTCGCCCTCGGTTTCGCTTGTCTGGCCTGGAGGTAAATACCCGGATATAACACCGTTTTTATAAAACCAGCCGTTTACATATTTACCCTGCGGCGTGCTGTATATCACAATGCCGGTAAAGTCGGCATCGTGTTTATTATAGCTGTTTAATTTAAGCCCATCTGGCTTGCTTTTTATATAGGCCGAATCGGCTATAATGGTCATGATATAGGCACTGTACCTATCAAACTTATTGAGCAGTAAAAACCAGCTGCGGCTGTATTTATTATTATAAATAAGGCCCGCGTTGTTTGATAAATCAAAATTAAGCCGGTCGTCCTTATCTATAGGCAGCTCGATAACATCGTCGTCATAACGGGTGTAATTTTTTGATTGGCTCCAGTCGGGGTTTACCAGTTGGCTTAAATCCGGGTTGCCGATTGTTGAGAGTGTGCTTGTTTTGGAAACCGATGGATAAGCATTTTCATACCAGTTTTTGGCTTTTAATACAGCAGGACTGACGATATCTGTATTTTTGTTAGTTCGATTCTCCTTTTTACAGCTGTAAACAATAATTATTAAACATATAGCAAAAAACAAAAATAACAGGTTCTTTATAGTGAAATAATGCCTGGCGGTTAACCTTTTCATTTGTTTATCGGTTTTGGTTAACCAAATATTAAAATAATATTTCAAACAACAAAACAGGATTAATATTTATTTTTTTATTACAACAATAATAATTTCTCTATCACTAATCGCCTCTGATATTCCATTTAAATCCCCGTCCCCCCAACAAATGAAACAAAACCTCGAAAGATTGATACGTTTTAACCACCCGTTAAAAACCAAAACCATCATATTTGGTAACCGGACTTAGTGTTATCTTAACACGTTGAGCCCGGCAACCAATTATAGCAACATGCAACAAACAAGTGTATTGCCGGCGGCGCTGCAATCAAGGCAGCATTTTCCAATTTTAGATGGCCTGAGGGGCGTGGCAGCCATTGCCGTTGTCATTTTCCACTTTATGGAAATTGCCGTGCCCGATTATCATCAAAGCTTTATAGCCCATGCCTACCTCGCTGTCGATTTCTTTTTTTGCCTCTCGGGTTTTGTAATAGCTTATGCTTATGATGAGCGCCTAAAGCAGATTGGTGTATGGCGTTTTATCAGGCTCCGGCTTATCCGTCTGCATCCGCTGGTTGTTATCGGTTCGGTTATCGGGCTGGTAGCCTTCGTGTTTGATCCTTTTAATGATCTTTATGATACTTATGCCACCAAAACCTTCGGCATGTTTGTGGCTTCGTGCCTCATGATTCCCTACCCGCTGGTACACGAGCGGTATTTTAACCTGTTTCACCTTAATCCGCCAACCTGGAGCTTGTTTTGGGAGTACATTGCCAATGTGTTTTATGCGCTGGTACTGGTGAAGATCAGCAATAAAATATTATGGGCTTTGGCGCTTGTTGCAACGGCACTGCTGTGTTTTGAGGCCAACCGTGCGGGCTACCTTGGCGTGGGCTGGGGAGGCGATAGTTTTGCGGGCGGCGGCATCAGGGTTTTCTATTCGTTTATAGCCGGCATCCTGGTTTACCGCTCTGGCTCGGTTATTAAATCAAGGGCCGGTTTCGCCGGCATCAGCATATTGCTGCTGCTTGTTTTCATGATCCCCTTTGCCGAAAAAACCAACCCTTATGTTGATTGTGCCGCGGCCATAATCCTGTTCCCGCTGCTGGTAGCCTTTGGTGCGGGTGCGGTACTAAAACCGGCTTATGCGGCTATTTGCAAATTTTCGGGCGAGATCTCCTACCCGCTTTACATGATCCATTATCCATTCATCTGGCTTTTTATGAGTTGGGTTGAACTGAAAAAGCCATCGCTAAACCAAATGACTATTGTTATTTTATTTGGCGTGCCCCTGCTTATTGCCCTGGCATACACTATTATGATATGGCTGGACCTCCCCATCCGCAAATACCTCAAATTAAAAATGGAAAAGGAAGAAGCAGAAGACGCCAAAGAAGCAGCACTCGAAAAACGAAGCAATTAACGTATGCCCCCCTCACACAAAGTCACCAGGGAAATCGCTTTTAAAACACGTGGCTCCTGTGGAGCCGGAAAATCTCTATTCATTTGCTATAAACACGATACCCCGCTGGGGTGTTTTTATAACTCCATTACGAGTTTTGTGTTTATAGCAATATTCAGTACCTATGAATGGCTCCATGGGGGCCTCGTGTAATCCGACTTGTTTCAAAAGCGATTTCCCCGACAAAGTCACAAACAACCACAAAAACACTTTGCGTCTTAGCTTACTTTGCGTGCTTGCAGTTAAGAGATTAGTGATTGGAGAACAGAGATTAGTCCTTTGCGTCTCAGCATCTTTGCGAACTTAAAAATCCCGGGGATTCAACCTCCAACAATCCACAAAAACCTTCGCGCCTTTGCGTGCTAAAAAAACCCACCAAAACAATAGCGACTTAAAACCCAAAACAACTCAACCTGCACAAAAAAACTTTGCGCCTCAGCATCTCCGTGTTCCTAAAAATCTCTCACCAAAACAATACCAACTTAAAACCTAAAAACAGTTTAATCCACCTAAACAAAACATCAACATTATTGTAATATTTAATACCTTGCGCAATTATTTTTGCAAGGCTTCCCCGAATAATTACAATGGATAACTCGCCGTACCTGTTAACTGATAAGCAACTGATTGAAGTGCTTTGTATGACCCAATCTCCCACAGCCGTACACGTTTCGGAAGATGCCGTTATACAGGCCGCCAATGATGCCATGATCAATGTTTGGGGTAAAGACCGCAGCGTAATAGGCAAAAGCCTTGCCGATGCGCTGCCCGAACTTAAAGGCCAGCCCTTTATTGATATGTTTAAACGGGTTTGGAACGAAGGCATCACCTTTACGGGTACCGACACACCTGCCAACCTTGTGGTTAATGGTGAACTGCAAACCTTTTATTTTGATTTTGAATACAAGCCTATTAAGGATGGCAACGGAAAAACCTACGCCATACTACATACTGCCAACGATGTAACCGAACGCTATCTCGGCCGTCACCGCGAACAGCATCTCATTGAAGAACTTACCGCCACCAACGAAGAACTTACCGCAGCCAACGAAGAAGTGCGGGCCAGCAATGAAGAACTGGCTGCCATTAACGAAGAGCTACAGGCCATAACCGAAGAATTAAGGCTATCTGAAGAGTTTTTACAAAATGCCAACAACGAACTAAGCGCAAGCGAAAACCGTTTCAGGCAGCTGATAGCGCAGGCACCGGTTGGTATTTGCCTGATAGGCGCCCATGATTTTATGGTACAGGAAGTGAACAATGCTTACCTGCAGCTGGTTGGCCGGCCGCGTGAGTTTTTTGAAGGCCGCACCATATGGCAAATTGTACCCGAAGCCGAGCAAACCTACGCTCCTATCATGAACGGGGTTATTGAAACGGGCATAGCCTACGCCGCCAACGAGCACAGGCTGATCCTTTCGCGCGCAGGTGCCGATGAGGAGGTACTGGTTAATTTTGTATACGAACCCATTTTGGGCCAGGACGGACAGGTGAGCGCCATTATGGTACTGGCTATTGAAGTTACCGATATGGTAACCGCCCGTAAAAAAATTGAACAGGCCGAAGAACGCAGCCGCCTGGCTGTAGACGCCGCCGGCATTGGCATATTTGACCTCGACCTGCAAACAGGGATCCCGGTTGTTTCGGGGAAATTTAACGAGATTTTTGATCTGGACAGCCCTCCGGGTAAAGATACCATCGAACCGCTTATTCACCCCGACGACCGGCAGACCAGGGCAGATGCCCACGCAGAGGCATTGCAAAGCGGGCAATTGTTTTACGAAGCGAGGCTGTGGCATCAAAACGGCCCCATCCGCTGGGTTAGGGCGCAGGGCAAAGTGTTTTATAAAAGCGATAATGCGCCCGATCGCATCCTGGGTACGGTGCTGGATATTACAGCCTACAAAGAGTTACAGCAACAAAAGGACGATTTTATCAGTATTGCCAGTCACGAACTGAAAACGCCGATCACCAGCCTGAAAGCATCGCTGCAACTGATGGACAGGATAAAGGACAAGTCCGAGCAAACGATGATCCCTAAGCTGATCATGCAATCGCGCAAAAGTGTTGAGCGGGTTAGTGCATTGGTGGAGGATTTGCTTAATGTAAGCCGTTTACAGCAATCGGATATCCGGCTTAATAAAAGTCATTTTATACTGTCGCAACTGGTTAATGCGGTGGCCAACCCCATCAGCATCATCGCCAAACATAAAATTATTATAACCGGCAACCTGGAGCTACAGGTTTACGCCGATGAGCACCGTATTGACCAGGTACTCACCAATTTTTTAAACAATGCCGTTAAATACGCCCCCTCATCCGAAACTATCGAGGTGGATATCCATACCGCCGAAGACTATGTAACCGTATCAGTTACCGATTATGGCCCCGGTATTCCTTTCGAAAAACAGCAGCACCTGTTTGATCGCTATTATCGTGTCGATCCTTCGGGCCACCAGGGATCTGGCCTGGGGCTGGGGCTTTATATCTGCGAGGAAATCATCACCCGCCATAACGGCAGCATTGGCGTTAACAGCGTAGAAGGTAAAGGCAGTACGTTTTGGTTCAGGTTGCCATTGTAATAACCAAAAGTAGTGCCACCGTATTGTATTAATGGCGGCACCACTTTTGGCAGCTCAGTTTGAGATTTTACTTAGCCGCAAACTCCTTATTCATTAAATTTTGCGGAAACCATACCGTCATTTCACCCTTGCCGCGGTTGGCCCATGAGTAGTATGGGATAGCGGTAAAGTTTGTTTTTTTAAGATTGTTGTTCAGGCCATCCTTACGCATTACCTGCGCTTTAAGTACCATTACACCGTTTAAAAAGTCCTTCTCGAAAACAGGTTTAAATTTGGTGTTATAAGGGATCACGATATCGCTTACCTTACCATTGTTATCCTTCCATTCGCCGCAGTACATCATGGGGCCGCGTTGCAGGGCAAGGCGGTTGCTATCTACCTTAAGGTTTTTATCGGCCACAACTTCTTTAACTTCCATTGGCAGGTTCACCTGTACCTGGTCGCCTTTTTTCCAAACGCGGTTCAATACAGCGTAGCCATTTTTAAGCTGATACTTTACCACAGCACCATTTACCTTAATGGTTACGGGCTGCGCTTGTTTGTTACGGAAGGCATAAAGATTTGAGGGGATAGCCTGCGCACGTGCCCAGCCCGGAATCCTTACCAGCATATTGAAGCGTTTAGGTGCTTCGGACGATACATTAAGCGAGAGCAAACCATTCCAGGGGTAATTGTTGGTTTGGCTTAGGTTAACCGTGGTATGATCATACTGTAAACTCGCCGATCCGCTAATGAACAGGTTAACGTAAACATTATCATCTTTTTTTGCGTAGATGTAACCCGGTAACGACGACAGAAACCTAACCATATTGGTAGGGCAGCACGAACACTCAAACCAACCCGACCGCGCCGGCTCGAGCGATGAGTGTGTAAAGCCATCGGTAACCTGCATGGCATTGGTATAAAAAAATGATTTACCATCAAGTCCAACGCCAGAGATGAGTCCGTTATAAAGAATTTTCTCCATCAGGTCGATATATTTCGAATCGCCGTGAAGCAAAAACATGCGCTGGTTCCAGTAAACGTTGCCAATGGCTGCGCAGGTTTCGTTATAGGCCGTAGTGTTAGGCAATTCGTAGTCGTCGCCAAATCTTTCGCCGTCGGGGATAGCACCTATCCCACCTTGTACATAAATCTTTTTGCTCACCATCTGGTTCCAGATGTGGTCAATGGCGTCCATATATTTTTTATCGCCTGTGAGTGCGGCAACATCGGCCATACCCGAGTACAGGTACATGGCGCGTACGGCATGGCCTTCGGGTGTTTCCTGTTCGGTAACCGGCATATCATCCTGCCAGTACATGCCGTTTTTCCATGGGTTGCTATCGGTTTTATCGTACCGGCGTTTGCCGCGTTGGTCGATAAAAAATTTGGCCAGGGTTAAATAATCAGTTTTGCCGGTTATGCGGTACAGGCGCACCAGGCCCATCTCTACAATTTCATGTCCCGGAGCTACGTGCAACTTGCCATCGCCAAAGGTTTTCACCAGCAGGTCGGCATTTTTCAAAGCTATATTTAAAAAATTGCGTTTGCCGGTGGCGAGGTAATGTGCGCTGGCCGCTTCAAATAAGTGCCCTGAATTGTATAACTCATGGCTCGACTCATTTTCTTTTACCCAACGCTGGCTACCCGACCACGGGTGCGGGTTCAGCGGATCAATAGTACGGGCCGTATACAGGTAACCATCTGGTTCCTGGGCTTTAGCTACCACAGCCACCAGCGAATCCACATATCTATCCAACTTAGCATCCGGGTGCACAGCCATCGAATATGAGGCCCCTTCGATAGTTTTGTAAATATCGGTGTCATCAAACGGAAACTTGGTGCAAAACTTGCCTGTACGGGTGGCGGCCATCTCGAAGTTTTTAACGCGGCCGGTGTTTTCGCAGCGCGCAAATGATGCCGGGATAGTAACGGTGCGATTAGTTTCAACGCGGGGCAACCAAAAATGGTCGTTCAGTTTTACATCGGTAAAGGGTACGGGTTTTATGGGGTAGTCTTTAACCTGGGCTGTAGCCGTGCCGGCTGCTAAGCCAAGCACCAGTATCAATTGCTTCATAATCTTGTTTATCCGGTTTAAAATTGAAGGTTAAGGTAGATAAAAAACTATGATTGTGAAATTAACACTTAATTTTTTTGATAGATTTTTTTCTTAAGAACAACAAGTTAGGCTAAGTGGTAAATAAATATTATGATTGGCCAAAAAAGGAACAATCTATTTCTCTTCGTATTTTTAATTCTTTGATACTATTTTAAAAACTCTATTTATCAGAGTTACACATATCTGATAATTGCGATATCTCAAAGTAACTTTCTGAAAACAGCAGACTACATTTAAGGCAAAATACGAACCAAACGCATGAGTTTTACGCCCAATCTTCTTTAATTATTCAAAGGCTTAAATGCAAAATATTTTAAAAAAGTCTGCTTTCCTTTAGTAAAGTTACTTATCTTTAAATGAGACATTTATTAAAATATTTTCGATTAAAGTAATAAAAAAAGAGAAACTTTTTTATTAAAATCAAGATGTTTTGCTGAGCATTTCTTAGCAAAATTAGTGCTTTGTAATTATAACCAATCATTGATGCTAACCTAACCTTATCAAAAATGAAATATGATATATTCTTATCTTATGCCACAGAGGAGAAAGAAAAAATTGCACGACCATTAGCCATTGCGTTATCAGAACTTGATTATAAGGTATGGTTTGATGCTAACGTCATGAGTATCGGAGACTCTATTAAGAAAACAATTGACGACGGCATCCTCAATTCTAACTATGGAATAATAATTATATCCAAATCCTATCTGAGTAAACATTGGACAACTTACGAATTGAATTGGTTTGCTGCTAAAGAGAAATTAGGAGTTAAAAACTACATCATTCCGATTTGGCACGAAATAAGGCCAAATGAGATAGAATCATTTTTAATATCGCTGGATAATAGTTTAAAACAATATAATGAGTCGCTACCAGCTATAGTGATTGAGGTATTGAAAAACTTTGTAAATAATTTTGATATAACAACTGAAGATATAGCCGATGTATTGGCAAATAAAATAAAAGCTATAATTAACAAGCCAGCAGTTAACAAAGTTATCAATAATATAACTGAAGAAGAAGAAAATGTAATATTAAAAGCTGCCTATACAATAGAATTATATAATGAATGGCATTGGCCTAATTTTAAGAAAAGTATAAAATATACTACGGAATGGATTACGGCTAACAAGTTAAACAATATCACAATGATTCCACTATCTGAAGTTGAAGATAGGGGCGGGATATTAGAATACCATGTTTTTGAAATAATCCATTTTTATGAAAAGTGGGCATTATTATCAAAAGCAAAAGTTATTAATGTGGATCAAATATTTATGTTACTTGGTGAATACTCATCTTTTTTTGAAGAAAATTTAATTTCCCCTCTGTTGAAAACACCAGAAAAAAACGAGGATTTTAAAAACCTACTACACTTGATAAAAACAGAGTTATTAAACAAATAGTATAATTGATGAAATATGATGCATTTATTTGCTTTGCCCCGGAAGATAAAGAAGGTATAGCTTTACCAATTGCCGATGGGCTAAAAAAAATAGGATATGAAATTCGCCCTGATGAATTTTTATCGGAAGATAACGAAGCGATTCGAATAAAAATTGAAAATGGATTAAAGGATTCACACTTCGGAATTATTATTTTAAGTGAGGTTTTCATGCAAATGATTTCCTCAAAGTCAGACCTTGACACCTTTCTTATCCGACAAAATGTTTCAGGAGAGAAAATCTTATTACCGGTATGGCATAACGTTACTCCAGGCATTATTGAAAAATATTCAGTTTCACTTACCGATAGAGTGTACGCGATAACTAATATTGGGTTAGATTCTGTAATCGCCAGTTTGGCAAGTGTTATGTTATCTCCTATTAACATCGCATCAAGCGGATCAGAAAGAAGGCATGAGATTCAGAAAATCATGACAAAGCCAAAATATACAATGAATTTATATAACGAGTGGCATTCAGATCTGATAAGGGAAAGTAGGATTGCTGTAAGTGCCTGGGTTAGGCGGCTTGAAAACAATCAAAAAGAAATGCCCAATTTATCAGATTTGAGAAACGAACGCGATATAATAGTAAACCATATCGACAGGCTATTAATCTATTATGATCAATGGGCAATATTTGCGAAGGAAGAAAAAATAGATAATGATTTAATTTTAAAACTTCTCAGTTCATACCTGGCGTGGTATTATAAAATTTTTATACTTCCTTTGAGTTTAGCTAATCAGACAGACAATGAGTTTACTCATAGACTGAATATTATTAAGAACGAAGTATTTACCAATCAGATGTTTAAATATAATTCTCTTCAATTCGACTAATAGATCATTTTAAAAGATGATCAATAAAAAATTTAAACTCTAAAACAATTAAATAAAGATGTATTTAAAACGAAAATCCGACCATCCGCTCCTACTTGATAAATAAGCGATCAAAGCAGCCCCAAGCTCTTTTTCATTTGATAATTTATGCTCTTATTACATAATCTCGAGTCACAACTACAATATCTCCACATATCCGTCCATCCCGTTCACCCTTATCCGTTGCCCATCCGCAATCAGCTTAGTCGCATTCTCTACCCCTACAACTGCCGGCAGCCCATATTCGCGGGCTATTACCGCCCCGTGTGTCATCAGGCCGCCAACTTCGGTTACCAGGCCTTTTATGGATACAAACAACGGAGTCCAGCTGGGGTCGGTAAATACAGTTACCAGGATATCTCCTTCTTCCAGGCTGGCATCGGCCATGTTTAATATTACACGTGCCCTGCCCTCAATAATACCGGCAGAAACCGGTAATCCTATCAAGGCCTTTTCAGGCAGGTTTTCTCTTTGATATTTACCCGTAATAATTTCACCATCGGAGGTGATAACCCGTGGTGGATTTAATTTTTCGTGTATTTTATGCTCTTCTTTCCGGGTACCAATAAGGGATTGATCTATCTTATTAAGATGTACCGCTTCGCGAAATTCCTGAAAAGAGAGATAATACACGTCTTCTTTTTTTTCAATAAACTTAGCCCTTACCAGTTTTTCGGCTTCGCGCAGCAGAGCCTGCTTATAAACCCAAAGGCGGCTAACTATACAGTATTTAGGATATTCGCGATAACCTGCAAAATCACGAAGCTGGTTGATCATTTGCCCGGCTTCTTCCGCTTTTTTATCTCCATCCGGCAGTTGCCTCAAACTATTCAATAATTCCTGTTTCTTGTTCAATGCTTCCTGTAATCCCTTCTCAAATTTGCGGCTGCCTGCGCCTGGCTCAAAATTTTTGATATTGCCAAGAATGATGGGCAAAAGCAATTTGGGGCTTTCGCTCCATCGTGTTTGGGTAATATCAATTTCTCCTGCGCAACGCATGCCGTATTTTTGCAGATAAGCCATGATAGCATTGCGGGTTTCTTCACCGCCTTTAAATTTTGGCAATTCATCCAAAAAACTATCATCCTGTACCACCTGCAAATGAGCAATTACTTCCGGGTACGGGCGGATTACATCGGCCACATCCAGTAACGCCAGCCCCATTTCGGAAGTTACATTGTTAGCCTGCGATTGAGAGAGCTTATCGGCCGTATTTTTTTCACCCAGCCATTCCATCATTTTTTCATTGATCCAGGTTGAAGCATTGATGCCGGCCATAATAGCAGCCATGTTTTGCGGTCCGAATAAATCCTGCCTCATGTGCTGTAGATCCTTAACTATAAAATCAAACAGATCGGTTCCTGATTTGCTTTGAATCTCTTGTTTTAAGGCTCCAACCGATGCTTCATTACTTTCAATCAGATCAGGAATCATAGCAGGGTCGGCTTTCGCCGACACGGGAGGTACCGTAGGATGAGTTTCATTATTCCCTTTACCGGCATCCCCGCTATCATCCGGCAATAGTTTTATAAAATCATCCTGCTCAATAAGTGTAACAAGTGCATCTTTTATCAACGGATCATGCTGCCCCATGGCTTTCAGCAGCATTTGCCGCCCGGTAGCCAACTTCAGGCTATCCGCAACATCAACAAATAACCGGCCACCTGCCTTATACATAGGCCGGGCGGCTGTTAGCTGCCATAACGATAAGCCCAATGGCCGCATGGCATCCGTCATCATTTGCTGATGCCCTACAGATATATAAACATGTTTTTCCTGATCATTTGCGTCGGGTATGGGATATAAAGTGGTTATGGGCCGGCTTTGTACAATATAAAACACACCATCGGCCAAGCACCATTCAATATCCTGCGGGCAGCCAAAATGTTGTTCAATCTTCCGGCCGATATGTTCAAGCTTTAAAATCTCTTCATCGCTAAGCACCTGGACATTTTGCCGTTCAGGTTCAATTTGCTGTTGTTGGGTACCGCCAGCTTTTACTGCATAAACCGCCAGCTTTTTTAAGGGGATGTTTTTGCCGGTAATAGTACCATTGCGAACTTTATAGTTATCGGCATTTACCAGGCCGGAAACCATAGCTTCACCAAGCCCGTAAACTGCATCAATAGAAACTATCTTCCGGTTTGAAGTAACGGGATCGGCAGTGAACAGTACGCCGGCAGCCTGAGGGAAAACCATTTTTTGTACCACCACGGCCAATTGAACCTTACTATGATCAAAACCGTTTTGAATGCGGTACATAATTGCCCTTTCGGTAAATAGCGAGGCCCAACACTTGCTGATGTGCTTAAGGATAGCCTCCCTGCCTATAATGTTCAGATAGGTATCCTGTTGCCCTGCAAAGGATGCTGTTGGTAAATCCTCGGCCGTTGCGCTCGATCTGATTGCAAAAGCGTCTTCTGCATCAAATTTTGTAAGATGTGCTATGATATCCGCTTCAATCGCTGATGGGATAAAAGCGTCTTCAATATGCTTACGTATTTCAGCACCTAACTCATTTATTTTAGTACGGTCGGCAGCATTTAATGATGATAACTGTTCAAACAAACTGTCAAGTACCGGCAATGTTCCAATTATGGCATTGAAAGCCCCCGTTAAAACGCAAAAGCCATCCGGCACATTAACTCCTTCAATCCGGGATAGCTCGCCCAGGTTAGCGCTCTTGCCCCCTGCTATTGCAAGTTGTGTTTTATCGAGATGATGAAAATCTGAAATAAAGGCGGTTGCATTATGGTTACCTGTCATATAAATAGTGGCTTGTAATTGCTTAAGATATCAGCACTGTAGGATTGATTTACAGTATTTACAAGCCAAATATATTTATGTGCAAACGCTTAAAACGGCTTTTTGAAGTATATTTTTTCAGGCAGACTATCAGGGTGCTTTTTGCGTTATATAGCAAAAAGCGCCCAAACAAAACAGCCAAAAATCAAGATAAAGCCTGCGATTTTACTAATCGAGGTTATAGGTAAAATCAAATAAACCGAATACATTGCCGCCTTTAGGATCCCATTTCAGGCTTAACTTAAGCCAGGGCGATGAAGGCAGCCTGCCTCTCAACGATGAATTGAAGTAAAACCTGCTTTTATCCTGCCCGGCTATGTAACTGCTGCCGGTAGCCCGGTCCAGTTCTGCCAGTGCGTTAAACTCAACCAACGACTTTGTTCCGTCGGATAAAAGCGACCAGTTATAACCAGCCTTAAGGGCAATGATATTTCGTTTGAAATTCCTGATCGCGCCTGTCCTGTCGTTGCTGCTCAGCGTATCAGAAAGAGACGCAGTTATTTGACCATAGCCTTTTGAGTTGATTCCGCCCGGGCCGTAAACAAAATTGAAAGATGTTACGTGGCTTGATAAGATATTACCACTGCCATGGGTATACAGATAACCAAAAGTTGCCAGCGGCTGCCGGCCAATGTAATGCAGCACACTGTTATAATCGTCAAATATTTTTTTATTTAACTCAAGTAAGGTTGATACCCTTAACGTATCATGTAAATAAGGATTTTCGGCCACCCTCGCATTAATAAACTGTCCCAGGCTTATTGTTTCATCATCAGTTACTAAAGCCCTAAACTTTAATGGTGATTTCCCATAGCTGCCGAAGTATTCATTCAATCCTGCCCCAATTGTTTCGGAGATCAGCGCCCTTACAAAAATGCTATCTGCTTTTCTCACTGATTCGCTCAGGGGCGATTTCATTTTAATTTCGGCATCAACCTGGCTTAACAAAATATTTAACGCCTGCTGATTTAAGCGACCATCATAAATTAATCCAGGCACCCTATTATTAATAGCCGCTTTTGCTTTTGCTGTATCCACAGAATTACCTGAAGAATACAGGCTTTGTAAATATGATAAGATTTGGGGCTCAACCCGCTGCTGCACAATAGGTAATATTCGTCCCAATGCCTCTGAAAGAATCATACTTTCATGGTAAAATGGCTTAACATATAATGAATCGATTTTGGCTCTGGCTACATCATTACGTTTTAACACGTTGTAATTTGCACCTATCTGAAAGCTTTTTACCGAAAAATCTTTATCCGCCCCTATCGACCCAACTAACTCACCGTTTCGCTGCCAACTCGTAGAGTCAAATTTGGTATTATCATATTTATGCGGGTTGCTATTCAAGGCAAACCAGTTCAACTTCAGCTGCAAACCGTTTTCGTTGGTTGTTATGTTCTTTGCGGCTATCTGCAGGTAATTTGTCAATACATCCTGCAAGGTTCCTGTGCTTGTAATATGGCCGCTTATCATTGCTGCATTTCGCTGGTCCTTATATTGCTTCAGTATGTTCTGCGAAGTGCTATCCGCTTTAGCTGGTGCGTTTATATTTCCGCGCTCCTGCGCCATTGAAACAATAGTTAATAGTGTACCTATGGCACAAAGAAGTATCTTTTTCATTGCTAATAAGTTTAGGTTACAATCATGGTTTGAATATTGGGCCAGATAATACCAGGCCCGTACGAATGTGGCGCGTTACTGATAACGCTTCCGGAAATTGACAACACAATGCCGCCACCAGGCCCGTTAGAGCTACTGCCCGAAATGATATAATTCAAGGCACCCTGGGGAAGATCAAGAGTTTTTGTTCCGCTGTTGGAAAAAATGAGCTCTCCGAGTCCGTTTTCAAAAAGAACGGTTAACTGGCCGCTGCCTCCCGAAAAGGCAGCTTCAAAATTGATGGTTTTCAGTTCCGATTCAGTCTTTGCACCTACAATATTAAAGGCTTTCAGGCCGTTACCTGCAAACCTGAACTCATCGGATTTTTTTAGTGTATTGAATTTTTCCTGTGTCTTTTTTTCAGCCCCTATATCCTTTATTGCTTTGGCAAAGCCAAGCAGGTTAGTCCAGATTGCAGAGCCTCCTGAAGCCATAATTGCGATTATGAAAAAAGGAATACCCTTATTCATGTCGTTAGGATCCAGGCTCAGGTGGCCCCACAGGTTGGCTGGGCTATCCAGAAAAGATGCGCCAACCCAGGACACTGCGAATGCAATCAGCATAACGATGGCTTTACGGATTAATTCAGTCTTAGAGTTTTCTGCACTCACATCCGGCGGTTGCGGACCCGCGAGAAACGGGATTATGGTTTTTAAAAAAGTTACCAGCCTTTCGCTGGCCAGGCTTATCGCCAGTACTACCGAGATAAGCTTCATGATAATTGTAAGTTCCATTGCTTTATGTTTTTTTACACAAAATTGGCCGATGGGCAAGCGGGAACACAGGGGGTAAAATGAAAATTAAAAGGGGTATTTTTCCCGGTATATAAAACCGTATTTATCACTATATTAGTGATATCAAACGCATATAATTTTGGCCTAAACAAATTATTTATCACATCATGATTTTACTACCAACACCCCCCATCGGAGAGATCAGCCAGGCTGATGCTCAGGAGATGGTAACGGCTTACAACGCCGCACAAAACGGACTGACAAAAAGCGTATGGTTCGGACTTGACCAAATTGAAGAACTTGTAAAGCGATTAAAGGACGAGCAAGCTGCAGGTTTCGGAACCGACGGCCTGCGGGTTTACTTTGCGCGATACACTGAGAATACAATACCTGAGGGTCAACGGCAATTCATAGGCAAAAACACAGTTGTGCTTGTTTCGACTAAAAAAGTTAAGGGGGAGAACGGAATCGAATTTCACGAAGACTACTTTGATGGGATTGAACCCAATCAAAAAAAGGTGGAAAAAACGATTAGTTCAAAAGACAGCCCACCTGAAAACAGGGGTGAATTATGCCAGCCACAATGTAACGGCACAAAACTTTAAGCTCAGGCATGGAAAGGTATATCACGGTAACCATTGTAATTGAACTACTTTGCTTCGTCGTATCCGTATATTTTTTGAGTAGAGACAAGAGCCCGATCTGGAAATCGGCCATCGTATTTCTTTTAATTACGGTGATAGTTGAAATTTTAGGACGACATTACAACATTACCAACCAGTTTAAAAAAAACAGCCAGATCTATAATCTGCTTACCATCCCCGAGTGCATGTTTATCAGCGGCATGTTTTACATGTGTCTCAGGGAATATAAAGTTAGCGGATGGTTGATGATAGCCGGTTTGGCGTTAGTTTTTGGCTTTTACCTTTCCGAAATTGCCCGGCACGGTATTTATGATTACATGAACACCACCACAACGCTTATGTCGGTGGTGTTCTCCTTCTACGGCTTTCTTTATTTATTTCTTTTAATAAGAGGTGACGATTACGTTGTGTTAAAAACGCATACCCCTTTTTGGTGGATCACCGGCTCGCTGATCTATTATTTTGGTGGTTTGGCGGTAGGGTTGCTCTTTTCGGTTTTAAACCTCAAAGGGCATTTAAATAGCCGCCTTTATACCTATATTTATATGGCCCTGAACATACTGATGTATGCATTCTGGAGCTATTCATTCAGATGCAGGTATCATCAACGCAAATCGAACAATTAGCGATATTAATTACGGCGGTTTTTATCCTCGCCCCTATAACGCTGATTCTTTTAGTTAGCCAATACAACCAGCGAAAGAGGAAACATGCAGACGAAACGATCAGGATGAAGCAGAATTTTGATACCGAAATAAGCAGGGTACGCGTAGAGGTGCATGAACAAACGCTGGAAACTGTTGGTGCCGATCTTCATGATCATATCGGTCAGCTTTTAAGCCTCACTAACCTAACGCTTAAATCAATAAATGAACAGAACCCCGAAAAAACGAGGGAGAAAATCGATTCGGCCATTTCGCTAACCAGTAAATCAATCCAGGAGCTGCGCCTGCTGGGCAAACTGTTACAGGGCGAACAAATGCTTAAAGACGGGCTCATCAATTCGGTTAAAAACGAAATTAAATGGCTCCAAAAATCAGAAACGGTAACCGTAGAAATCCTTTGCCCGGAACAGGAAGCTTTGCCCGGGCTGGATGCCAATAGTGAGCTGATGATATTCCGCATTTTCCAGGAATCTGTGAACAATATTATCAAACATGCCGAGGCAACGATTATCATGATTTCGATTGAATGTTCGGAAGATCTGCTTACATTAAAGATTAGTGATGACGGCTGCGGATTTGATGTTGAAGAAAAAACAAACGCATCCGGGCACATGGGTATCAGCAATATATTAAACCGCGCCGAACTCATCTGCGGAACTGCCGAAATATTAAGTATACCTGGCAAGGGCACTACAGTAACAATCAAAGTTCCCTATAAAAACAACAATGAGCACATCAACCATTAAAATAGGTATAGTAGATGATCACTTGCTTTTTCGTCGCGGCATGATTGCCCTGTTGCGCGAATATGCCGATATAGAAGTGGTTTGCGAAGCTGGAAACGGCAAACAGCTACAGGAATGCCTGGCGGCCGGCCGGATCCCGGATGTTGTTTTAATGGATGTAAATATGCCGGTGATGGATGGCTACGATACCACCTCCTGGCTCAAAACAAATTATCCTGATATAGCCGTACTTGCTTTAAGCATGTATGAAGACGACAAAAGCGTTATTAAAATGATAAAATGCGGCGCTGGAGGCTATGTATTGAAAGAATGCCATCCTGCCGAGTTAAAAGAAGCTGTAACCGCATTGAAACAACGCGGCGTTTACCTTAACGAACTGGTTTCGGGCAAAATGTACCGCTCATTTGCAAAACCGGCAGAAACCACGATCTCTCCAAAAGAAAGCGAGTTTTTGAAGCTATGTTGTTCTGACCTCACTTATAAAGAGATAGCAGATCTCATGTCCATCAGTCCAAGAACGGTGGATAATCACCGGGAGTCGCTATTCATGAAACTGCAGGTTAAATCGCGGGTAGGGCTTGTTTTATATGCTATCAAAAATAATGTAGTAAGCGTTTAGCAAACATATTTTATTTATCTCTTATACAATCCGGAAGTAATTCATGGATCCGCCTTATATTATCGGGCGATATCGGGTTACCATCTAAATAAAGCTTCTGAAGTTTTTTTAGCCGACCAATCCTATCAGGTATTGCTGTAATTTGATTGTTTTTGATATTTAGATACAACAACTTTTTAAAATTCCATATTGATGCAGGCAGTTCTTTAACGTTAGTTGAATGACCAGGTTCAGGAGTCTGAATAATTGATTTATCCCGGCAGGGATGATACCTAACCCGTTGGCAGAGGCATTTAAAGTACGGAGACTTTTGAGTTTCATGATAACGTCCGAAAAAGACGACAACTGATTTTTATCAATGTTCAAGATCCTAAGCGCCTGTAGGTTTTGAAATGTTGATGGAAGTTCACGCAAAGCATTATCTGGAGAATTCGCTGATATTGACCACCTGATTTCGGAGGAAACTGACCACCGATTCCGCGGGAAAGTGACCACCTGATTCCGCGGGAAAGTGACCACCCCGAACGAGCCACTTATGCTGTAGAAGCAGGCCTATTTTTGAGGTTTAACAACTTCACTAATGGCCAACACTACGATAAGCATGAGTAAGATAAGACAGATCCTAAGGATGTACAGCCAGGGCCGCAGCAAGCTATCGATAGCGGCCCAGTCCGGCGTGTCACGCAATACCGCAAAGAAGTACCTTGTTGCGTTCGATGCCAGCGGCTTTACGTTCGAAGAGATCAATACCCTTAATGATAAAGAGCTGGAGGACTTCTTTGGCAAAAGCAGTGAACGCCCCCCGGACAAGCGCATGGTGGCCCTGCAGCGCTGTTTCCCGCAGATAGATAAAGAGTTAAAGCGTGTCGGCATGAACCGCCGCATCCTGTGGGAAGCTTATATCAAAGAGTTCCCTGACGGGTTCAAGTACACCCAGTTCTGCTTTTATTACAACCAGTGGAAAGCCCGCGTGAACCCCACGATGCACCTGGATCATAAAGCCGGTGATAAGCTGTATGTGGACTTTGCCGGTGAAAAGCTAAGCATAACGGACAAGGATACCGGTGAGGTCATCGAGGCCGAGGTGTTCGTTGCTATCCTTGGTGCCAGTCAGCTAACTTACGTAGAAGCTGTGCTGAGCCAGCAGAAAGAAGACTTTATAGCAGCCTGCGAGAATGCCCTGCACTTTTATGGCGGCGTACCTGCCGCCATCGTTCCCGACAACCTGAAGGCTGCCGTTACCAAAAGCAACCGCTATGAGCCAACACTGAACGAGACCTTTGCCGACTTTGCCGACCATTACGGAACGACCATCTTACCAGCGAGGGCGTACCGCCCTCGCGACAAAGCACTGGTAGAAGGAGCTGTTAAGATCGTTTACAGCCGTATCTACGCACCTGTTCGCAAAGAGGCCTATCATACCCTTGCAGAACTGAACACAGCGGTCAAAGCCGCTTTAGAAGCACATAACAGCCAGCCGCTGAAAGGCCGCAATTACAGCAGAAAGCTCCAGTTCGAGGAGATAGAACGCCAGGCTCTCTCGCCATTACCGGCATTACGTTATGAGTTCAAACGGCAGCACCAGGCCACCGTAATGAAGAACGGGCATGTTTGTCTTGGTATCGACAAACACTACTACAGCGTACCGTACCGCTTCATCGGCAGGAAGGTCAAACTGCTGTATTCCCGCACCAACGTAGAGGTCTATTACCACTACGAACGCATTGCCATGCACAGGCGTATCAAAAGCCCTTACAGCTATACTACGGATAAAGACCACCTGGCTTCGACACACCGCTTTATGACCGAATGGACACCAGATAAGTTCCTGGAATGGGCGGCATCCATTCATGAGGATGTGAGGCTTTACATCCTGAAGATACTGGACCGGAAGCAACACCCGGAACAAGCTTACCGCTCCTGTATCGGTATCCTCAGCCTGGCGCGTAAGGCAGGTAACGAAAGGCTGGCCAGCGCTTGCAGGCGTGCACTCGGTTATGGCGTTTATAACTACAAGACCATACAGCAGATACTGGAGAACAAGATGGACAGCTACGAGGATAGCTTATTTGCTGACGAACTGCCTATGCCCAGCCATGACAATATCCGTGGAGAGAACTACTATAAATAACCATTAATAAATAGATCGATATGAACACGAACACCTTGGACAAACTTCGCAAGCTGAAGTTCTTTGGCATGTACCATGCCTTTAAAAGCTGCCTGGAAACGGGCCAGACCGCTGAATACACTACTGATGAACTGCTGGCCCACCTGGTAGAGGCCGAATGGGACGACCGGCAGAACAGGCGCATAGAGCGTACGATCATGTATGCTAAGTTCCGCTATAAGGCCTCGGTAGAGAACATCCACTACCATGCCGACCGTAGTATCGACCGCAATCAGGTAATGCGCCTGGCAGACTGCCACTTTATTGACCGGAATGAGAACCTGTTGATCACAGGCAGCACCGGTATCGGCAAAAGCTATATCGCTTCTGCTATCGGACACCAAGCCTGCATACTGGGTTACCGCGTGTTCTATGCCAGCACACCCAAGCTCTTTGCTAAGCTGAAGATGGCTAAGGCAGATGGTTCCTATATGAAGGATGTCGCCAAACTGGAACGCCAGCAACTACTGATCCTGGATGACTTCGGTATACAGCCTTTTGATGCGCAGAGCAGGGCTGCACTGATGGAGATCATTGAGGACAGGCACGGTAAAACGTCATTGATCATTACCTCTCAACTGCCGGTCAGTAAATGGTATGAGGTCATTGGTGAAAAGACGATCGCTGATGCTATCCTTGACCGTATCGTGCATGATGCGCACCGGATGGAACTTAAGGGAGAGTCGATGAGAAAAAGAAGGCCGGCAGAGCCCGAAAAAAGCTATCTGCAAAACACACTTTAAATAACTACTTTTGACAACGCTTCTACAGCGTTCGCTGCGCTCGTTCGCCAGCACTTTAGGTGGTCAATTTGCCACGGAATCACCTGGTCAACTTCTCCGTATTATACAGGCAATTAAATTGCCGAAGTAAATCAACTTAACGGCAACTCCGGCCATGAGGAGCCCCTAATTTTACTGAATACCATGCCTCACAAACTTTGTTAAGAGTTTGAAAAAGCTTTATAATAAAGCCACATTTTGTAGTGTTACTTTAAAATGTATATACTACTAAATAGGCATTTTATCGTATGTAATTATTTATAAATTTGCCACGACAATATTAAAAAGGGAGGGAGAGATTCATCCTAATATTGCAACAAACCTTATCAGAAGCCAGGTGCCGTTGGTAGCATAATTTAAAATGCCTTCCATCGCAAATCTCCCATCCAATGAAAGGTTGTTCAATGATTAGGATTTTGTGCCTGAAGAACTAAAACGACAGATAATTTTTTCGTAACGGAAATTTAATGCAGATTGTAACGTTTACTATCGCAAATACGTCTATATCTTAATTGCAAATAAAAAACTGGTTATTGTGATCCTTCTACATTATACTCAGCGTTTCTGCTACCTGTGGCATCGTTATTTAGGTTCGCATTAAAACCAGCCCTAAGATCCAGATTATCCCCTTTTAATGATATTTCCCTATAGTTCTTTTTATTTGTATTTTTTTATTAAAAAATGCAGTTTTAGTTAATAAATAATGCGCCGTACAGGGGCTGCGCATTGTTTTTTACATCTTTAAGCCGTCTATGCGGGATCTCATAAAATGAGTTTCCGGGTTTCACAATTTTCCTCACCGAAACCACAGCCATTAATCCATAATTAACACCCCTTTAAATTATTCCGCTTTGACAGATTTGCTTCATTTTGTTGACCGGTACCGGCGGAATTTTAATGTACGTATACTCACGCTGCTTATCAACAACAATATTTCGATAGTCGTATGCCCAGGCGAAATGTTTGTACCGTTTTCTTAGTTAGATTGGAAAGACAAAATGAAGCAGGGCAAGGCCAACGGCCTCCAGTTTGGCTGCGCCCGGAGTGGCGGCAAATGGCGCGGTTACATTGCCGATCTGCCCGACAGCCCTGGGCGGCTACGGGGCCGACGGCGGAAACCTGTTACAGGTGGGCGGGCGAGAACATCATTATACGCCCGCTTGAAAATTATTATAAACTTGTTGGGTTGATGCATAATGTACCGAAATAGTTTACTGTTTCTAATTGCAGCGACTATATCATAAACCAACATCGCAGCCTTTTTCCCGGCTTTTTGCTAAATTTCGACTTTTCAAACACCCACTTCGTGTTTTGCCAAAATATCACCTATAAACTGATTGTATTCCTCTCGCATTGGCAAATCAAGATCGGTATGCAATATTCGCTTGTCAACCCAAACCTGTTCATTGGTTTTAGGATTGCAAATGCCCTGCCTGAGCCAGATTTGAGATATCGCTCAAATTCATAAGCCCTGTATCTATCAGGATAAGAACAGCACCAAAGCAATTTAAGCGGGCGATGGGTTTTGTTGCCGGTACATATTTTTTTTCATGCCGGGTAAACCTCTCTTTTAGATTTACGGTACAGCCTATGTGGTGTTTCCGTTATTTAATTCGAAATATAAACGTGGTATCACATGGTAAAAAGGTTTGGTTGGAGGCTAAAATAGGAAAAGTCGGATAAATTATCCGGCTTCTCTTTTAAATTTTCTTCGGCGGGCGAAGGCGGGGTGAACGGGAATCTATTAGAACACCTTGATGGGATCTTGCTTATCATTATGGACATAAAAAAGTTTAATGATAGAATATTTATTTGTTTTTTGACCAAAATTTCCACCAAGGTATTTTTGATTCCTGAATATTTTTGTTGAGTCTATTTTCGATATTTTCTTCTTGAGACGTGGCTGGTTTTGATGTTACATCAGTTCCTTTTGATTCCTGACCGTTTTTGTCATACGTATTTTTAGTGTGTTCTATTTGAAAAGTAATAGGTTTTGATGTTGAGTCAACTTCCGTGCTAAAGATGAGTTCGTATTTAGTAATTCCGCTGTCTTTTATTAATTGTTGTGCAACTTCGTTATCTGGCAACGTTTCTTTCAGCTGAAACACACATTCTGTTTTTTTATTTTTTGAGAAGCCTTCAAAATTTTCTCTAATAAAATTGAGAACATATCCTGTATGATGCTCATGCATAGCCAGGTAACCTAAAAAGGACAATGCACATCCGCCAGTTATTTCATCTTTATCGTAAACTTTGCAGGCAGTATAATGAAGATTTTCGTTCGTAAATAACTTACCTATTGATATGCATAATTGGGAGGGCATCGGTAAGGGTTCTTCGTTCGTTGACAAAAAACTTTGACAATAATTAAATATTTCTGTTACCTGATTCAGATCTTCATTTTTGAATCGTTCCCTAAGGTCGGTTATAAGCTCTTTTAGTTTTGTTTCGTCTTTATTTTCTCCTACAATTTTCGCCGTTTTCAAGATGTCGTTAAGTAACGTATTGTTGATGCCTTGTTTAACGTTCTTGTGTTGCTGATCCAGGATTTCCTGAAATTGGTCTAAGGGATTTATCTTGTTTTCTTCCATGAAGTTATTAATTAAACTTAAAATCTCTGTGATCCAAGATAAGTAAAATAATATCTCCAGTTTTAATAAAGCGTAACTTAAAAACAAAGAAAAAAGGTTCGCAACTTGCGAACCTCTTGAGAAGCGGAGAGAGAGGGATTCGAACCCTCGGTACCGTTTCCAGTACGACAGTTTAGCAAACTGTTCCTTTCGGCCTCTCAGGCATCTCTCCGTTTACTTTATTTATGTTAGAGGGAATAAACGCGTTCCTTCAAAATAATAAAACCCAATACTTTGGGTCTTATATTTAAAATCATTCCAGATTTCATTAATCGTGTCCCCTGCGGGCGAAGCCCTCCTACGCAGCTACAACGGATTTCATCCGCCGTAGCCCGCTTCGGCGGGCGAAGATCACTTTCGCTTCCTACAGCGGACTGCGTCCGCCGTAGATCGCTTCAGCGATCGAAGGCGGAGAGAGAGGGATTCGAACCCTCGGTACCGTTTCCAGTACGACAGTTTAGCAAACTGTTCCTTTCGGCCTCTCAGGCATCTCTCCGTTACGCTTTGGTTAAGCTTTTGTTCCCTTTTTTCGGGGACTGCAAATATAGTAATTCAACTATCCCCTCAAAAAAAAATTACATTTTTAATAATCTATCCTAACATGGTAAATACTCATCAGCATCCGCTTAAAAATAGCTTTGATGGTTTCAATATCTTTTAAAGTTATATTACTGTCTTTCAACTGATTCTGATCAAGCTTATATTTCACAATCCTGTCAACCAGTACGCTGATGGATTCTTCGTCGGGTTCTTTCAGCGAGCGGGAGGCGGCCTCCACCGAGTCGGCCAGCATTAAAACAGCGCCTTCTTTGGTGAACGGGATAGGCCCCGGATAGCGGAAAATGTTCTCGTTGATAAACTTTTCGGGGAAATTTTTGAGCGACGACTGGTAAAAATAATCAACCCGGGTATTGCCATGGTGAGTTCGGATAAAATCAATCACCACCTCGGGCAGGTTAGCTTTACGGGCCATTTCAATCCCCTTGCTCACGTGGCGGATAATGATCTGGGCGCTTTCTTCATAAGGCAACTTATCATGCGGGTTAAAGCCCGAAGCCTGGTTTTCGATAAAAAACAGCGGGTTTTCCATTTTGCCAATATCGTGGTACAAAGCTCCTGCTCTAACCAGCAGCGCGTTGCCTCCTACGGCATAAATGGCATTTTCGGCAAGGTTGGCTACCTGTAACGAATGCTGAAAAGTTCCGGGCGCGCTAAAAGCCAGTTCACGCAGCAGTGGTGCGTTGGTATTGGTAAGCTCGATCAGGGTAATTTCGGATGTGATAGCAAAAATCTTTTCAAACAGGTAAATAAGCGGATAGGCCAGCAGCGTTAACAATACGCTCACCACAAAAGGCAAAAACTCCGTCCAATCGATATTCATAAAATCGCCTTCGCGCACAAAGGTGATGCCCAGAAAGGCCACAAAATAATTAAATATGATAATCACTGCCGAAATAAGGAACTGTTCGCGCCGCACCAGGTTTTTGATGCTGTAGATGGATACCATACCGGCGGTAATCTCGTAGTAAGCAAACTCGAAGCTGTTGGGCACAAAAAATCCGGCCATCAGCACCACCAGCATGTGAATATTCAGCGCCAGGCGGGTATCAAACAAAATGCGGATAATAATGGGCACTATGCAATAAGGAATATAGTACAAATTTGTAGGGAACTGCAGTTTGATGGCCAGGCTTAGCGTTGCCAGCATAGCGGTGATTACCAGCAAAATCAAACCCACCAACCTGTTATCAGCATAAATATCTTTACGAAACAGGTACAAAAATATCATGAGCAGGGTTATGGCAATTCCCACCAAAAAAAACTGCCCCAGCAGCACCAGGTTACGGTTGCCGTTTACACGGGCGTTATCCTCAAAGGCCTTTTTAAACGATTCGAGCTTCTGGTAAACATCATCATTCACTACCGAGCCTTTGTAAACTATCACCTCCCCTTTTTGTACCATGCCCCGGGTTACCGAAAGGCCATCGACTTTTTCTTTTTCCAATCGCGTAGTGAGGTTATTATCATAGCTTAGGTTGTTTTGAAGTCGGTTACTGATTAAATCCAATAAAAAAGCCTTATCCAGATCATTGTGGCGACTTAAAATCTTGTCGCAATAAGCCAATGCTTTTTCGCGGGTAAACAATTCGCCGGTATTGCGATCTGTGGCTATATTTCTATTAAGGATTTGAATTGTATAATTTTCGCTCCCGCGCTGGTATTTTGCGTTGGTTTTAAACACCCCGGTTTGGTAAATTTCGGTAAGCAGATCAACACCCGTGCTGATGTATTTAGGTTTTAGTTTATCATTTAAGCCTGCGTTATGCCATTTAATCTCCAAATCGCTTTTAAAACCCTCAATCTGCACATTGCCGGCGGTGGCATCAAGCTGGTAAATAGGGGTTACACTTTCAAGGGCCGATTTCTGATCGTTCATAATCTCCTGCGGTGTTTTCAGGATGGCAAAGTTGTAGGGCGATACCAGGTCTTTCTGGTTCCAGATGCGGCCTTTTTCATGCTCGTAGCTAAATTTTGCCTGCTTTGGTAAAAAGTAAACAATAAGCACAACACTGGCCACCGTCATTAAATATTTAACGTTACGGGCGTATTTGCGCAGTAAAGCCTTTTGGCGCGATGTGGATAGTTTTGCCATTGATGTGTTTAACCTGCCAAAAATAATATAAGTTTCTGTTATATGCAGTTTTTCTTGCTTTTGTGAAAAGGATTATGATATCTTTGTGATATCATTTTAAAATCAAACTAAATCATGAATCCTGAAAAAATCATCAACCCGCCATCCGGCTTTGCTACATTTATTGTATCGATGGTATTATTAATTGTATCAGTCCTTTTATTCATAGAAGGGCAATTAGCTATCGGCATCATCTTGCTTATAGTTACTTTTATTTTTTTACTACCGGGCCTGATTATTGTAAACCCCAATGAATCGAAGGTGCTCACCTTTTTTGGCAAATATGTGGGCACAGTAAAAAAAGACGGCTTTTTTTGGGTTAATCCCTTCACCGTAAAAAAGAAAGTTTCATTAAAAGCATTTAACCTTAACGGCCAGCAATTAAAAGTGAACGACAGTATTGGTAACCCGATTGAGATTGCCGCAGTTATTGTTTGGCAAATTAAAGATACCGCCGCTGCCGTTTTCGCGGTTGAAAACTACATTCAATACGTAAACATCCAAAGCGAGGCCGCGGTAAGGCACCTGGCCAACACTTTCCCTTATGATAACCTGGAAGACGAAACAGCTACCATCACCCTACGCGGCGGTGCCGACCAGGTAAGCGAAATGCTTGAAAAGGAGTTGAACGAACGTCTTAACCGCGCCGGTATCGAGGTATTGGAAGCCCGCATTTCACACCTGGCATACGCACCGGAAATTGCCCATTCCATGCTGCAGGTACAACAGGCATCAGCTATCATCGCGGCCCGCAAGCTTATTGTTGAAGGTGCTGTTGGCATGGTAGAAATGGCACTGAACAAACTATCCGAAAAAAACATTGTAGAGCTTGATGAAGAGCGCAAAGCCGCTATGGTAAGTAACTTATTGGTAGTACTTTGCGGCGATAAAGCTGTGAACCCGGTTGTTAACACTGGCACTTTATACCATTAATAACATGGAATATTACAGAAGTTTCGATCAATTGCGGGTAACGGAACTGCCGGTACTAAGGCACGGTTTCTGGCGGCCATGGTACGAGCTTACCGACGGACAATTCAGCTACGGTAAACTCACCTATTCGGGCGCCATGAAGCGCAGCTGTTTGCTCGAAACCGCCACAGGCAGTTGGGTTGTAAAACGAAAAGGCTGGTTAAGCCGTAAGTTTATTATTGAACAACCCGGCGGCACGGAAATTGGTATGGTAACGCCCGAAATTTGGAGCCGTAAAATACTGGCAGAGCTTAATGACGGTTTTTCGGCAAACTTTTTTAATAAAAAGCTGCTGTCGCGCACATTTACCTGGGTAAACGAGCAGTACGGCGATATGCTAAGCGTGCAGGCCAAGGCTTTTAGCCGCAGCAGGCCTTTTGTTGTGCACATCGATACCGGCGTGGTTAACACCCTGCCCCACCTGCCTTTATTGGCCTTACTGGGCATAAATTTAATATTATTTAAACAGGCCGAAGCAGCGGCCGCGACTTGATATGGCGGAGAAGAAAGCATTTGTACTACGCATTAACCCCGAAATGCTAAAGGAGATAGAAACCTGGGCAGCCGAAGAGTTCAGAAGCACCAACGGACAGGTTGAATACCTGCTGCAACAGGCTTTGCTTGCGCGGAAAAAGGGGTTTAAGAAGAAAGGTAAGGAGATTGGAGATTAGAGGTTGGAGATTAGAACAATGTCGCTCAAATAATCAAATCCAACGGTTAAAACTGCTTTACTAACTAATCTCTGATCTCCAACCTCCAATCACTACCAACTAATTACTAACTTTGGCCACCAATTTTAATGCGCGACACATGAAAGAAGTAGTAATAGTAGCGGCAACACGCACACCCATAGGTAGCTTTGGTGGTAGTTTGGCAGCCATCAGTGCCACACAGTTGGGTGCGGCGGTGATTAAATCGGCAGTTGAAAAGGCTGGATTACAGCCCGACCAGGTGCAGGAAGTATTTATGGGTAACGTAATGTCGGCCAATATTGGGCAGGCACCGGCTACACAGGCGGCTATATTTGCGGGGCTCCCCTATTTGCCTGCTACAACTGTTAATAAAGTTTGCGCATCGGGCATGAAAGCTATTATGCTTGGAGCTCAAAGCATCGCTCTGGGCGAAAATGATATTGTTGTTGCCGGCGGTATGGAAAGCATGAGCAATGTGCCTTACTATTTGGATAAGGCCCGCAACGGATACCGCTTAGGTAATGGTGAAATTATTGACGGATTAGTTAAAGACGGCCTGTGGGATGTTTACAACGACTACCACATGGGCTCGGCGGCCGAACTTTGTGCTACCGATTGTCATATTACCCGCGACGATCAGGACGCCTACGCCGTAGAATCATACAAACGTGCCCAGGCTGCACAGGCTGCCGGCAAATTTAAAGAGGAGATTACCCCTGTTGGCCTTAAAGATAAAAAAGGTGAAATCACCATGTTTACCGAAGATGAAGAGCCCGGCACAGTAAAGTTTGAAAAAATCCCCACACTAAGGCCTGTATTTAAAAAAGACGGAACAGTAACAGCCGCCAACGCCTCTACTTTAAATGATGGCGCAGCCGCGGTTGTGCTAATGAGCTGGGAAAAAGCCGACGAGCTTGGCATTAAACCGCTGGCCAGGATAGTATCTTATGCCGATGCCCAGCAGGCGCCTGAGTGGTTTACCACCGCACCCTCAAAAGCAATTCCGCTGGCTTTACAACGGGCAGGTTTACAAACCGGGGATATTGATTTTTTTGAAATTAACGAGGCATTCTCAGTAGTATCAATAGCTAACAACCAGCTTTTAAACATCCAACCCCAAAAAGTAAATGTTAACGGAGGGGCAGTAGCGCTGGGGCACCCGCTGGGGGCTTCGGGGGCCCGGATTGTTGTTACCCTTTTAAATGTATTGCAACAAAACAACGGTAAATACGGCGCTGCCGGTATTTGTAACGGCGGCGGCGGGGCCAGCGCAATTGTTATTGAAAATTTACGTTGATAAGTAAAGATTAAAGAAACTCATTGCAAATATGCGCAATGGCCGCGTTAGGGTAGTAGCGGATACCGTCCGTTAGCTAACGGATAAGGCCTGCAGGCCTATGAGCGGATAGCCCGGACCACAGGTAACGCCCGGATTTAGAGATCAATGATTGGAGAATGGAGTTTAGATGTTATTAAAAGCATCGTTAAGTTTCAAACTATTCAGAGCAACATGACATTGGCAGGATCGCCCCATATAAATAACTATTAGGTAACCGCCTAAAATAAATGAAATAATTAAAATATAATCGTGACAAAAAAAACAGCGCTTACCATCCTTTCCCTCCTGCTTTGCTTACAAACCTTTGCCCAGCATACC
This sequence comes from Mucilaginibacter celer, assembly GCF_003576455.2. NCBI lineage: Bacteria > Pseudomonadati > Bacteroidota > Sphingobacteriia > Sphingobacteriales > Sphingobacteriaceae > Mucilaginibacter > Mucilaginibacter celer. The sequence goes on from NZ_CP032869.1 coordinate 3,372,820, forward strand.
GATGATGCCGGACGGCTTAAACGGCTAACCGTGCTTGAAGACAGCCTTGCACACCTGGGCAAAAAAATGGTGAACGATGAGAATGATATGGAGCGCAAAAACGCTAATTACAAGTTTATCCCTACCCTTGTGCAGGCTTTGAGGATCGACAATTCATTCGCTTATCCTTTTGATTCGGTGAAGGCCATAAGCATCATCAAATCGCCCGATAACCGTTTCCGCATCCTTACCTGGCATGTAATGAACCTTGACGGCAGCTATCGCTTTTACGGTACCGTACAGATCAATACCCCTACCGGCGAGTTAAAGATGTACCCACTGGAAGATTACTCGCCGCTGATGAAAAGCCCCGAAGATACCATAACCGATAACCGCAAATGGTATGGCGCGCAGTATTATAAAATTATCCCTGTACACACAGTAAAACCTTACTACGTGCTTGTTGGCTGGAAGGGAAATACCGTAAAATCAACCAAAAAGGTATTGGATGTGTTGGCTTTCAATAATGACAAGCCCGAATTTGGTATGCCGGTTTTTGATGGCAACGGCAAAAACCGCAAGCGCGTGGTTTTTGAATACGCCCGCCAGGTATCTATGTTGCTGAGATACATCCCCGAACAAAATCTGATTGTATTTGATCATCTTACAGCCCCCGACGATAAGATGAAAAACCACCCCGAAACCTTCGGTCCCGACCTGAGCTATGATGGCTACAAGCTAAAAAACGGCCGCTGGAGCTTTGTTGAAACGCTGGATATGCGCAACATCCCCGATAATACCGATGCAGCTACCGGCACCGATTACGTTGATCCTAAAAAACAGGCTGCCCGTGATCGTGCAAGCGTTCCATCGGGCCATTAAGAATAAAATAAGCATTAATCATCTCATACCACTGCTTTAATTACTTAAATTGTAACACTTTCGGTATTAAATTTTGATTATGAAGATTTATATTATTTTTACAGACTTTTTAATTTAAATAAATGCAAGAAAAAACCGCTCCGGCAAAGTCGCGATTCCCCAAGAGTGTACCTTATATCATTGGCAATGAAGCTGCCGAACGTTTTAGCTTTTACGGCATGCGTTCAATACTCACCCTGTTTTTGGTAAAACAATTTTTTAACCCTGCCGAGGTTCCGGCGCTGGCACAACAAGCTGATGCCCACGCCAATAAACTGAACCATTTGTTTGTTATGGTGGCATACGCTTTGCCATTTGTTGGCGGTATGATTGCCGATTGGTTTACCGGTAAATATAAACTCATCCTTTATATCTCGTTGGTATATTGCCTCGGGCACCTGTTGCTGGCGATGTTTGATACCAGCCTCAGCGGTTTTGAGTTTGGTATGCTTGTGGTTGCTATTGGCGCAGGTGGTATCAAATCCTGCGTTTCGGCTAACGTGGGCGACCAGTTTGATGCCAGCAACCAGGATCTGCTTTCAAAAGTTTACGGCTGGTTTTACTTCAGCATCAATGCCGGCTCTATGCTGTCAACAATTGCTATTCCTACTATTTACAAATACTATGGCCCTAAATGGGCTTTTGGTGTTCCCGGAATTTTAATGGCTTTGGCAACCCTCATATTTTTCCTGGGCCGCAAAAAATACGTAAAAGTGCCTCCGCAGGGCGTAAACCGCAACAACCTTGTGTTTATTACCTGGTACGCCCTTACCAACTTAAGCAAAAAGAAACCAGGCCAGTCGTTGCTTGATATTGCAAAAGAAAGTTATGACCCTGAACGTGTTGAAGGCGTTAAAGCGGTATACCGCGTAATTTCGGTATTCTTTTTTGCATTGGCTTTCTGGGCTGTATGGGATCAGTGCCTATCAGAATGGACGCTTTACGCTGCAAAAATGAACCGAAACATTAACCTTGGTTTCACCTCTTTTATGATCGAGCCGGGCTCAATGTCAACGTTCAATACCATTTTCCTTTTGCTGTTCATCCCACTCTTTAACTATGTAATTTACCCTAACCTGGATAAAATCGGCTTAAAAACAACGCCTTTACGCAGGCTTGGCGCCGGGTTGGTTTTAACAGCATTATCATTTGTGGTAATCGGTTTTACACACGTAAGTATTGATCATGGCGGCTCGCCATCAATGTGGTGGCAGGTGTTGGCGTTTTTAATATTATCGGCTGCAGAAGTGTTGGTATCAATTACCGGTTTAGAATATGCTTATACACATTCACCAAAATCAATGAAAAGTACTATGTCGGGCATTTGGTTCCTGGTTGTGTCATTTGGCAACCTGATCACCGCACTGGTTAACGGACTAATTGAAGACGGTGGCTGGTGGGCCAGAAATTTAAAAGGTGCCAATTACGAATGGTTTTTTGTGGCCTTTATCAGCGTGTTTATCATCATATTTATGTTTGTTGCCCCACGCCTTAAAGAAAGGAACTACATTACCGATCCGTATGTTGACAACGAGGTGATTGCCGATACCCATAATTTATAAAAACAACTTGCGTTAAATACAGTTAAAAAAAGCCCTCTGAATTTTTTGATTTTCAGAGCCGGTTTAAATCAATTAGCTTTGGCTGTTTTTACTTTACTTGAATTTGTTAAGTGCCGGATAGCATTATTATAATACCTACTTACAACGAGAAGGAGAACATCGAGCGGATGATCCGCAAGGTATTTTCCTTACCTCACGATTTTCATATCCTCATCATTGATGACGGCTCGCCCGATGGTACGCCGCAGATTGTAAAAAGCCTTCAGCCCGAATACGATGGCCGTCTTTTTATGGAAGAGCGTGCCGGTAAGCAAGGGCTCGGCACCGCCTACATCCACGGCTTTAAATGGTGCATAGCCCGCCATTACGACTATATTTTTGAGATGGATGCCGATTTTTCGCACAATCCGGATGATCTGCTTCGTTTAAGACAGGCCTGTATAGACGGCGCAGATTCGGCCATTGGTTCAAGGTACATCAATGGCGTAAACGTGGTTAACTGGCCTATGAGCCGGGTGTTGATGAGCTATTTTGCATCGGTTTATGTACGCTTTATAACCGGCATTAATATCCAGGATTCAACAGCAGGCTTTATGTGTTACAAACGCAAAGTACTTGAAACCGTACAGCTCGACAAGATTAAGTTTGTAGGCTACGCTTTCCAGATAGAGATGAAATACACCACCATTAAACATGGTTTTAAAGTGGTTGAAGTTCCCATCATATTTACCGACCGCACGGCCGGCACCTCCAAAATGTCGACCAGTATTTTCCGCGAAGCTTTCCTGGGGGTAATCCAGATGAAGATTAATAGTATTTTCAGGAAGTATCCGGAGGGGTAATTTAGTGATTGGAGATTAGAAACTTGAGATTAGGCTTGACTACGTTCAGTTTATATCTAACGTAAATTTTACTAACCTCTAATCTCCAACCTCTAACCTCCATTTCAAAAAAATTACTAATTTCGTTGGCAATGAACGAACATCTTGATCCTAATCGTGAACGCCTCAACAATACCGAACGTGATATTGAAAAAGTATTGCGTCCGCAGCAGTTTGAGGATTTTACCGGTCAGCATAAAATATTAGCCAACTTAAAAATATTTGTTCAGGCAGCGCGGCAGCGCGGGGAAGCGCTTGACCATGTGTTGTTACACGGCCCTCCCGGCCTGGGTAAAACCACCTTGTCGCACATTATAGCTAATGAGATGGGCGTGGGTATCAAAATCACCTCTGGTCCTGTTTTAGATAAACCCGGCGACCTGGCCGGTTTGCTTACCAACCTTGAAACCGGCGACATTCTTTTTATTGACGAGATCCACCGTTTAAGTCCGCTGGTTGAAGAGTACCTTTACTCGGCCATGGAGGATTTTAAGATAGATATTATGCTGGAGAGCGGTCCTAATGCGCGCTCAGTACAAATCTCGCTTAATCCCTTCACCCTGGTTGGTGCTACCACCCGTTCGGGTTTGCTTACTGCTCCGTTGAGGGCCAGGTTCGGCATTAACTCGCGTTTGGAATATTATGATGCCAAGCTGCTTACTACCATTGTGCTTCGTTCGGCATCGATATTAAAAACACCCATTACGGATGAAGGCGCTTATGAAATTGCCCGCCGCAGCCGCGGCACCCCGCGTATAGCCAACGCCCTGCTGCGTCGTACGCGCGATTTTGCCCAGATAAAAGGGAACGGAGAAATTGATACCGAAATAGCCCAGTATGCATTGAACGCCCTGAATGTGGATAGCCACGGGCTGGATGAGATGGATAACAAGATTTTGCTTACCATTATTGATAAGTTTAAAGGCGGCCCTGTGGGGTTAAAAACCGTGGCAACGGCAGTTGGTGAAGATGAAGGCACTATTGAAGAGGTATACGAACCGTTTTTGATACAGGAAGGCTTTTTAATGCGCACGGCCCGCGGCCGTGAAGCTACAGAAGCAGCCTACAAGCATTTAGGAAAAATAAAACTGGGCGGAAACCCATCCTTATTTTAATATAAACCTACATAAATACATCCCCGCTATCCAACCATGAAAACTAAATTAAAACTTTTATTGAGCACAGCTGCGCTTATCATAAGCGGCCTGGTATCGGCGCAAACCACTCCGCCGCCGCCGGTTAATCCTCCTGCCCCGGCAACTTCGGTTACGCTTCCCAACGATTCGCTCAAGGCTAAAAAGGATACCGTACCTGCAAAAAAACTTCTGCCTACTTTAAAAGTTGGCATTATGGGGCTAAACCATGATCATATTCACCTGATATTAAGCGAATACCGCAAAGGCAATGTAAACATTGTAGGCATAGCCGAGCCAAACAAAAAACTTTGGGAAAAATTTGGCAAAGCCTACAACCTGCCCGATTCATTGTTTTTTGACGATCTGAAAAAAATGTGCACCACCCGCAAGCCTGCTATTGTATTAGGTTATAACGAAGTAGGTAAGCACGTAGATATTGTTGAAACCTGTGCCCCGCTGGGTATTTCGGTAATGGTTGAGAAACCTCTGGCCGCTACCTTGGAGCAGGCTAAGCGCATGGAGTTCCTGGCTTTAAAGTATTACATCAAAGTTTTAACCAACTATGAAACAACCTGGTATCCCTCGTTCCAGGATGCTTATAATACGGTTAAGCTGGATAGTATAGGTATCATTCGCAAAATGGTAGTACATGATGGCCACCAGGGACCAAAAGAAATTGGCTGCAGCGAAGATTTCCTGAGCTGGCTTACCGACCCGGTACTAAACGGTGCCGGCGCGCTGAATGACTTCGGCTGCTATGGAGCCGATTTGATGACCTGGCTAATGAAAGGCCAGCGCCCGATAGCTGTTACCGCTATTGCCCGTCATTATAAACCAAACGTGTACCCTAAAGTAGAGGATGATGCCACCATTTTGGTTGAATACCCCAACGCCACCGGCCAGATTGAAGCCTCGTGGAACTGGCCTTACGGGATTAAAGATATGGAAATTTTTGGCGCTAAGGGTTATATTCATGCATTTGATAAGGACAACGTTCAGCTAAAACTCAACAATCACAATTCGCGCAGTTATGTAGCTGCTCCCCTGCCCTCTCCTGATGACGCGCCGGTAACTTATTTTACCAATGCACTGCTACACCCGCTTAAAAGCGCCGAATACGATCGTTCATCATTAAAATATAATATGATAGTGATGCAGATACTGGATGCAGCCAAACGCTCGATAAAAGAAGGCAGGCGGATAGTATTGTAAATACAAATAAATCCGACAAATTGTTATACAAAGGCTTAAAGACGCTAACATTCTATAAGCGTTTTTGAGCCTTTGCAAGTTTATACATCTTGTGGATCATTTTATTGGTGGTGGCCCGGTTTACCGTGCGCCCGGAATTCTTATTCCGATAATTAATTTTATTTAAGGCATGTTATATAATTACTAATTTAGCGGCCGTTAAATTGATTCAATAACCAACCTACAATATGATAAAACAAACATTAATTATGCTGGCTTTTGGTGCGTTTGGTGCAATATCATGCCAATCAAAACCAGCTGATAAAACAACTGCCACAACAACACCTGGCACTGCTAACGCCCCTGCAACAGCTACCCCGCAAACCGATAACGCTGCCATCATGGCCCGCAAACAAGTGCCTATTGTTTGTTATCACCAGATCCGTAATTGGGTGGCAACCGATTCAAAAAACGCCAAGGATTACATAGTACAGCCTGCTTTTTTCAAGGAACACATCAAAATGCTGGCCGACAGCGGTTACCATACCATTCTGCCCGATCAGCTTTACGCTTATCTTACCAAAGGCACCCCGCTGCCTAAAAAGCCCATCATGCTTACCTTCGATGATACCGACCTGGATCAGTTTACGGTAGCCAATCCTACCCTAAAAAAGTATGGCTTTAAAGCAGTGTATTTTGTGATGACCGTATCAATCGGCAGGCCGAAATACATGACTGCCGCACAAATCAAACAATTATCAGACGAAGGCAACGTGATTGCCAGCCATACCTGGGATCACCACCGTGTTGACCGTTACTCGCATAATTCAACGCTTAAAATTATCGGCAAAAACGGTAAAGTAACTACCCGCCCTGTTGATGACTGGGTTACCCAGATAGACAAGCCAACCAAAAAACTGGAAGAGATCACCGGCAAAAAAATGGATTACTTTGCCTTCCCTTTTGGCATCTGGAACAAAGCCGCTTTGCCTGAGCTACGCAAACACGGTTTCAAAATGGCTTTCCAGTTAGCCGACAAACGCGACCCATCTGATCCGCTAATGACTGTTAGAAGGATTTTAGATAGCGGCTACTGGAGTACAAAAACATTCAGCAATAGTATCAGAAGCAGCTTTTAATCCTCCGCTCTTGTAAAAAAGGTGAGATAAGTTTATAAACAAGCAATGCCCGGTAAAACCGGGCATTGCTTGTTTATAATCATCAAAGTTCTTATATCTCCAACAACTTTTAGAGCCCCTCGCCTGCGGGCCCCTGCCCTGTATTAGACGATTTTACCTTATTTTCTTCGGTTTTACCTGGCTCAGCATCTTCGCTGGCAATTATGGTGTCGTCACCGCTGTTTTCGCCTAATTCATCATTATGCAGATCCGAATCATCATTATTCTTGTCCGGTATCGGCCTGTTATTCAAATTTTCCATAATAATATATTTATTTAGTTCCGGTTACCCATTTAACCGCCTCATCCAGCTCTTCCAGTTTATAACCCTCAAACCTTCCGGGCAGGATATATTTAAAAAGATGACTAAATTCGCGTACACCCTCCTGGTCGGTTACTACAGCTACTTTATTCCAACGGGTAAAATATTTAAGGCCAAGCCTTATGTTACCACACCAGGCACCGGCACTAAAATTTTTGATATTAGTTTCCAGTACCAGCAAAAAATTTATTTTCCCTATGCGTTTTACCTTATCGGCAAGCAGCGGGCGTAGCGCGTTTTCGTAATCATCATTTGTAACATGGCCAACAGCATGCATTCCCAACACATGCGTAGGCAAATATTTAATATGCTGAAGCATGTTTATCAACCTGTACTTTTCAGCATAAAAACAAAAATTGCACCAATAGTTAAACTTTCATTCTTGTTATGAGGTAACAAAATGGTTGCATTGCTGATTCGCTGCAAAAAACTAATCTTAAATCAAACTCAATTTGATTTAAAGTACGTTTCTAAGTGATAGACGCGTTTTAAAATTGGGAAATTAGCCCGCAATTCTATTTTTCCTTTTTTATATATCCTACACGCTAATTTTCATCCAATCCATCTACGTATCCCAATTCTTTTAACTGCAATTTCAATTGTGAATCAACTTTATTTTTAGAGGTATAAAACGCCAAAATTTTCAATTTTGACGGTAATGGCTGTTGAATAAATCTTTCAAAAATGATATTTGTTCTGGAAACCCTGAGTTGATGAAGTGCCGGAAGGTTTTCAAGCCCAGTTAAAGAAGTAAGGGTTTTACAGTTCAGAACCTTTATGTCGGTCAAATTATTAAGTTCTTTGTCAAAATGAATTTTTGGCAAGCGAATTTGGTCTTCAACTAATAGTGTTTTTAACTTATGAAAGCGTCCTATATTTTCTAAATTATTTAACCCTCTTATCCAGGTGAGATTTAGATTTTCAATGTTTTTACCGTCAATCTCGCTAATACTATCTCGACCTCCAAGTATAATGTTCAACTTGCTCAGAATCGGCAATTCGTTTACAAATGATAATGGAACTTTAGATATACTATTTAAGCTGAGATGGTTTAATTTTTTTAAAGAACCTATCGCTTCGATATTCTTAGTATGTCCTGCCACAATCAAATATTCCAAGTTTTTGTAGCTGGATAAATACTTCAAGTTTAAAGCCTTTGTTTTAGTGTCAAATAAATATAACCTGTTTACGTTTTGGAGATTTTTAGCGCTTAGTATATCAGTTTCTTTAAGCTCAAATATACCAATCCCCATTTTTTTTAGATTTCGTAAGGAAGTAATTCTTTCTAAATTATGAGCTTGTCGTAAGCAGTCAATACTTAGTGATTTTACTTCTGGTATTTGGTCGAGAATGCTACAATCAAATGAATTTCGGGAACTTCCATAAAATCGAATAGTCAAATTTTCATCGTATTTTCCAGCTATTTCATTTAGTTTAGATAAGACATCACTGCTATTAACTTCGGAGGAAAACTGCACAATTACTTCTTTATTGTCATCCAGTAATTTTCCAATAACTATTTCATCAATTACATCAGGATCTTGAATTCTGTACGGCGCTCTCATTTAGAAGTTATAAAGTTAGTTTTTGAATAGGAAATTATCATCTTAACTGGCAATGTACATTAATTGGTTTGAAATATGTTTTAAATAATGGGAAAAAACAGGCTATTTTATAATCACGAATATTGGTGGAGGCCGGTGCCCGGCCCATTCAACCCTCTTCCTTAATTTATTCATCAATTTCAATTTATAGTATCTTTGCAGCATGCAGCAAAATAAACAGGCATATAGCCAACTCATTAAAAACGAGGCCCAAAAACTTGGTTTTTTGTTTTGCGGCATTGCCAAAGCCGGTTTTTTGGAAGAGGAGGCCCCTCGCCTTGAAACATGGCTTAAACAGAACATGCATGGCGAAATGAATTACATGGAAAACCATTTCGATAAGCGGCTCGATCCCCGCTTGCTGGTTGATGGAGCGAAATCGGTAATCTCATTGGGAATAAATTATTATACCGATCAAATACAGGATGACCCATCTGCACCAAAAATATCCAAATATGCCTACGGCGTTGATTACCATGCCGTAATTAAAGATAAGCTAAAGCTGTTGCTGCAAATTATCAACGAAAAAATTGGCGAGGTAGGCGGCCGCGCCTTTGTTGATTCGGCCCCGGTTTTGGATAAGGCCTGGGCGCGTAAAGCCGGGATGGGCTGGATTGGTAAAAACAGCAACCTGCTTAATAAAAAGGCAGGTTCGTTCTTTTTTTTAGCCGAGCTGATCATCGACCTTGAGTTGGAATATGACATAGCACCCACTGCCGATCATTGCGGCACCTGCACCAATTGTATTGATGCCTGCCCTACCGATGCTATTGTTGGGCCGTATGTTGTTGACGGCAGCCGCTGCATCTCCTATCTCACCATCGAACTAAAAAATGAAATACCCGCCGAATTTAAGGGCAAAATGGACAACTGGATGTTTGGCTGCGATGTTTGCCAGGACGTTTGTCCCTGGAACCGCTTTTCGGTGTTAAACACTGAACCTGCTTTCATCGCTCACCCCGATCTTCTTCATTTAAAAAAAGACGACTGGCAGGATATCACCCAGGATGTTTTTCAAAAAGTATTTAAGAACTCTGCGGTTAAGCGTACCAAATTCAGCGGTTTAACAAGGAATATCGGCTTTCTTAAAGATTGATAGCCTCTGCATAATAAAAGCCGCTTCGTTTGTATTTGTTAGTTTAACTGAAACTGTGTTAATGGCACTGAGCGTACCTCGCTATAAAGTATCTCCCCTCCGGAAAAGGCATTGTTAGCGTATTTGAGCCGCTGCCCGGGTTAAAATTAACCGTTCCGTAATAAATGCCTATAAGGTATATATTTTCGCCTGCAGCATCTATAGCAAGAGATGTAAGCTCGTTCCGGCTTCGCAACGGGTTTTCACCCGGATTAAGTACGCCATGGCTGCGGATAGTCCATACTATCTGGTTGGAAGGATCATGCTTTTCAACAAAAAAATCGGTTGATATACTACCACCCACGTAAATATTGTCAAACGCATCGGCCTGCAGTTTCAAATTTGCGGTTAATAAAGTGCCTCCTAAAGCAAGGTTGGTTTTTGATACCTGGTTACCATTACTATCATATTTCACAAGGGCATGAGGCTGTCCGGACAGGTAGTTGTAACTCACGGTATAAACGTTCTTTTTGCTGTCTGTAAGCAGGTCCATATCATTAGCGGTTTCGGTACCCTTTCGCCATACCAGGGCACCATTGCTATCAAACTTTACAATGCCCTGCCCTGCATCCGGCTCTTCAACCGGCATATAACCACCTGCATAAACTGCACCATTGGCATCAATATCAAAAGCGTTTGATGTATAATCGGCAGTGAGAATAATACCGGTTAACACGGCCCACTTAAAATTTCCTGAAGCGTCCAGTTTCTGGATGTAGTAAGCACCTCCAACTTCATCGGCAGGGCCGTTATAGGTTAGCGTAAATACACCTGCTCCCGGATCAAAATCATAAGTACCTGCAAACGAGCCAAAAGTATAATAATTGCCCGCAGCGTCTCTTAACCTTTTAACCGAACCCGCAGGTAATGGCGGTATGCCGGCTGTGCTAACCACGTTAGCGGTTAAAAATTTGCCGGTAACATCAAAATGTTGTTGATACGGAGCATTTGCCGACGGAGCCGTAAGGTTTAAAACGGCCGTACCGGGGTTAAAATCGCCGGTACCGTTAAAAAATCCCGATATAAGTAAATTTTTATCGCTACCCACGGTGATATCTGCGGCTTCACCTGTGTTGGCTGTCGAATCGGTAAGTGGTTTTACCCATACCAATGTGGGGAAGCCCTGTGTGCAGGGAGTGGTTACCGTTGTATCGCCATGTCCCGGGTGCGGTAAATGGTGATCCCTATGGCAAGATGTGATCAATGAAACTGAAGCCAACAACAAGGCTATAACCAAAAGATAAAATATTTTTTTCATAGTTTGTAGATTTAGGTATAACTAATTGGTAAGCAATAAAGTTACCTATTATTATATGACATTTAAATACAAACTACTTTGTATTTTTTCAAAAAAAATCCCCGGCCATTTTATCATGACCGGGGATCTTTTTTTGATATCGAAATATTTATCCCTTTTTAAACTTCAGGGCCAATTGCTGCAGCATATCTTCATCAACCGGCTTTGCAGGCTCTTCCTTCTTTTTAAAAGGTTTGTTTTGGTAATTAGGGTTCCTGGTATGATCAGGTTTGGTAAACTCCTTTTTCTGGTACTCTGGTTTGGGAGCTACAGGCTGTTGCTCGGCCGGCTTAGATTGCGCAGCTTTGTTGGCCTGGCGCTCGGCAATGCGTTTAGCATTCCAGCGGTTGTAAATCTCTTCCAGCTTACGTTTGGTGTACAGCGGGAAATCGCCCTGCATCATCCATGAGTAATAGCTTGGCTCAACATTCAATACATCCTCCACACGCTTGCCTTTATGCTTGCCAAAGTTAATCAGCTCTTCACCCTGTTCGTTATAAACCATGCGGCCGGCAAAATCAACAGGTTTGCTCAGGTTGGTAAATACGTGCAAAGCCTCTACTTCGCCCACAACCGGCACCAGCTTATTGCCTTTTTTATCTTCCCATTCTACGTTTTCATAACGTTCAATCTGGGCCAGCAGTACTTCCATGGTGGCACGGGTATCTGCTTCGGCCGAGTGGGCGTTTTCTATTACTTTATTGCAGTAAAACTGGTATGCGGCTTTTAGCGTACGCTGTTCCATCTGGTGAAATATGTTCTGTACATCAACAAAATGGCGGGCATCTAAATTAAAATCAACCCCGGCGCGTAAAAACTCTTCCATCAGCATCGGGATATCAAACTTGTTCGAGTTGTAACCTGCCAGGTCGCTTTCGCCTATAAATTCGGCTATCTCCTGCCCCAGCTCATGAAACCGTTTTTCGTTTTGGATGTGCTCATCATAAATGCCATGCACTAATGATGATTCGAGCGGAATGGGGATACCCGGATGCACACGCCAGGTTTTAACCTCGTCGCTGCCATCAGGATGAAGCTTGATAACAGATATTTCAACTATGCGGTCGGCACCGATGTTAGTACCTGTTGTTTCAAGATCAAAAAAAGCGAGAGGTCGTTTTAGTTTTAATTTCATTTGTGTTGATCAGATATGCAAAGGTTGCAAATGTCCTAAAATTAATCAGCACAATAAATTTTTTAATTCATTTATTATACCGATTTATTATTTATTTTAATAGCCTCCTAATTATCACAATTTATATGAAGAGATTTTTTCTTATCGCCCTCATTTCTATAGGCTTATCAAACTTAGCCAATGCGCAGGATTTTGAGCCGGGCGTGTCCGACAAGGAAATTGAAATGGCCAAATACGATAAAGACCCACAGGCCAACGCTGTTTTTTTAAATGAATTTGGCAATACCCGGATAGATGAGGTTTACGACCACGTGAGGCTGATTTATACCTATCACGCAAAAATTAAAATTTTCACCAAGGAAGGTTTTAACAACGGCACCATCGATATTCCCATTCACCACAATGAAACCGTATCCGAAGATGTTGATGAGGTTACCGGTACCACTTATTATAAAGACGAAAACGGCATCATACAAAAAGCAGATCTCGACCCAAAAAAGGTTTTCACCGTAAAAGATTACAAATATGGCAGCACGGTGAAATTTGCTTTGCCTGCCCTGCACCCGGGTTGCGTTATCGAGTTTAAATACAAGCTGGTATCGCCGTATATCGACTATTTCAGAGATTGGTATTTCCAGGATGATATTCCTAAAATGTACTCGCAGTATGAGGTGCATATCCCCGGCTTCTGGACATTTAATGCATCTTTACGCGGTGTGCTGAAGCTTACCAAAAGTGCATCAGAAGTTGAACGCGAATGTTTTATTTCGGGAGGTTCAAAAGCCGATTGCTCGCATATCACCTACGGCATGCAGGATATCCCCGCTTTTGTTAAGGAAGATTATATGACGGCCCGCAAAAACTTTCTGTCGGCCATATTTTTTGAGCTGGTGGAAGTTACCAATCCTTACACCGGTGTAAAAACCGTAGTAACCAAGCAATGGAGCGATGTTGACCGGATCCTGAAAACGCACGAAAGTTTTGGCTCGCAGCTAAAACGGGGTAGTTTACTTAAAGATTATATAACACCCGTTATTGCCGGTAAAACCGACGAACTTGATAAGGCCAAAACCCTTTACAACTGGGTGCAAAAGCAAATAAAGTTTAACGATTACTATGGCATTTACAGCGAAAATATAAAGAAAGCCATCGAAACCCACTCGGGTAGTGTGGCCGATATTAACCTTACCCTGGTTACCGCCCTAAACGCAGCCGGGCTTAATGCCGAGGCCGTATTATTATCAACCCGCGACCACGGCATGGTTAATACGCTTTACCCGGTATTAACCGACTTTAACTATGTGATAGCCAAAGTTACCATTGGCGATAAAACCTACCTGCTGGATGCTACCGACCCGCTGCTGCAATTTGGCTTATTACCGTTGCGATGCGTAAACGATAAAGGCCGCGTGGTAAGCCTTAACAAACCATCGTACTGGATTGACCTTGGTACGCAGCAAAAAGGCGCCACCACCCGCACGCTCGAGCTTACCCTGCTTGATAACGGCAAAATGAAAGGAACCATAGTTTCTTATTACAAAGGTTACGATGCGTACGACAGACGCAAAGCCATTAAAAAATTTAATACCGTTGATGAATATGTGGAGGATTTTGATGAGAAACAACCGAAGATGAAGATTTTAAAATCAGACATCTTAAACCTCGACAGCCTGGATAACCCTCTACGCGAGACTTTTGAAGTAGAGATTGATGCCTATAGTAACGATAATCACGATAAGCTTTTGTTTAACCCTTATTTTTGGGAAAAACGCACCACTAATCCGTTTAAACTGGCCGAGCGGGATTACCCGGTAGACTGGGGCTATGCATCAGACAGCCGGCTGGTACTGGTAATGCACCTGCCGGCTCAATACACCATTGAAACGCCGCCGCAGGTGGTGGCTTACGGTTTGCCAAATAAAGGGGGTATGTTTGCCACCTCGTTTGAAACGCAGGATAATAATACGTTCACCTTCTCGAACATTACACAGTTTAACAAAACGGTTTACGATCCGGCCGAATACCCTTATCTTAAAGAATTGTTCAATAAGATCATCCTTACTGAGAAAGGCGATATGATCTTCAAGAAAAAATAATGAAGACATTTTTAGCAGCACTGTTTATATTATCGGCAGCAACCAGCGTTAAGGCGCAGGACAATTATGATGTCTCGCTGATTTCAAAAGATTTATTGCCTTATGCTGGCGCAGTAGTGCGCACTGAGGAAACCACCGTGGAGGTTAAAGATTTCGACTATACGCTTTGCCATGTAAAAAAGGCCATCACTGTATTAAATAAAAACGGAGAGGACGATGCCGGTTTAGTGGTATGGTATGATAAAAGTTATATTATTAAGGATATAAAAGGAATAATTTATAACCAATGGGGAAAGCCGGTTAGCAAATTTTCGGAAAGTGATTTTGACGACAATAGCGCTCACGACGGATTTTCGCTTTTTACCGATTTGAAGCTGAAACACTATCAGCCCCGGGCTATCGAGTACCCTTATACCGTAAGCTATGAGTATGACATCAAATCAAAACAATCGCTCGATCTGGAAAACTGGCACCCCCTTGTTTCTGATGGTGTATCGGTTGAAAAAAGTTCATACACACTGATTTGTAAGCCCGATTTTAAAATCAGGTACCGGCCAACTAATTTGCCGGTAAACCCGGTTATTGCACTCAATAAACAGGGACAGCAAACCTATACCTGGCAAATAAGTAATTTAAAAGCATTAAGAAGTGAGCCATATAGCCCGGTTTACCGGGAAAGAATGCCAAGTCTTAAAATAGTTCCGGAAAAGTTCACCTACCGCGGGATAAGCGGATCATTCACCAACTGGAAGGAGCTGGGCCAGTGGCAATATGACAAGCTAAATGCCGGCAGGCAGCAGTTATCGCCGGTAACGGTGCAAAAAATGAAGGAACTCACCGCCTCCATTACCGACCCAAAAGCCAAAGCCCGCAAAATATATGAGTATATGCAGGGCAGAACGCATTATATCAATATTTCGGTTGGTATTGGCGGCTTACAGCCATTCCCTGCTTCGGATGTTGATCAGCAAAGCTATGGCGATTGCAAGGCCTTGGTTAATTACACCCAGGCATTGTTGAAAGCGGTAGACATAGATTCGTACTATTGTGTAGTAAAATCGGGAAGCCAAAAAATAAGTCTGCAGCCCGATTTTGCAAGTTTAGACCAGGCAGATCACGTGATCCTGTGCCTGCCATTTAAAAACGATACCACCTTTTTAGAGTGTACCAGCCAGAATATGCCCTTCGGCTTTTTAGGAAACTTTACAGACGACCGCATAGTGCTGGCCTGCACCCCACAGGGCGGCAAACTGATCCATACCCCCAAATACGCTGCCCAGGTTAACCTCGAGCAGCGTAAAGCCTCATTTACGCTAAACGCCCAGGGCGATCTTTCGGGCACAATGGTCACTAATTTTAAAGGGGTAAATTATGAAGACCGCGATGGTGTGATTTACGAATCAAAAACAGATCAGCTTAAAGATCTGAAAAAGATCTACCCGATCAACAACCTCGAAATTGAGAGTTCTGATCTGAAGCAATTTAAGGTAGATCAGCCCTACACCACAGAAACGTTAAAAATTACGGCATCTGAATACGGATCGGTTAACGGTGATAAAATTGTATTTATGGCCAACCCGGCCAACCGTATCAGCACGCCGCTGCGCGAGGTACGTAACAGGCACAATGATGTTCACATTAATCGTGGGTATACCGATGAGGACGAAATTACCTACACCATGCCAGCCGGATATAAAATTGACCTGCGCCCAAAAAACATACAGCTTGAAAAACCTTTCGGCAAGTTTGAAGCCAGCGTTACCGTTAATGGCGATAAAATTATTTACAGCCGCAAACTGCAGATAATTGACGGTAACTACAGCAAGGAGACATACCAGGATATGGTTGATTTTTATCAACAGGTAACTGATAGTGATGACGACAACATCACCATTGTTAAAGGTAACTAAAGATAACTATACCGAGGATAATGCCGATAATCATGATGACGTAAAGCATGATCTCGTTACCGGCAAAGCGTTTATACTTTGTCCAGAATGAATAGTCGGGTTTATTTTGCTCCATTACGGCGTAAAAATACCCAAATTTGAATAGTATCGGGCCTGTGTTTTTAATATTTGAATAAACAGGATCTCCTAAACTTAGCTGTTGATGAAAAAGTTACTTTTTTTGGTTGCATGCACCATCTGTGGTGTAAATTTATATGGGCAAAGCATCACCTTTGATAATCTGCATCATCTTTTAAAGGAAAAGAATCCTGATTATCTTATCAATAAGCCATTTTTGTTTGTTAAAGACGAACGGCCATATCCTATTCCCCGGTTTATTAAAAACGCGCATGCACTAAATGAAGAAGTTATTGATTACAATGCAAAAGGCGCCACATATCAAAGCAGGAACAAGGCTTACATTACCACGTTAATTAAACAGATAAAATATCCCCTTATTTTAAAAGACAGTAACGGGCCATCAGTATTTTATCAATACGGCAACACGCATGTTACGATTATGATAGACGTTTATAAAGCAACCGATAAAGGCGGAAACATAACCATCACCGAAAAATAATTAGTTACTCATCCCCGTAGGCAAATTTTCTATCGACCCGGCTCTCGAAAAATATTTGTAAAGAGATGGGTCGCGCAGCCTTACTATAATTACCCCACGGCGCGAACTGGCATGTACCACATAGCCATTTTGCAGGTAAACACCTACGTGGCTAAACTGCTTTCCGTCAAAATCAAAAAAAACAAGGTCTCCCTCTTTTAGCTCATCCTCATATTTTCGTTTAATAACGGTAATTTGCTTACTGGTCATCCTTGGGATGGTGATTCCGTACACCTGCTGCTCCAGCAAAAACGTTAAACCCGAGCAGTCGATACCATCTTTATCCAGGCCGCCAAATTTATAGGGCGTGCCCATCCATTGGTCGATAAAGGCGTAGAGACGACCGTTTTGAATATCGCTCCTGTCAACACCCATAATTTCGGAGTATTTTGAAGCAATATCGCCCGAAGGCTTCACTACATCGCCGGGCTGCCCCCGCATTGCAGCTTTACGGCTATGACATGATGATAAAACGGCAACCGATACAAATAATAATAAATAGTAATATAACCGGGGAACGGGAATAATCATGAAGTAAAAATAGTACAAAGAGCAACAACAGTCCCGCTCATATTACCAACATATCCACAATTGTGAATTTTATAATACTCATGATCTACCCGGATACAGGTATTTTTAATAATATAACATCTGCGTTACAATAAATAAAAACACCTATTACTATATTTAAGCTATTACTTTACAGCAAGATAACACTTATAATTAATAACTAAACTTTATCATGAAAATGAAAAAATCTTTACTCCTGGCGGCATTCGTGCTGGTTTTTGCATCGGTATCAAACGCAAAATCATGGCGTGTTAACAACAATGGTTTCTCGGCCAATTTCACCTCATTAGCTGCCGCTGTTGCCGACAACAATGTATTGAGCGGCGATATATTGTATGTGGAAGGTTCAGCAAAAGGTTACGAGAGTATAACCGTTAATAAAAAACTTACCATCATAGGTCCAGGTTATTGGCTTTCACAAAACCCAAATACCACAACCAACGTTTTGAGCGTAGCTATACCCTATGTACAATTTGGCGAAGGATCTGACGGATCGACTCTTATGGGCGTACAGATAACCAGTTCGTCCGGTATATCTATCCAGGCCAATAGTATTACAATTAAACGCTGTTTAATTAACCAATGGGGAATTTATATCGGGTACAACATATCAGACATTAAAATACTTCAAAATTTTTTTGCGAACCCCAGCAACTACACCGGGTATAACGCCATTAATTATAGTTCGAGTGCGTTTGCTACCGACGTAGTTTTTAACAACAATATTGTACAAACGGAATTAGTTCTTGATTACAACTATTCACTTTTAGAATGCAGGAATAATGTTTTTAGCATGCCTGCCCGGGGTACTAACGCGGTACTTAAAATGATAACCGGTACTTTCCAAAACAATATTATTATCAATTCAAACGCGGTTGTTGATATCAATAACAAATCAAACCGCAATGCATCATACAACGTAAGCGCATCGGCCAACAATCAATTTGGCACCGCCAACAATAACATTGTAGTTACCAGCATACTCAGTTTATTTGTAACCGGCGCAACATCAAATGATGCAGCCTATCAGCTGGCAACAGGTTCGGCTGCCAGCGCAAATGGATCTGATGGTACTGATCGCGGTCCGTTTGGTGGTGCGGCCGAAAGCAACAGGTATACGCTTTCGGGTTTGCCGCCTGTTCCGGTAATTTATGATATCAATACAACAGGTGTAACCACTACCACTACACTACCGGTAACCATTAAGGCCAGGGTAATTAAATAACCAAAAGGCCATGAAATGTATATTTTCGCTACTGCTCCTGCTGTTTGCAGGGGGATTAGCCTCTGCACAAAACATTGTGCAGATTGAATATTATTTTGATACGGATGCCGGCATTGGCGGCAACAAAATAGTGAGTGTAACCGCTGCTACCGATGGCTCGTTTACCTTTAACCCGGATGTATCTGCCCTAACTAAAGGCTATCATATGTTGTACACCCGAGTAAAGGACAGTAACAACGGCTGGAGCCAAACCGTCCGCCGCTCGGTTGAGGTGCAACCAGCGCCGGTTACCACAACTGCGCTTACCGGCGAGTACAGCATTGATACCGATGCCGGTATTGGCAACAACAAAGCTTTCAGTATAACACGCAACGCGCAGGACGCCGGTAATTTTAATATCAGCGTTACAGGTGTAGCTGCCGGTTATCATACGGTATATATACGTTTTAAAGATGCTTATGGCGTTTGGGGGCATACTATCAGGCGTTCTATCCAGGTGATACCGGCAAACAACAAACTGGTTTCGGGCGAATATTTTGTGGATAAAGATCCGGGGATTGGTTTGGGAACCGCGATATCATTAAGCGCTCAAACCACAGATATTGCGCAGCAATTTGCAGCGCAGGCCTCGTCATTAACCGAGGGATACCACAAGCTATATGTAAGGTTTAAAGATGCCGCCGGATTCTGGAGCCACACATCACGCCAAAGCATAGAAGTAATTAAACAACCCGGTGTAATTAAAATTATAGCAGCCGAGTTTTTCTTTAAAACAGATCCGGGCATAGGCAAGGGCACTAAACTTACCGTACCTGCAACAAGCAGCGATACGTTGGCGCTTGCAATACCGGCCAATGCAAAATCGGCCGATATTGATACGCTGTACATCAGGGTACGTGATAACCGCGATAGTACCCGGTGGTCATACCGGGCCATGAAACGGATGGTAAAGGCGGCGCAAACCATCACCTTTGCAGCTGCAGCTACCAAAAAGTTTGGTGTTGCCGATTTTGATCCCGGTGCCAAAATATCATCCAACATGCCCTTAACCTACACCAGCAGCGATACTACTGTGGCAAGCATTGTGGCCGGTAAGGTTCACCTCAAAAAAACAGGGACAACCATACTATCAGCCTCGCAGGCAGGCAATATCAGTTTTAAAGTGGCAACCACAGTTAAACAAACACTAACTGTAGCCAAAGGCGATCAAACCATAGCATTTGCCGCACTGCCGGTTAAAACTTACGGCAGTGCCGATTTCGCTGTATCCGCCACGGCTACATCCGGCTTGCCTGTAACTTTTACCAGCGCAGATACAACCATTGCCAGCATTGTAAATGGTAAAATACATATTAAAGCAGCAGGTAAGTGTAACATTAAAGCATCGCAAGCTGGCAACAGTAATTACAATGCGGCAAAGGATAGCATTCAGGTGTTAACCATTAACAAAACCGGTCAGCAAATTGGTTTCCCTGCAATACCTTCGCTTGCGGTAGGTGCTTACGATTATACACCAACGGCTATCGCCACATCTAATTTGCCGCTTACTTATACCAGCAGCAACACCGCGGTAGCAACCATTATTAACGGCCGCATACACGCAGTTGCACCCGGAACCGCTATTATTACCGCAACACAAGCCGGCAACAACAATTACACGGCGGCGGTAGCTCAAACCCAAACGGTAACTATAATTAAGGGGAACCAGACCATCGGTTTTAGCGAATTCCAGCCCGTGGCATACGGCGCCGCCGATTTTGCGCCTAAAGCTTATGCAACCTCGGGGTTGCCGCTTAGCTTTAGCAGCAGTAATACCGCGATAGCAACAATTATTAACGGGCAGGTTCATATAACCGGGGCGGGAACAGTCAGGATTATTGCATCACAGGCGGGCAACACATCATACAATGCTGCCCGCGATACTTCGATGCTGCTTACAGTAAGCAAAGCCTCGCAAACTATCACTTTTTCAGTTTTACCTGCTTTACAGGTTGGCGCTGCGGATATCACGCCTTCAGCTGGTTCGAGCTCAGGACTTGCCGTTACTTTTGCAAGTAGCAATACAGCAATAGCTACCATAGTTAATGGCAAAATCCATGCTGTGGCCGGCGGAAGTTGCACCATTACCGCTTCACAAACCGGCAACGGCAACTACAACGCGGCCGCTGCAGTGAAACAAACTTTAACCATAACCAAGGGTAGCCAGGTTATTACCTTCGCGGCACTATCGCCGGTAACTTTCGGTTCGGCAGATTATAGTGCCGGGGCAACGGCAAGTTCAGGACTAACGGTGAGTTATACCAGCAGCAATAATGCCGTAGCCACTATTGTTAACGGTTTAATCCATGTTACAGGTGTAGGCACTACAAACATTACGGCTTCGCAGGCGGGTAATACAGGCTATAACGCGGCGACAAGTGTGATTAAATCACTAACCGTAACTAAAGCCAACCAACAGATTACCTTTGCCGATATCACGCCGCAACCACCCGGCACGGCCGATTTTAGCGCCGGGGCGACTGCAAGTTCGGGCTTAGCGGTAAATTACACCAGCAGCAACCCTGCAGTTGCAACTATCGTTAACGGTTTAATTCATATTACGGGTGTAGGCACTGCTAATATAACAGCTGCACAAGCTGGCAATGCATACTACAATGCTGCCGCAAGCGTTGTAAAAACGTTTACTGTAACCAAAGCAGGCCAGCAGATTACATTTGCCACAATACCTGCAACACCTTATTTAAGTGCAGATTTTGCGCCGGGGGCAAGCAGC
The DNA here is from genome assembly GCF_003576455.2 of Mucilaginibacter celer. NCBI lineage: Bacteria > Pseudomonadati > Bacteroidota > Sphingobacteriia > Sphingobacteriales > Sphingobacteriaceae > Mucilaginibacter > Mucilaginibacter celer. Next base: position 3,394,393 of record NZ_CP032869.1, read on the forward strand.
AGTTCGGGTTTAAGCATTACCTATACCAGCAGCAATACGGCTGTGGCAACTATTGTTAATGGCCTTATCCACATTAACGGTTTAGGCAGCAGCGTAATCACAGCCTCTCAGGGAGGCGACGCCACTTACAATGCGGCAGCAAGCGTTAGTCAAAAACTTACGGTTGTTAAAGCCAAACAAACAATAACATTTGCCGTATTAGCCGCAAAAGCATACAACGCACCCGATTTTGATGCCGCAGCAACAGCCAGTTCGGGCCTACCGATTAGCTATACCAGCAGCAACACGGCGGTAGCCACTATTGTTAACGGGCTTATCCATATTACCGGTTCAGGAACAACAGTTATACAGGCAACCCAGGCAGGTAATACACTTTACGCAGCTGCACCGGCAATTAATCGTACGCTTACCGTAAATGCCAAACCTGCCGGAACATCCGTAAGTACACTGGCAATAAGCTCAGAAAATAACGACAGCACTGCCGAAACCCGGCTTGCTGTAAAACAGGCCGTATCTCCAAACGGAGATGGTATTAATGATGTTTTGGTTATTGACGGCATAACAGCATACGCTGAAAACACGGTAACGCTGATTGACCCTAACGGATTGAAGATATACGAACGGGCTGGTTACGACAATCAGCAGGTAGTATTTGACGGACACTCATCGGTAACGGGTACCATGCAGAAGCCAGGCACCTATTACTACCTCATTACCTACAAAACCACCACCGGCTGGAAAAACTTAAACGGTTATTTTGTGCTGAAATATTAAAGGTGAATAATCTCATAACAAAAAACGGGACCAGTATTGGTCCCGTTTTTTGTTATGATAAACCTGCCAGAAATCAACGAAATCAGCGTAATCAAAAAATTCAACGGTCAACTCTTCACCACCCTTTGGATCTCATCCAACTTCATTAAAGCCTCAACGGGGGTTAAAGTATTTACATCAAGATTGTTCAGCGTATCGCGGATTTTTACCAATACCGGATCATCAATCGAAAACATCTGCATCTGTACAGCCTGTTTTTGCACCTTGCGGATACTCTCCTTAATATGCTCGCCGCCGGTGCGCTCGTTTTCAAGTTTTTTCAGGATCTCGTTGGCGCGGCTCAATACCTTGGATGGCATACCGGCCAGTTTAGCCACGTGGATCCCGAAACTGTGCTCGCTGCCGCCGGGTACCAGTTTACGCAGGAAAATAATTTGCTGGCCAACTTCTTTAACCGATACATTAAAGTTTTTGATACGGTTGAATGAATTGCTTAATTCGTTAAGCTCATGATAATGCGTGGCGAACAGCGTTTTAGCCCTTGCTGTTGGATGATTATGCAGATACTCGGCGATAGACCAGGCGATGGAAATGCCATCATAAGTTGAAGTACCCCTGCCAATTTCATCCAGCAGGATCAGGCTCCTGTCGGACAGGTTGTTGAGGATGCTGGCCGTTTCGTTCATCTCCACCATAAAGGTCGATTCGCCTGATGAAAGATTATCCGAAGCCCCTACCCTTGTAAAAATCTTATCAACCAAACCGATGGTAGCTTCCCTGGCCGGTACAAAGCAGCCCATCTGGGCCATCAGCACAATTAAACCGGTTTGCCTTAACAAAGCCGATTTACCCGCCATGTTAGGACCGGTAATGATGATGATCTGTTGCGTTTCCGAATCAAGGTAAACGCTGTTGGTAATGTACTCTTCGCCTATCGGCAGATTTTTTTCGATAACCGGGTGGCGGCCACCTTTAATATCCAGTACCTTACTTTCGTTTATCTCCGGCTTAACATAATAGTTTTTTATAGAGATGCTGGCAAAGTTAAGCAGCACATCCAAACGGGCAATCAGCTGGGCGTTAAGCTGGATAGGTTTGATATACTCTGCAAGCGAGTACAGTAAATCGTTATAAAGCTGCGTTTCGAGGGCGAGGATCTTTTCTTCAGCACCTAAAATCTGCTCTTCGTATTCTTTGAGTTCGGGGGTGATGTAACGCTCGGCATTTACCAGCGTTTGCTTGCGGATCCACTCGGTTGGTACCTTATCACGATGGGCATGGGTTACCTCAAGGTAATAGCCAAACACATTATTAAATGATACTTTGAGCGATGGAATGCCGGTAAGCTCGGCCTCACGTTTCTGGATCTCCAGCAGGTAGCCTTTTCCGCCGAAAGCAATTTTACGCAGCCTGTCCAGCTCGTCATTAATCCCCTCATTCATTACCGAACCTTTTACCAGCATCACCGGCGGCTCGGGGTTTAGTTCACGTTCAATTTTTTCGCAGATCAGCGTGCAGGGGTTTAGCTGCTCGCCAATGGCACGCAATGGTGCGCTTTCCGAGTTTTCGGCTATGCGTTTAATCTGTGCTATGGCGGTTAGCGCCTTTTTAAGCTGGCAAACCTCGCGCGGGTTGGCTTTTTGCAGGCCGATTTTGGAGATGAGCCTTTCTAAGTCGCCTATTTGCCGAAGGAATTGCAACAGTTCTTCGCGCAGTTCTTCGTTGCCTATCAGGTACTCAACCACGCCTAAACGATCATTAATAGCCTTGATCTGTTTAAGCGGCATCACTATCCAGCGGCGCAGCAAACGGGCTCCCATGGGCGAGCAGGTATGATCAAGCACATCAACCAGGGTCATGGCGTTTTCGTTGGCCGAACCTACCAGCTCCAGGTTACGGATGCTAAACCTGTCGAGCCACAAATACCGGTCTTCCTCAATCCTGCTGATAGCCGAAATATGGCCAAGGTTGCGGTGCTCGGTTTCGTTAAGATAATGGATAGCTACGCCGGCAGCTATAATACCTAAGTTCAGTTTATCAATGCCGAAACCTTTAAGCGATTTTACACCGAAGTGTTTAAGCAGGGTTTCGTTGGCATAATCGCCGCTGTAAGGCCACTCGTCCAGGGCGTAGGTATAAAAGCGGTCGCCGTAGGTATCCTTAAAATCGCGGGTGCGGCTTTTGGGGTAAATCACCTCGCTGGGCGAAAAACTTTGCAGCAGCTTATCAATATAATCGCTGTTGCCCTGGGCAGTCATGAACTCGCCGGTTGAGATATCTATGAGCGCAATACCGATACTGTTTTTTTCAAAATGCAGCGAAGCAAGGTAGTTATTGCTTTTTTGATGCAGGATATTATCGTTAGTAGCAACGCCGGGGGTAACCAGTTCGGTTACGCCGCGTTTAACGATAGTTTTGGTGGTTTTGGGATCTTCAAGCTGATCGCAGATGGCCACGCGCTGCCCGGCCCTCACCAGTTTGGGCAGATAGGTATCCAGCGAGTGGTGCGGAAAACCGGCCAACTCAATATGCGTTGCGGCACCGTTGGCCCGGCGGGTAAGTACAATGCCTAAAATACCGGCAGCCTTTACGGCGTCTTCGCCAAATGTTTCGTAAAAATCGCCCACCCTAAACAGCAGCAAAGCACCGGGGTACTTTACCTTTATAGCATTGTATTGCTGCATTAAAGGGGTTTCTTTGGTAGTATCTTTAGCCAAGCGGTTTATCCTTTTAATTAATCGGCTAAGTTAATGCATTGGCAGGGGTTTTAGGGTAATGTGGAAAATTTGGGGTGATGTGGAATAAGTGATATGCCGGGACGGCCACCTATCGTTAAACTACCTCGCCACCATCTTCCCATTCACAATCCTATCCACATAATCCTGTATCAAGGCCTTACAATCCTGCATGCCCTTTTGCATTTCGGGATTTAATCCGCCCGGCATCAGGTTTTTATCCAAACCTTTATCCTCTACCCCAAAAATCCCGGTAAAGTTTTTTCCATCAAACAGGTAAGTGTAATTGCCCTGCATAAACTGGTAAATATTACCTGTGGAGTTAATGAGTTTGGGCTGCTCATTGGGCAGGCTGCTCACTAAACTCCTCCCCCATGAGCGGAAGGGTTTGTGATAGCCGGTTAAATCGGCCAGGGTTGGGTAAATATCCATTTGTGATGCCAGGTCGGTGCGGATGCCTTTTAAGTTGTAGGCGGGGTTGGCGCTGTAAAATAATATAGGTACGGCAAAGCGGTTAACCTGTTTGCTGTATTCAGGGTAGTAGGTTTGGCTGGTATGATCGGCAGTGATCACAAAAATGGTGTTGCTATACCAGGATTGCGTTTTGGCATAGTTAAAAAACTCCCTTAACGCATTATCGGTATACTGCACACATTTATCAATAGCCAGCGGCCCGCCGGTAAACCTTGCTTTATATTTTTCGGGAAGCTGATATGGATCATGCGATGAAAGGGTGAATAGCGTAGCCATAAAAGGCTGCTTTTGTTGCGTTAAATTACGCCCCATAAACTGAAAGAATTGTTCGTCCCAAATCCCCCAGATGCCGTCAAAATCACGATCATTATTGTACTCTGTACGCCCATAATAATGCTTATAGCCCAAAATGCTCCCAAAACCCTGAAATCCCATCGAACCATTGGCCGCACCGTGAAAAAATGAAGTTTGGTACCCCATATCATTACAAACCGATACTATCGACTGGATGTTTTGCTTGGCATAAGGCGATGAAGTGAACGCGTTTTGAAAAGACGGAATCCCCGCCAATACCGAGGACATAGCGTGGATAGATTGCCTGCCTGTAGCATAGGCATTGGTAAATATCAAACTACTGTTTGATAAAGAATCCAGAAACGGCGTATACGATTTAAAGCCCGGAATAGCTACATCCCGGTTCATGCTGCCCCAATATTCGCGGGCCATACTCTCTAATATAATGATCACCACATTGGGTTTTGCGACTGGCTGGCTGCTATATTGTTTTATAGGCTTTACATTGGTACTGATATAGGCATCATCAACCCAGTGCTGCAATTTATAGTTATTAGTACCCAGCGTACGGAAAATTGCAAAAGGGGTATTCAGCACAATATCGCCCTGGTTGGGGATGGTGATGTGCTTATAGGCATCAACCATATTGATGGGCCTGGTGCTGTGCTCAAAATCGCCACGGATGCCGCCAATAACCAACGTAAGGATAACAAAAAACGACACCACCGATGATAAAAAATACACCTTATTATCGGTTACCGGCTGTGGTTTTAATTTTACCCGTTTATATAACCAAACCCAGCAAACCGAACAAATGATAAACAATGCCACCACATACCAATATGCTTCAGAAAAATGGGTAAACAGCAGCTTTTTATTATTCTCGTCGGCCAGCACATCAAGTGTAGCTTTGGTTGATCGTACCTGGCTGAAGCGGTAGTAAATGATATCTACAAAATTGGTGGCATAACAAAGCAGGTTGGTGATGAAGTATAAAACAGCCATCCCCTTTTGAAAGCCTGGCCGGGTATTTACCTTTAATGGTAATACGCTGAGCAATATAAACAAACTGTTGGTATACAGCAGGGCCGTGGTATCAAAAGCCATACCGTAATAGCACAACTTAAGCAGCGCCCAAAAACCATCAACCGCAAAAAGATGCGTGTTAAAGGCAAAGAATAATACCCTTGCCATAAAATAAAACAAATATCCTAAAAACAGCCTGTATAAAAGCACTTTATACTCGGCTAATCTCCATTTAGCTCCCATTAAAAATCAAATGCTACCGGTTGTACCGGACCCGGACCAGGCAGGAAGGTCTTGCCCTGTTTACCTATTGAGGAGCGAATGTAGAAAAATTTAAATAACAATTATTTAATGCAAAATCAACATTTAATTAATGACATATCGATTACAAAAACCATCCATCATGGCTTTAAGCTAATATCAGTTGCGAATTGCCCCTATTATACAGTTCCCGGCATAATCATACATCGGCATACTATTTTCTTGGAAATTAAAATCAAATGATTTAACTTTGAGATGCAAAGTACTTTTACAATGACATATTTCGTAGATAAACATTCCATAGTACGCCGTATCTGGGGCAAAGCAGATACAGTACTTTTTATATTTGCAGGCGCTGCTGCCGAGTTTGCTTTAAACAAGGCGGTAGACTGGCTCTACTTCACCGGCAAACTCCCTGCCGACCCATTAGGCCGCCTGTTCAGCACTGTTGATTACTCGCGCCAGATCCTTTTTTCGGAGCATGAAGCCGCTTTAAAAGCCATCGACAGAATAACAGCCATACACCATGGAGTAGAAAGTGCCCGGGGATCGCAAATACCGGATTGGGCATACCGCGATGTGTTGTTCCTCCTTATTGATCTCTCCATCCGTTCGTACGAATTACTGGAAGTCCCTCTTACCGGCCGCGAAAAAAAAGAGGTGTTTGATGTATTTAACCGCATAGGGCAACGCATGCAATTAAAAAATCTGCCGGCAGATTATCTCCAATACCTGCAAATGCGCCAAACACATCTTGAGCAAAACCTGGTAAAAAGTGAGTTTACAACCGATTTATATCGACAGTATCGAAAACACCTCGGCCCAATCCGTTACCTCATTCTTAAACAGGCGCAGTTATTAACCGTTCCTGAACAGGTAAGCCGCCAATTACCCATTGGCAGGCTTGCCTGGTTGCGGCCTGTTTTAAAAGTATACAAGGCTGTTAAGCACCTTAAACCTGGCAGGCTTTTCAGGGATGCATTGCTGCCTGTTCAATACAAAACCCGCATCCGGCAAATGGATACAGCGTTAATTATCAATTAAATTATGAAAACCATCATTAACCATTCAGGCACTTTTGTTTACCAGTTGGCACTTTCGTGCCTGTTTCCGGTTTTGGTGTTTGTAATGCTTGGTTTGTCGCATCTGTTTGCAGGCATCCTGCCCCGGTACGATTTTATGCTGATGACCTGTTTACTTATCCAAGCTGCGCTATATTATACCGGTATTGAAACCAAAGATGAAGTGCTGGTAATTTGTGTTTTTCATCTGCTTGGCCTTTTAATGGAACTGTTTAAAGTGCATTACGGATCATGGGTCTACCCCGAATTTGCATATTTTAAAGTTGGCGGTGTGCCGCTTTACAGCGGTTTTATGTATGCCAGCGTAGCCAGCTTTATGTGCCAGGCCTGGCGCCGGCTTAACCTGCAAATAGTGAATTGGCCCTCTCACATTATTACCCGTACCATTGGCGCACTTATCTATGTTAATTTTTTCACCAATCATTTTATAATGGATGTACGCTATGCCGTCGGTGTATTAATCTTATATTTTTTTAGGCGGTCGGTTGTCATTTATTACCTGCAAGGCACTGCTTACCGCATGCCTGCTATAATTGCCTTTATACTGATTGGCTTTTTCATTTGGCTGGCCGAGAACATAGCCACCAGGCTGGGTGCCTGGAAATACGCCTATCAGCATCATACCTGGGCTATGGTCAACTATCAAAAAATAAGTTCCTGGGCTTTTTTGGTAATTGTTAGTTTTATTATAGTAGCCGAATTAAAACTTTTAAAAAAACAAACAGTTCCATCTATCTTACCAGCCTGATTATTATTGTGAGCGGTGAAGATGCAAAGCATTTCCTGCCATTTGCATAAAAACCGGAATCTTAAATCTCAAAGTAATTTTTGAAATCATAAAACAATCTATCCCCCGATAAAAATCGGCGCAATCAAAAATCAATCGGTGTAACCCGCCAAAAAAATCCGAAATCGAAAATCCGAAATCCGAAATCATAACGCCCTGATCACCCGGCAGGGATTACCGGCGGCTAAAACATTTGCCGGGACATCTTTGGTTACAACGCTGCCGGCCCCAATGGTAGTGTTATCGCCAATAGTAACACCCGGACAAACAATTACCCCACCGCCCAGCCACACATTGTTGCCGATAGTGATCGGCGCTGCATACTCGGGTCCTTTAATCCGTTCGGCAGCTATTACAGGATGATAAGCTGTGTATAGTTGCACGTTGGGTGCAAGGAAAACATTATCGCCAAAAGTAACTTTAGCACAATCAAGCACAATGCAATTAAAATTCATGAACAGGTTTTCGCCGGCGGTAATGTTAAACCCATAATCGCAGTAAAAAGGAGATTGAATATCTATATTGCCTTTAAAACAACCAAGCAGCTGTTTTAAAATCGCTGTTTTAGTTTCTTTATCATCATATCCTGCTGCGTTGTACTCAACAAATAAGGCCCGGGCTTTTGAACGTTCGGCAACCAGTTCGGTATCGCCGGCATTGTAAAGCTGGCCGGCTATCATTTTTTCAAGTTCGGTCATCAGGGCAAAGGGTTGGTTTGTTATAAAGGTAATGTATAACCGTCAATAAAGCATTTACAGTTTTATAAACTGGTTGATGGCATTATAAATTACAAAGTCGTTACCCTCTATATGCGTGGTGGCAATACAAACGGTTTCTTCAAAAATATCGTGTCGGTTAACCTTAAAACAAATCCGGATACCCCATCTTATTCTTTGATAGCTGATGCCGGTAACATCATGCCAGTAAATCACCTTTCCATCTATAAATGATGTTAGTTTTTCATCATCAAGTTGCAGGGCAATTTTATCGCGCAAATCATAAGTGAAACAGCGTTTGCAAAAGCTTATTATTACAAAAACGAGTGCCGTTATAATGGGTAGTATTTCGGGCCAGTTATCTTTTTTGAGGCGTAGCACACAAAAAACGGTCATGAACGATGGCACAACAATGCCAAAAACCCATAGGGATTTACTGTATTTAAATGTAACTATTTTCATTTAGGTGCGGAACAAAAAGCTGGTCGAACTTTTAATCCTGGTCAAACATAATTGTGATACCAATTTAAAGTTTAAAACTTTTCCTTCCCCGCAACTCAACCCTCATTGTGTGCTGAAAGCTGAAAGCCGAACGCTTAAAGCTTTTTCAAAATCTTTTTACTTTATAAGCTGAAAGCCGAAGGCTTAAAGCTTTCTTCGAACTCCTCTGCTTTTTGCTTTCGGCCTTCGGCTTTTAGCTTGCCCCCGGTTTCAGCTCAAAATCAAATTATCGAAAACTATTAAATGGAGCTATTGTCATACTAATAGTTAATCTTTCATAAACTAAAAGAAATAATTATGAAAAATCTAAGAATCGCGGCCGCTGCTGTTGCCCTGTCTATAGCCGGCTCATTATCATTTGCAGGAGTTCATCATACCACTATAAATACTTCTATTATCAAAAAAACTGCTATGGTTGCCGATACGGATACGGTAAAGAAAAAGAAACCGAAAAAACAGGAAACCAAACCCAATAATCCAACACCAACAGATCCAACAAGGGTACCTATGCCGGTGCCTACGCCAACCCCTGTTCCGCCGGCACCTACGCCTGCGCCAAGCCCTACGCCAACGCCAAACACCCCTAACCCGGTGCCGCAGCCAAGCACACCAAATCCTAACCCGCAGCCTAATATGCCAACGCCAACCACGCCAAGTCCGAGCCCGCAGCCAAACCCTTCGAGCCCGACGATGCCGACCGGCCCTACTCACTAATAACGTACAGGTTATAAACAATAAGCCCCAGATTGCAATGCAATCCGGGGCTTGTTGTTATTCTTTTATTAAACGTTAGTTACTCACGTGTGTAAACGTGTAAGGCAGATTAGTAAATGAACCACCCTGAACTTGTGATGTTTCTATTGATGCAATAGTACCATCGGGGTTATAGTTTACTTTTTTGGCAGTAAGGTTGTAAGTTCCGGTAATTACATTTTTTGTAGGGTCAATAGCCGTGATAATAACTGTGCCTAAACCCGCATCTACGGTGCCCACCTGATTGTAAACAGTACCATCGGCCGATGTAAGATAAGCCATTCTTAACTTATTGGTAGCATCAACACGATAAGTAGCAAGCGGAAAAGTATTGACATCAGTAGCACTGGCGGCATCGGCCAGCGTAATCGTCCACCTAACGCGCTTAAGATCGGCTGTACCAACCACGCTAAAAGTTTTGGTTTTGGCACCGGCATCATAATTTATGGTAGCAGTAACATCATCAGGAATCCATGAAGTACCGTTTATAGTGGCAGCAAGTATTTGATCGGAGGTAACAGAAGCAGAAGTAACAACGTCCTTTTTACAGCCCTGGAATATTATAGCTGATAAAACGAACAGCATCAATAGTTGAATTTTCCTCATATATAAATTTTATGCAAATAACGATGTTTAAGAAGTAATAATTACAACTGAAATTACTTTTTTCACATATTTTAACATTCGTGGTTTTGCGTACTTATGATAGTTTAAGCGCCAAGTATAATACAAATCATTTTATTTACCCATATTAGGCGGCAAATTTTTAAACATGATAAACGTAAACGAATACTTTGAAGGTGCAGTTAAATCGCTGGCCTACACCACTCCGCAGGGTCGCTCAACCATAGGTGTTATTGAACCCGGCGAATACGAATTTGGCACCTCAAGCCATGAAACCATGACGGTTATTGAAGGTGCGCTGGAAGCGTTATTACCTGGCGCAAGCGAATGGAAAACTTATACTAACGGGCAAGTATTTGAAGTTGAAGCCAATACATCTTTCAAAGTAAAAACCAGCGTGCAGAGTTCGTATCTGTGTGTTTATAGGTAGACTATTTTGTCTGAACCGTGATTTGGGTTGATTTTGGGGATTTGTTGGATTTTTCTTTTTTTCTGAACTCGAATTTGGGGGAATTATTAGAATTTATAGAATTTACTCAGCATTCTGTTAATTCCTTAATTCTATAAATTCGAGTTCAGACAAAAAATCTTGCTATTTACCTTTCTACCGGCGTTGTGTACCTCTGGCACACAGAAAAATTCGCTACATTATTATCTACAAAGCTTTTGCACCTCTGGTGCATTTCTATTTTCCAAGAGGCCTATATCTCTCCTTCCTCAAATAATCCAACTTCCGGCTATGATCCATGAACCATCAACCATGAACTCCTCCCCCAATCCCTACTAATTACATAGGAAAACGCCACAAAATTTTATTTGGTTATAGCTAAAACGGCAGCTTTAATAAATGTATTGCACAAGTTTGGTATAACTTTATATTGATTCTAAATAAATTTTTCCGTACTTTCATTTTGTACATCATAATATTTACTTCTTTTTATTGAGAGAATGTTAAATAATTATGATTTAAATAATTGATTTTTTAGAAATCTTTAAAAATTACCGTAAATTTTATAATTTATTTGAGTTTTGGTAACTTCGTGGTTACACCCCTTATAAAATTATAAACGGTTTAATTTAAACAATGGATCAAACTGATAGCCACCAGGGTCTTTACAGACCGGAATTTGAACACGATTCGTGCGGAACGGGATTTATTGCCAATATAGACGGTCATAAAACCAACCAGATCATTGACAACGCGCTAACCATGCTCGAAAACATGGAACACCGTGGTGCGTGCGGATGCGACCCCGAAAGCGGGGACGGTGCAGGTATATTGATACAACTGCCCCATGAGTTTTTAATGGAAGAATGCTCAAACCTCGAGATCAGCCTGCCCGAACCGGGCGAGTATGGCGTAGGTATGATTTTCTTACCGAAGGATTCGGCCCAGAAGAAGGCCTGCCGTACCATTATTAATAATGCTATTGAAAAATTAGGCTTACATAAATTAGGCGAGCGTAAACTGGTTGTTGATTCATCAGTTATCGGTGAAACAGCGCGCCAGGCCGAGCCAGATGTTGAGCAAATTTATATTGCCCGTCCGCATCATATTACAAACGCCGAAGATTTTGAGCGTAAGCTATTCGTGTTGCGCAGGTATATCAACAAAACCATTACCGAAACTGTAGCCGGTGCTTCTGAAAACTTTTATTTTACATCATTAAGCTGTAAAACAATCATTTACAAAGGCCAGCTTACTACCTACCAGTTACGTAAATATTATTCAGACCTTTCTGATCCGCGTATCGCATCAGGCTTTGCCATGATCCACTCGCGTTTCTCAACCAATACTTTCCCATCGTGGAAACTGGCGCAGCCGTTCCGCATGATCGCTCACAACGGCGAGATCAATACCTTAACAGGTAACTTAAACTGGTTTTATGCCGGCCTGAAATCATACGCTTCATCATACTTCACCGCCGAAGAGATGGATATGTTGCTGCCGGTTATTGATAACAACCAGTCGGATTCGGCTTGTTTGGATAACATTATCGAGGTGTTATTGCACTCCGGCCGTTCATTACCACACGTAATGATGATGCTGGTGCCTGAGGCATGGGATGGTAACGAGGCTATGGATCCGCTTAAAAAAGCGTTCTACGAGTTCCACGCTACTTTAATGGAGCCATGGGACGGTCCGGCTGCCATCACCTTTACCGATGGTAAACTGGTAGGCGCACTGCTTGACCGTAACGGCTTACGTCCGTTGCGTTTTGTGATCACCAGTGATGGCCGCGTTATCGCTGCATCAGAAGCCGGTACTTTAACTATCGACGAAAGCACCGTTTTACGTAAAGGCCGTTTACAGCCAGGTAAAATGTTATTGATCGATACCGAAAAAGGCCGCATCATTACCGACGAGGAAATTAAACAACAAGTTGCTTCACAACAGCCATACGGCCGTTGGTTAGAGAACTATAAAATTAACCTGAGCGAGCTTTCTGAACCTCGTTTAGCTTTCGCCAGCTTATCTGAAGCTTCGGTTTACCGTTACCAGCAGGTATTTGGTTACAGCCGAGAGGATATCGATACCATCATAAAACCGATGGCATTGGATGGCAAAGAACCTGTTGGTTCGATGGGTACCGACGTGCCTTTGGCTATCCTTTCGGATAAACCTCAGCACCTGTCAAGCTACTTTAAACAATTCTTCGCCCAGGTAACCAACCCTCCTATCGACCCGATCCGTGAGCGTTTGGTGATGAGCCTTGCTACCTTTATAGGTAACAACGGCAACCTGTTGGACGAAGATAAAATGCATTGCCATTGCGTTGTGCTGAAACACCCGATATTGAAAAACCACCAGTTAGAAAAACTGCGCAGTATCGATACCGGCCTGTTCCACGCTAAAACGCTGCAAACATACTTTAAGGCTGATGGCCTGCCAGGTTCGTTAGAGAAAGGCCTTGCCCGCCTTTGCCGCTACGCCGAGGATGCTGTTGACGACGGCTTCGAGGTATTGATCCTTTCAGATCGCGCGGTTGATTCGGAGCATGCCCCTATCCCTACCCTGCTGGCTACATCTGCAGTACACCACCACCTGATCCGTAAAGGTCGCCGTGGTTCGGTAGGTTTAGTTGTTGAAACCGGCGATGCCTGGGAAGTTCACCACTTTGCCTGCTTGCTGGCCTTCGGTGCAACTGCTATCAACCCTTACTTAGCGCTTTCAACTATCGAAACGCTGAAAAACAATGGCAGCCTTGAAACCAGCTACGAACTTAAGAAGCTGCAAAGCAACTACGTTAAATCAATTAACGATGGCTTGTTAAAGATCTTCTCTAAAATGGGTATTTCTACCTTGCAGTCATACCATGGCGCGCAGGTATTCGAGATCCTCGGTTTAAACAAAACTGTTGTTGACAAATACTTCCACGGCGCGGTTACCCGTATTGGTGGTTTAGGTTTAGATGAGATCGCCCGCGAAGCCCTTTGCAAACACAAAATGGGCTTTGAGGCTAAAGGTGCCGATAACCTGTTACCTGAAGGTGGTATTTACCAGTGGAAACGCCGCGGCGAAGCCCACCTATTTAACCCTACCACTGTACACCTGTTGCAACATGCTACCCGCAGCAACAGCTACGAGGTATATAAAAACTATGCTAAAGCGGTTAACGAGCAAACCGAAAAGCACTACACCATCCGTGGCCTGCTTGATTTTGCCCACCACCGCGAAGCTATCAGCATTGATGAGGTTGAACCGGCAGAAAACATCATGAAGCGCTTCGCTACAGGTGCGATGTCATTCGGTTCTATCTCGCACGAGGCGCACAGTACTATGGCTATTGCCATGAACCGCATAGGCGGTAAAAGTAATACCGGCGAGGGCGGTGAAGACGAAATGCGTTATGACAAATTGCCCAACGGCGATTCATTGCGCTCGGCTATCAAACAGGTAGCATCTGGCCGTTTCGGTGTAACTTCAAACTACCTTACTAATGCCGATGAGTTACAGATTAAAATGGCACAAGGTGCTAAACCAGGCGAAGGCGGTCAGCTGCCGGGCCACAAGGTTGACGACTGGATCGCTAAAACCCGTCACTCAACACCGGGTGTAGGTTTGATCTCGCCTCCGCCGCACCACGATATTTATTCTATCGAAGATTTGGCACAGCTTATCTTCGATCTTAAGAATGCCAACCGCGCTGCCCGTATCAACGTTAAACTGGTATCAAAAGCAGGTGTAGGCACTATCGCTGCCGGTGTTGCCAAAGCACACGCCGATGTGATCCTGATTGCCGGCTACGACGGTGGTACAGGTGCATCGCCAATCAGCTCGATCAAACATGCAGGCTTACCTTGGGAGCTTGGTTTGACTGAAGCACACCAAACACTGGTTCGTAACAAGCTGCGCAGCCGCGTGGTATTGCAAACTGATGGTCAGTTGAAAACCGGCAGGGATTTGGCTATCGCAGCCTTGATGGGTGCCGAAGAATGGGGCGTAGCTACCGCTGCCCTTGTTGCAGGCGGCTGTATCATGATGCGTAAATGCCATTTGAATACCTGCCCGGTAGGTGTTGCAACTCAAGATCCTGAATTGCGTAAACTTTTCTCTGGTAAACCGGAGCATATCGTGAACCTGTTCCGCTTTATGGCCGAAGAGTTGCGCGAAATTATGGCCGAGCTTGGCTTCCGTACCATTCATGAAATGGTTGGCCGCGTACAATTCCTGAAAGTAAAAGATAACCTGCAAAGCTGGAAAGCCAAAAAGATCGACTTGAGCGGCATCCTACACCCGGTTACCAACACCAAAGGCATGACGCTTTACAACAGCGAAGCTCAGGATCATGGCATGGCTAACATCCTCGACTGGAAACTGGTTGAAGCTGCAAAACCTGCTTTAGAAGATAAAACCCCGGTATTCGCTTCTTTCGATGTAATTAACGTTGACCGTACCATCGGTACCATGTTATCAAACGAGATCTCGAAAGTTTACGGTTCGGCTGGTTTACCTGATAATACCATCAACTTTAAATTTAAAGGTTCGGCAGGTCAAAGCTTCGGCGCATTTACTACCAAAGGTGTTTCTTTTGAGCTGGAAGGCGAAGCTAACGATTACGTAGGCAAAGGCCTTTCAGGCGCGCAGATTGCAGTTTATCCTGCCGCTAACGCCACTTTCACGCCGGAAGAAAACATCATCATCGGTAACGTAGCCCTTTACGGTGCTACATCGGGCGAGTTGTTTGTAGGCGGTATGGCCGGCGAGCGTTTCGCGGTACGTAACTCGGGCGCTACTACGGTTGTTGAAGGTATTGGCGACCACGGTTGCGAGTACATGACCGGTGGCCGCGCGCTGATCCTGGGTGCAACTGGTCGCAACTTCGCGGCAGGTATGAGCGGTGGTTTGGCATGGGTTTACAATCCTGAAGGTACTTTTGCAGACAACTGCAATACCGAAATGGTTGATCTTGACCCGCTAAACACTAAGGACGAAGAAGAAATTCTGACCCTGCTGCGTAAGCACATCACCCTAACCGGCAGCAAGCTGGCGCAAAAAATATTGAACAACTGGAATGAGGCTTCAACCCGGTTTGTGAAAGTATTCCCGAAAGAGTATAAAAAAGTATTAGAGAAATTACAATATCAAACTATAGGCTAAGAAATGGGAAAACCTACAGGATTTCAGGAGTTTAATCGTGAACTACCTTCAAAAGTTCCGGCTGCTGAACGCGTTAAAAATTATAACGAATTTGTAAATTTATACTCTGAAGAGAAGCTTAACCAGCAATCGGCAAGGTGTATGAATTGTGGGATCCCTTTTTGCCATTCGGGATGCCCTTTGGGTAATATCATCCCTGAGTTTAACGATGCCGTGTATCGTAAAAACTGGGAAGAAGCTTACCATATATTATCGTCAACCAATAACTTCCCCGAGTTTACAGGCCGGATCTGCCCCGCCCCATGCGAATCGGCATGTGTGTTAGGCATCAACAAGCCGCCTGTTGCTATCGAGGAAATTGAGCGCCATATCATCGAGATCGCTTACGAGAAAAAACTGGTTAAGCAAACCGCTCCGCTAATTAAAACCGGCAAAAAAGTAGCCGTGGTAGGTTCTGGCCCTGCGGGCCTTGCCGCTGCAGCACAGCTGGTAAAAGTAGGCCACACCGTTACCGTTTACGAACGTGACGACCGTGCAGGTGGTTTATTACGCTACGGTATTCCTGACTTTAAGTTAGAGAAATGGGTAGTAGAACGCCGCATCGAAGTAATGGAGAAAGACGGTGTTGTATTTAAATACAACAGCGAAGTTGGTGTAAACGTAGCAGCCGATGAGCTGGTACGTAACAACGATGCCGTGATCCTTGCCGGTGGTTCAACCATCCCGCGTAACCTGAACATTCCGGGTCGCGAGTTGAAAGGTATCCACTTTGCTATGGATTTCCTGAAACAACAAAACAAACGTGTAAGCAATATTGATGTTACTGCCGAGGATATCCTTGCTACAGGTAAAGATGTAGTTGTTATTGGCGGTGGTGACACCGGATCGGACTGTGTGGGTACTTCAAACCGCCAGGGTGCTGCATCTATCAAGCAATTTGAGGTGATGTTCCAGCCGCCTGCACAGCGTACACAGCACATGCCGTGGCCTACTTACCCAATGGTACTGAAAACCACCAGCTCGCACGAAGAAGGTGCCGACCGTTTCTGGGGTGTTAACACCCTGGAGTTCCTTGGCGACGAGGAAGGTAACCTGCGCGCCCTGAAAGTGGTTGATGTTGAGTGGGAACAGGATTTTATGGGCCGTCCGGTTAAATTTAATGTAGTTGAAGGTTCGGAACGTGAAATTCCTTGTCAGCGTGTATTCCTGGCTATGGGCTTTTTACATCCACAGGCTGATACTTTCATCAGCCAGCTTGGTGTTGAGCTCGACGACCGTAAAAACGTAAAAGCTAAAGAAGGTGTTTACCGCACCAACGTAAGCAAAGTTTTTACAGCAGGCGATATGCGCCGCGGACAATCACTGGTGGTTTGGGCCATCTCTGAGGGCCGCGAAGCCGCCCGCAAGGTTGATGAGTTTTTGATGGGCCACTCTTTACTGGAAAGTAAAGATGGGGTTAATCAGTTTGAGCAAGTATTTTAGTGATTAGAGGTTGGAGATCAGAGGTTAGTTTCTTTTCTCCTTTTCTATAAAACCAACAAAGCCGGGCGTTTGCCCGGCTTTGTTGGTTTTATAGAAATTCTACTCTACGTCTTTTGCCGAAGTTTGTAATTCTTCGTTCTGTTTCTTCAATTCAACTATCATCCTTTTGGCTTGCTTTTGCCAGGTTAAGCCTTTTTCGGCTTGTTCTTCATAGGCATGATAGCTGGTAAAGTCAAGTTTTGACGAACCGGGTGTGTAAGGACCGCTTATCGCCAGCTCGCGTAAATCCTCATCTTCAGAGTAAAGCTTATAGCTAAAAACATAAAACAGCTTGCCTTTATCAGTAATACTACCCAACAGCTTTAACTGTTCGGCGCTTTCATCTTCATCGTTTGCTATGGCGTTTTGGTAAACACATAATTTGGCAAAGGCAGCCTGGGTTTTGTATTTGGCAGGTACCCGGGCCAGTTGTTTTGCTTTGCTAAGCTCCTCCATCAAATCGTACCGCTGAACCATGCTATCCAATAGTTTATTCAAAACAGCATCGCTAACGGGCAGCTTGTTTTCAATTCGGGTAGCCACAGCGGTTGGCAAATGCTTATTGATATCATTTCGTTTTAACAGTTTTGCGGTAAAAGTGCTTGTTATTGGCTGCCCCTTTACTTTTTTCATTAACGACAGGTAATAATAAACCGGCGTATACATATCCGTGGAGTTACTATCCGTTTTGCTCAGATACTTATCGAGATCGGCATTGGCAAAAGCCGTTATGTCATTAAAATGCGTACGGATCAGGTTATCATATTTCCCATCCTTTTCGCCCGCCATTGATTGAAAAACAGACAGCAGACTGGAGCGAAACTTTTGATTTTTTAAAAGCGGGATAATGCGATCATAGTTAGCCTGCACAAAATCAAGCGAATCATTAAGCGGCGCGAAGGTATCATAGTTGTACCTGGCTTTAAAAGCAGGACCACCGGTAAGCAGATCAAGATATACCGGGTATCCTTTCTTTTTATCGACATCAACTATCGTTTTCAATATCTGCGGCTTCATGTTATCATTAATATCAGCCCTTTTATACAATGCCGAAAGTACTTCGATAGTCTTATCGTCATGCGTTTTATTTAGCACGTTAAGCAGCAACCGACCGGGGCCGCCGTACAGGCTATCGGCCGGATAACTGGTTTGCAGGCCTTTGTAAACATATGGCAGCTCATCCTTTTTAAAATCATAATACGCCAGGGCACCTTTTGCACCCTGATTCAAAACAGAATCCGCAGAAACGAGATCATTAATTATCACAGCCGCTTTCGATGAACTTAAATCGATGGGTTGAGTATCGCGAACCTTTTTTAACGAATTAAAAAACTCATTGCTTGTTTCGCTAAATAATTCTTCATCAGCAATATGGGCTGTCATGTAAAAAAGATCGCCGTTATCAATAAACAGGCGTTCCCTTTTTTTATCCCCTGTTGATTTAGATTGCGAAATAAACTCCCGGCCTGTAATATTATTAACCACGATAGTATCAACCTTTAAAAGCGTATCGGTATAAGGCACAAACTTCGGAATCAGCTTATTGTATACCGAATCGACATGAGCTGCGCGGTAGTATTTGCTGATATTAGTATGCTCAACACCATAAACTCCGCCCGAGGCCGTATTGGTTGAATAAGCAGTTACCGAATTCTTCAGGAAAGATCTGTAATTGGCAACCGAATCCCTGATAAAGCGTAATTTTTCAAACGTGGTTACTGAAAAATCAGTACCCTCGAAATTATAGGTAGTAGCCTGGGGCTTTTTATAGGAAATCATTTTAAACGATTCCAGAAAATCATCGCCAGCCGGCAGCGGCTTTTCTTCCTCTATGTTCTGCTTCATTAATAAATAAGTGCGGTTGCCGCGTACCAAAAGGCGGAGGCGGCAATAATATTTATCTAAAAGCTTAAAGTCAACCTCGCGGCCCTCGTACCCGTCAACAACTATTTTGTGCGGTTTGCCAATCATGCTGCCTTTGCCCTTAAACTCGTTACCTATTGCATCAAACAGTTTATTTTTATCGGCCAGGTATGATCCTTTGGGGTAATCGTTATAACGCACCAGGTAGGTCATCAGGTTAACGCTATCCATCGCCAGGTAAATTTTCATGCTGAAGGGTTCGCCTTGCCGGGCAATCGGGTTGGGTATATTTTTTACAATCAGCTTTGGTTCTGACGGTAAATGCACGGCAAATGCGCCGGTATCATTTTTAAATGTGATCCACGCCGGATTTGCCTTTGGTGCTGTTTTAAATGTTTTAAACGAGTTAAAAAAGCGGTTGGCATAAGGTGTATATAAATTTTCGAGCTGGGTACCCGCGTATAACAGGTACAGAAAATTATTGCTGAATAATACCCTGAGGCGTAAATAATCACCATTGGTGCGCATCAAAATCTCGGTGCCTTTAATGCCGTTTACCGCTACCGGTTTTTTGCTGACGATATGATTGTCCTGATTTTTTTTAAATACATTAACCATGCTCTGCAGCACGGCATTTTCATCGGCCGGCTTGGTATCCGAACCTTTCAGGATAGCATAAGCACCGAAAAACACCTCGTTGGATATATCTGTATAAATTACGGATGGCAGTCCTAAAAAAATATTTGTTTTTTCGGGTGTAAACGGCAGTTCGAACGAGTAGCCGTTTTCGTTATCAACATAAGGTTTCCAGTTAAGTTTGGTGTAATCGGTATTGAAACGATTGGCAACACCTGTAAAATCGGCCTTTACGGGTTCTACGGTATAGCCGGTATTTCGCAATAACTCAATTAGCCCGTGCGGCCCCGGCAGGTGCGCGGCTCCAACAGCCGAAAACAGCGACTGGTTATGAATATGACTCACAATGCTGTTTAGCATCACCTTGTTGCGGGCTATCAATTCATCGTCATTCAATTCGGAGAGACTTAAATATGCTGCAAGCTTGTTGAGATTACCGGTGCTGTATATTTTTATCATTTCCTCCTCGCTGTTGATAATCTCTTTGTCGTTATCATCAACCAGGTTTTTAATTCTTTCCTTAATGTCTGAATTGGCGCCAAAATAGCCATCAAATTGCTGGGCAGCATTTTCAAGCCCGTAAATAGGTTTATTCATGCCATGGGCAACACCGTACAAAAAAGCATCGATAAATGTTTTTTTATCATCGGGGTTCTTTTTTTCGGGACGCATCACCGATTCCAGCTGCATCGGGTCGATATTACCCATTGCGTAGCCGTTTTTCTGTTTAAAACGTTTGGCAATTTTGGCATACTCTTCCGGCGAAAGCATATCACGCAGCCCGCGTCGCGACTCTTTGTCGGCAAGAGTTGCAAACATTTTGCTCATCAGCGTATCGGGATGTACCTCAAGCGCAAACGTTTCACTTTTTTGTATAGCCAGCATTACCGAATCGCTAAAACCAAAAACGCGTTTATCCTTAACGTGCATGGTACCAAACAAGTACGATGGCTTTGTTAGCCCTTTGCCGCTAATGCGCCATAACAAAGTATAATCCTTTTTTTGTTGCTGCGCGATGACGGGCGAAATAAACAACAGTATCAATACAGCCGTCAATAAGCGTTTCAGACCTGCGGAAAATGAAAATGCAGAAAATTGTGATAAGTAAAATTTAACCATATAATATTGTAACAGGGTTTAAGTAAGCTACAAAGATAAGTGATTGTAACTTTACCTTTATACCGGGCGGATAACTTTATAAAAACATAACATGGCAAAACAGAAAAAGGCATCTGAACTACTCAAATGCCTTTTTCTGTTTTGCCAATCATTTCTAACTCTGCGCTAAATATCCGCTAAGCTTATCATCAAACAGCTGGCTCCATCCTTTAACAAAATCATCAAACGCAAACCATTTGAGCCCCTCCGGAAAATTCTCCAGGCCTTCGTGAATTAAAGTAAGCCAGGTTTTATCCTCCGCGGGTTCAAACTCAAAGCTAACATGGGTTTTAACCATTAAGCCTTTTTGTATTTGATCAATATCAAAAACCATATCATAGGCAATTTTCCTGAGTGGCACAACATTGGTTATTTTACAGCGATGGATGAAGTCGCGGCCATCTATATGTCCCGGAAAACTGAATTCTGCACCCGCTTTGGGTTTAAAGCCAGGAATATCGAAATACCAGTTTTTCATACTCTCATTGTCGGTAAAAGCTTTCCACAGGCGTGTTACCGGCACATCAAAAAGGCGTTTAATAATAAGTGGTTGGTTTTTCATGGCAGCTTATTTTATACCTTCTCCAAAAAATCTTTAAGCGAAATGCCGGTAATATGTGTCCAGCCGGCCACAAAGTTTTCTTTTTTGAAGGCATCAATCGGCGGAAATGTTTCTAAACCGGTATGGGTTAACACCAGTTTAGTTCCCTCTCCCTCAGGCGAAAGCTCCCAGGTAACTTCCGAATCCCCTTCATAGCCATCATAACGCCAGGTATAAGCTATAACGCTACCCTCAACTACTTTGGTTACCCGGCACAGGTGGCGGTATTGAAACTTATCATCCCCGGCGGTAAACTCAAATTCAAAACCTACTTCGGGCTTAAATTCGGCCAGGTCAAAATACCATTGCTTCATTTTTTCATTAACGGTGATGGCTTCCCACACTTTTTGAACGGGTGCCGCGTAAACGCGTTCAATTACAAAAGGTTGCGTACTCATAGCTTTTCGTTTTTATGGTTATCGTTGTTTTGTTCGTTAGTGAGAAATGCGTCAAGTGCATCCAGTTTTTGTGTCCAGAATTGGCGGTATTGCTCAGCCCAATCGGTAACCTGCTTTAACTGCTGCAGGTTGGCATGGCAGTAACGCTCGCGCCCCTGCTGCTTAATCACCAGCAAACCACATTGGGTTAGTATTTTGATATGCTTGGATACCGCCGGCCTGCTGATATCAAAATTATCGGCCACGGCATTAAGGTTCATGTTTTTATAGGCGATCAGATTAATGATTTCGCGACGGGTAGGATCTGCAATGGCCTGGAATACGTCTCTGCGCATAATAACCGAACAGTTATTTGAAACCGTTCGGTTACAAATTTAAATGAAACCTTTTGGTTACGCAATAGTTTTTTGAAAATTTATTTCCCCCTTGCTATCTATAGTTTAACCTTAACAGCTATGGTAGGATAATTCTGAAAAACATCTTCGGTTGTTACCACGTGATAAAACATATTGAGCCTGGCCCCTACTCCTACGGTATTATTGATGTTATACCACAATTGCGGCTCGCCAAAAAACGAGAGGCGTTTACCGCGTAAATTCCGTGTAAAATCATCACCTTGATTACGGTTAATGGTGTATACTTCAAAATCGCCTTTAAACTCCAGTTTATAGTTAAAAAAACCTTTGCCCCAATAAAATGAATACATAAAATCGTAACTGGGCTTTTCCAGCGCATTATAGGTATAACTCAGGCTGGTACTAAAGTATACTCCTGCCCACGCAAAACCGTAAGCAGGCCCCAGCGAAAACGCATTGGTTATGTAGTAACTGTAATGCTTGGGTTCGGTAACACCCAGGCCGCCGCTGTATTGAACGCTCAGGAACACATCGGGTTTCCAGAACTTAAAACTTTGGGATACCTGGATAAATGATTTGCCGATATTGTTATCCGCTCCCTGCAAATCGGTTTGTACCTTTAAAAAGAATGCCCCCGGTTTTACCAATGCCGAATCGCCTGGCTTTTTCATCGATTTAAAATACTCGAAGTATAAGGAGGGGAAATTTTTTGAGTTGCGGCCCGGATCTACCGTATGCCGCAGATCGTAATGCAACTGCAGGTTTTGCGCCAATGTGCCCTTTACAAGGAAACATAAAATAATAATGATCCTGAATTTCATCTGTTTTTTTGTTGATATTTATGATCGGTTGATTTGAAAAACACGGTACCGGCAACCGTTTTGTAAATATCTTCAGGCTTATTTGAGCACGGCGGAAGCCGAACGGAAATGTGGCGTAAACCTTAATTACAGCACACTACACACTGTTTATCAATAATTTATGACCAATACGGATCTTTTGATTTTTTCGGGTTTATTTAAGCAGGCATATCAAAAATGCTTTGGTCATGCCATTGGTACCGCCATGACCGAAACCGAAAGCCGTATAATGGCCAACCAGGTTAATGAACTTACGGGCCTTAGCGTGGGCTGGAAAAGCATCAAAAATTATTCGTTTTTTGTTTTGGGCGGAGATACCGGGAAGCCTGAAAACCCTTCGGCAGCAACTCTCGATACCCTGGCACGCTATGTTTTAGGAGCACCTTATACTACCGAACTTAAACGGAAGGATAACGAAAGCCATTATCCTTATTGGTTTATGTACCGGAAACAATTTCAGGCAATCCCGCCGGAAACGCATAAAACACCCAAACGGCTTGCCTGGAGTATCACCGGGTTAGTGGCTGTGATTAGCCTGATAGTTATTTTTATGATTACCCGTGAAAGCCGATCCGTAAACCAAACATTTTACGATAATTTTAACGAGGTAAGCGATGCCGCGCTTCAAAGCAACAACTGGCTTGTACAGGCAAAGGACAATGCCCATTGGCACAGAAAAAACGAAAAGCCTAAAGCGCTTACCTTATTTACACTTGAAGGTGATAACTGGCCCGATACCTCAAAAAAGCCGGTTATCCAAAACCTGTTACTCCACCCTATAAAAACCGATTGTTTTACTGCAGAGGTTCATCTCGATAATTTTATTCCGAAACAGGAATGGCAGCAGGCCGGGCTCCTGCTATTGGAAGATACCAGCCTTACCGGCAAAAGCATCAGGCTATCCTTAGCTTATAACGATTTTTTTGGCGGCTACAAACGCCCCCGCGAAATTTTGGTGCAGGCCATCACCTCGCTTGGCCCCGGCTTTGGTAAACCCGAAGAGATTGCGCACCACGTTGTATTTTACCCGGATAGCGCCGCTGCCAGCCCTGCCTTGTTCAAAAACCTGCTCAATTCGGCTTTGCGGATTGAAAAAAACGGCAGCAGGTTTCGCTTTTTATATGCCGGCGGGGAGGTACAAAACACTGCCTTTAAGGAAGTTGCCAGCCAGGATTTTGATATGACACCCCGGTATATTGGCTTGTTTGCCATTAAAGGCTTTAAAAACGAGACAGAAGTAATCCCCGTACATTTTAAATTTTTCAGGCTGCAGGGTGGCCCATGCCAAAAGTAGCAGCACTCACGCAATAGGTAATTTTACGTATCGAAAATTGGGTGATTATACCTATTTCGGAGTATTGTTATTTGCCATAATTTTATCTCACCTGATAATTTATAACAATTAGCACCATGGCTGTACGTATAGTATGTATAAAAACCGACACCCGGCCGCACGATAATCCCTATGTGGCCATCGACTCGCTGGAATGGATAAACGAGCGCATTAATGTGAAAGGCATCACCGAAAGATCGAAACTTTACGATTGGATCAAGAACGAGGATGGTGAAGCTTATATTATAGATAAGCAAGGCAACAAAACAACCTTGATCCCGGCGGTATGCCCCGAGGGAAACAAATATGTAAAAACTGTTTATGACGAATCGGAACCCGACTACCTGCTGGGTTTGCCGGAGTGCGCCTGATTGAATTTAGTCCCAGTTT